>NZ_JBFAJY010000022.1:0-114867 GCF_040655445.1 Streptomyces sp. NPDC050423
GGCTGCGCCGCCACTTCCCGAGCAGCCGCTCGCTCTGGCCGCCCAAGCTGTCGTCGACCCAGAAGGCGTAGTTGTCGGAGGTGTCGATGACCCGGGGCCGCCGCCGTACCGCTGTGTGGCCGCTGCGGAGCGGCGTCACGTCACCTCTGCGCCACCGCGCCGCCCGACGCGGCGTCGAGGACCTTCCGGTCGCCCAGCGGCTGGTCCAGCGTGACCGTACGGGTCAGCTCCTTGGCGATCATGACGCAGACCTTCTTCGGGTCCGGCTCCGACTCCGTCACGGTCACCCGCACGGCGTCGCCGTCCTCGCTCGCGCTCACCTCGTACGTACTGCACGCGCCGCCCCAGAACGTCACCGACAGCGTCCGCCCGTCGGCGCTGTACGACTGGATCGCGCCACCGGCATGCGTCGTCGCGCCCGTGTCCGGGGTCTTCTCCGACGGGGCGTCCTTCGCCAGGTACTCCGGGTCCACCGCCACCTGGGTGACGGTGTCGCCCGTCCCGCCCGAGGCCGGCCGGACCGTGAAGATCCAGGACGGTACGAGCAGCTGCTTCCCCTCCACGTACCGCGCCGACAGGCCGAAGACGGCCTTGTCGACCGTCACCGTCGTCGTCGCCGGTTCCGCCCCGGTCCGTGCGCCGCAGGTGACCCCGGTCGGCTTCTTGTCGTCCTTCAGCGGCGCGACGGTCGCGCACCCGCCGATGTTCTTGCGGCTGTTCGAGGGCTGTGCGGCGTTCAGCTGCCTCAGCGCCTCGGCCGCGCCGATCACGGGATAGTCGGCGCCCTTCTCCAGCCCCTTCAACTGCCCGCCACCGCCGATCACCTCACCGTCGGCACCGACCTGGATCCCGGTCGCCCAGCCGTAGGTCGGCAGTCCGTCCACCACCGGATCCGCGTTCACCACCCGTGCGGAGCCCATCAGCTGACGGGCGTCGAGGGCGGCGCCGTCCTGACCGGCCGCCTTCAGCACGGGCACCGCGGCGGCCTTGGCGGCCTTCTCGCTCACCGGCGATCCCGATCCGCCCGGAGCCACGTGCTTGCCCGAACAGGTCGCCTTGTTCCCGCAGTTGTCCGTCCCCCCGGAGCCGTACCGGGCGAAGGTCCAGGTGCCGGGCGCCTGCTTGTCCACCCGCAGGACCGGCCCGGAGCCGTCCCCGTCGGAGCCAACCTTCCACGAGGCGCCCTCGGCCTGCGGGGCGCCCTTCAGGCCGAGCGCCTTCGCCAGCCGGGTCACCTCGGCCGCGGAGACGGTTCCGCTCGTGCGCTGGACGGCGGCCTTCGCAGGACCGTCCGGCAGGGCCCCGGCCGCGCGGTAGACCAGCCGTTCGCCGTGCGGATCGGGCTCGCCCGGCGCGATGCCCCGCGGCGGGGCCGATGAGCCGGTGGAATGCGTGTCCGGCCCACCCGTCCGCTCGTCCAGGGAGAGCGGCGGGGGAGTGCCGGCGCCGCTGCCCGCGCTGCCCTCGCCACTGCCGCCGTCCGCCGCGGCCCAGTACGCGCCGCCGCCACCGGCCAGCAGTACGGCTGCCGCCACCGAGGCCACGGCGAGCGGCGAACGCCGCCGGGGGCCGGTCACATCGTTGTCGGGTCGCTCGGTGCTCACCGGATCGCTCCTTCGCCTGCCTTGCCGTCATACGCCTGGCCGGCATATGGCCCGCCCCTCGGGTGCGGACACCGATGGGACGGGGCGGGGGAGCGCATGGTTCCCCCGTGGGGCGGCAGTTGCGGCGGGAGCGCGGTCCGGGAGCGGCCGGCGCGCGATCGTCAGTCGCCGTACTCCGACATCGCGTCGATCAGCCTGGCCGAGGCGGGCGGCACGGTCACCCCGTGAATCAGGGAAGCCGTCACAGGGGTGGCGGCGGTCTTCGCGGGTACCACCCAGTGCGGAGCCATCCGGGCGCAGTCTCCGCGCAGCTCGGCCAGGCCGGTCTCGGACTCGTGCGGGGCGATGTGGTTCGACATGTCCGCACCGTAGGCACCACAGACCTCAGGAAGAAAGACCTACTATCGGGTAATTTCTCCCCTTCGGGTCAGCGAGGGAACCGGTAGCGTGAGGGGGCCCCGTTTTCCGGGCTCTCACCTGTCACGCTGCCCAGGGAACGTGGACACCGTTCCCCCCGACCTCCGCAGGAGCAGTCCCCCGTGCGTATCGCAGTCACCGGCTCCATCGCCACCGACCACCTCATGACCTTCCCCGGCCGATTCGCCGACCAGCTGGTCGCCGATCAGCTGCACACGGTTTCGCTCTCCTTCCTGGTCGACAACCTGGACGTGCGCCGGGGAGGTGTCGCCGCCAACATCTGCTTCGGCATGGGCCTGCTCGGCACCGCCCCGATCCTGGTCGGCGCCGCGGGCTCCGACTTCGACGAGTACCGGGCCTGGCTCGACCGCCACGGCGTCGACACCGGCTCGGTGCGGATCTCCGAGGTCCTGCACACCGCCCGCTTCGTCTGCACGACGGACGCCGACCACAACCAGATCGGCTCCTTCTACACCGGAGCCATGAGCGAGGCCCGGCTGATCGAGCTGAAGGCCGTCGCCGACCGCGTGGGCGGTCTCGACCTGGTCTCCATCGGTGCCGACGACCCGGAGGGCATGCTCCGCCACACGGAGGAGTGCCGCACCCGCGGAATCCCGTTCGCCGCGGACTTCTCGCAGCAGATCGCCCGGATGAACGGCGACGAGATCCGCATCCTCCTCGACGGCGCCACGTACCTCTTCTCCAACGAGTACGAGAAGGGGCTCATCGAGTCCAAGACCGGCTGGACCGACGAGGAGATCCTGTCCAAGGTCGGCCACCGCGTCACCACCCTCGGCGCCCAGGGCGTGCGGATCGAGCGCGTCGGCGAGGAGCCGATCGAGGTCGGCTGCGCGGAGGAGATGAGCAAGACCGACCCGACCGGCGTCGGCGACGCCTTCCGCGCCGGATTCCTCTCCGGTCTCGCCTGGGGCGTCGGCCTGGAGCGGGCCGCCCAGGTCGGCTGCATGCTCGCCACCCTGGTCATCGAGACGGTCGGCACCCAGGAGTACACCCTGCACCGCACCCACTTCATGGACCGCTTCACCAAGGCCTACGGCCACGAGGCCGCGGCCGAGGTCCGTACGCACCTCGCGTAGGGGCCGGTCAGGAAAGCCGGCGGACCACATAGGCCGAGCCCCGGTCCGCCGGCTCCTCACCCACGTACTCCTGCTCGCGCATCGCGCACCACGCCGGAATGTCCAGCCGGGCCGCCTCGTCGTCGGACAGCACGGTCACCGTCCCGCCCACCGGTACCCCTGCGATCACCTTTGCGAGCTCGATCACCGGGATCGGGCAGCGCCTCCCCAGCGCGTCGACGACCAGGGAGGCCGCCGGGGTGCCGGAGGAGGCCGCCGCGGCGGGCGCCCCCAGCTTCTCCCGCACCCCCGCCACCACCCCGGGAAGCACATCGAGGAAGCGGTCCACGTCCTCCCCGGCGGTGCCCGCAGGCAGCGACACGCGGACGTTGCCCTCCGACAGCACCCCCATGGCCTTCAGCACATGGCTCGGGGTCAGGGTGCTGCTCGTGCAGGACGAGCCGGACGAGACGGAGAAACCCGCCCGGTCCAGCTCGTGCAGCAGAGTCTCCCCGTCGACATAGAGACAGGAGAAGGTGACCAGATGCGGCAGCCGCCGCACCGGATCGCCGACGACCTCCACATCGGGCACCAGCGCCGGCACCCGGCTCCGGATCCGCTCCACCAGCGCCCGCAGCCGCACCGACTCGGCGGCCGCCTCCGCCCGCACCGCCCGCAGGGACGCCGCCGCGGCCACGATCGCCGGAATGTTCTCGAAGCCGGCGGCGCGCCCCGACTCCCGCTCGTCGGCCGGTCCTTGGACCGCGAACCTGACCCCCTTGCGCACCGCCAGCAGCCCGACCCCGGGCGGGCCGCCCCACTTGTGGGCGCTCGCCGCCAGCAGCGACCAGCCGCCCGGCACCGGCCCCTGGCCCAGCGACTGCGCGGCGTCCACCAGCAGCGGCACCCCCGCGTCCCGGCAGAGCCCGGCGACCTCGGCCACCGGCTGCTCCGTGCCGACCTCGTGGTTGGCGGACTGGAGGCAGGCCAGCGCGGTGTCCTCGCGCAGCGCCGCCCCGTACGCCGCCGGGCTCACCGCCCCCGAGCGGTCCACCCCCACCTCCGTGACCGATCCGCCCCGGCTCTCGTGGTCGGCCGCCGAATGGAGCACGGACGAGTGTTCGATCGCCGACACCACCAGATGGCGGCCGACACGCCGACGCCCGGCGAGAGCCCCGGAAATTCCGGAGTGCACCGCCCGGGTGCCCGACGAGGTGAACGCGAGCTCGTCGGGGCGGCAGCCGACGGCCTCCGCCGCCGCCTCCCTGGCCGCGTCCAGCAGCAGCCGGGCGCGGCGCCCCTCGCGGTAGAGCCTGGCCGGATCGGCCCATCCCTCGTCCAGTGCGGCAAGCAGCGCCTGGCGGGCGACGGGGTGGAGGGGGGCGGCGGACGCGGCGTCGAAGTAGGGCACCCGGCCACGCTAGCCCGGTCCGGACCCCAGCTCGGGACCGGCCGCCCGCACGGTCAGGAGAGGAGGCGTCAGATGGCGGTCGGAGGGGCGGATTCCACCCCTTCGGGGAGTCGGGCGGCGCGTTGGGCACCCTCCCCGCGCGACCCCAAATAGCGTCCAGTAGGGTTTGGTCCGCATAAACATCCAAACCCCTGCCCGCGTCAGGGGCGGCGACCGACAAACGAGACGGGCGCGCCGACCGTGCGGGCGAGACTCTCGGGAAGGCGCTACGTGAGTCCCAACGGCTCCGACCGCTCGTCGCGGCGCCCGATGCGGCGGAAGCTGCCGCAGGTGCTGACTGCGGGACTGATCCTGGCGACCGCAACCGGTTGCACATACAAGGATTTCCCCCGCCTCGGAATGCCTACGCCGGTAACGGAAGAGGCCCCACGGATCCTTTCCCTCTGGCAGGGCTCGTGGGCGGCAGCGCTCGCCACGGGTGTGCTGGTGTGGGGCCTGATCCTGTGGAGCGTCATCTTCCACCGGCGCAGCCGCACCAAGGTGGAGGTTCCTCCGCAGACCCGGTACAACATGCCGATCGAGGCGTTGTACACCGTGGTCCCTCTGATCATCGTCTCGGTGTTGTTCTACTTCACCGCGCGCGATGAATCGAAGCTTCTAGAGCTCTCTCCGAAGCCCGCCCACACGATCAACGTGGTCGGCTACCAGTGGAGCTGGGGCTTCAACTACATCGAGAACGTGGACGGCTCGACCGCCACGGGCAACAAGATCCCCAAGGAGCTCGACGCCATCCCGGACCGGTTCCGCAAGGACTTCCCCAAGGATGCCGGCGGCGTCTACGACGTCGGTGTCCCGGGAACCCGGAATCCGCAGAACGGCAACCCCGGGCCGACCATGTGGCTGCCCAAGGGCGAGAAGGTCCGCTTCATCCTGACTTCGCGTGACGTCATCCACTCCTTCTGGGTGGTGCCGTTCCTCATGAAGCAGGACGTCATTCCGGGCCACACCAACTCCTTCGAGGTGACTCCCAACCAGGAGGGCACCTTCATGGGCAAGTGCGCCGAGCTCTGTGGCGTCGACCACTCCCGGATGCTCTTCAACGTCAAGGTCGTCTCCCCGGAGCGCTATCAGGCGCACCTCGAGGAGCTGGCGAAGAAGGGCAACACGGGCTACGTGCCGGCCGGCATCGAGCAGACTGACCCGGCCAGGAATGCGGAGACGAACAAACTGTGAGCATCCTCAACGAACCTCAGGGTGCCGCGGCAGCAGACGACTCGTACGAGGACGAGCTGCCGGTCCGGCGCAAGCAGCCGGGAAACGTCGTCATCAAGTGGATGACCACCACTGACCACAAGACGATCGGCACGATGTACCTGGTCACATCGTTCGCCTTCTTCTGCATCGGCGGTCTGCTCGCGCTCTTCATGCGCGCCGAGCTGGCCCGTCCGGGCACGCAGATCATGTCGAACGAGCAGTTCAACCAGGCGTTCACGATGCACGGCACGATCATGCTGCTGATGTTCGCGACGCCGCTGTTCGCCGGGTTCGCGAACTGGATCATGCCGCTGCAGATCGGCGCGCCCGACGTGGCGTTCCCGCGGCTGAACATGTTCGCGTACTGGCTCTACCTCTTCGGTTCGATCATCGCGGTGGCCGGCTTCCTCACCCCGCAGGGTGCGGCGGACTTCGGCTGGTTCGCCTATGCCCCGCTTTCGGACGCGGTCCGCTCGCCGGGCATCGGCGCCGATATGTGGATCATGGGTCTGGCCTTCTCCGGATTCGGCACGATCCTCGGTTCGGTCAACTTCATCACCACGATCATCTGCATGCGCGCACCCGGCATGACGATGTTCCGCATGCCGATCTTCGTCTGGAACGTCCTGCTGACCGGTGTTCTGGTCCTGCTGGCCTTCCCGGTCCTCGCCGCGGCGCTCTTCGCGCTGGAGGCGGACCGAAAATTCGGTGCGCATGTATTCGACGCGGCCAACGGCGGCGCACTGCTCTGGCAACACCTCTTCTGGTTCTTCGGCCATCCAGAGGTGTACATCATCGCGCTGCCCTTCTTCGGGATCGTCTCCGAAGTGATCCCGGTGTTCAGCCGGAAGCCGATGTTCGGATACATCGGCCTGATCGGCGCGACGATCGCCATCGCGGGTCTGTCCGTGACCGTGTGGGCCCACCACATGTACGTCACCGGCGGTGTGCTGTTGCCGTTCTTCTCCTTCATGACGTTCCTCATCGCGGTACCCACCGGGGTGAAGTTCTTCAACTGGATCGGCACGATGTGGAAGGGCTCGCTGTCCTTCGAGACACCGATGCTCTGGGCCGTCGGCTTCCTGATCACCTTCGCCTTCGGTGGTCTGACCGGCGTCATCCTCGCGTCGCCGCCGATGGACTTCCACGTCTCGGACTCGTACTTCGTCGTGGCGCACTTCCACTACGTGGTCTTCGGCACCGTGGTCTTCGCGATGTTCTCCGGGTTCCACTTCTGGTGGCCGAAGTTCACCGGGAAGATGCTGGACGAGCGGCTCGGCAAGATCACCTTCTGGACGCTGTTCGTGGGCTTCCACGGCACGTTCCTGGTGCAGCACTGGCTGGGCGCCGAGGGCATGCCGCGCCGCTACGCGGACTACCTCGCGGCGGACGGCTTCACCGCGCTGAACACGTTCTCGACGATCTGTTCGTTCCTGCTCGGCCTGTCGATCCTGCCGTTCTTCTACAACGTCTGGAAGACGGCCAAGTACGGCAAGAAGATCGAGGTCGACGACCCGTGGGGTTATGGCCGTTCGCTGGAGTGGGCGACGTCCTGCCCGCCGCCGCGGCACAACTTCATCACGCTGCCGCGGATCCGTTCCGAGTCCCCGGCGTTCGATCTGCACCACCCGGAAATCACGGCGCTCGAACAGCTGGAGCACCAGTCCGAGGGTGACAAGGCCCTCGCCGGCGGCAAGGAGGCGGGCAAGTGAAGATTCAGGGCAAGCTGTTCCTCTGGCTTTCGGTCTTCCTGCTCGCCATGGCCGTCACGTACGGCGTGTGGTCCAAGGAGCCGGTCGGCACCACCGCGCTCACCCTGGCCTTCGGGCTGAGCGTCATGATCGGCTTCTACCTGGCCTTCACGGCCAGGCGGGTCGACGCGCTCGCGCAGGACAACCGGGACGCCGACGTGGCGGACGAGGCCGGCGACGTGGGGTTCTTCTCCCCGCACAGCTGGCAGCCGCTCTCGCTGGCGCTCGGCGGCGCGCTCGCCTTCATGGGAGTCGTCTTCGGCTGGTGGCTGCTCTACTTCTCGCTCCCGGTCCTCCTGATCGGTCTGTTCGGCTGGGTCTTCGAGTACTACCACGGTGAGAACCGCACCCAGTGAGACCGCTCCACCCGTGACACCGCTCCACCTGACGGGGGGCCCGCACTTCCACGAGAAGTGCGGGCCCCCCGTTTGCAGTCACCCCGCGCGCTGAAACGAATGAATCTTCTTAGCGTGGGTTCATGAACCACACGCCGCGCATCCCTCCCGTAGTGAGCTGCACTCTGCTGGTCGTGACCCTGGTCGCAGGGATGACCGCCTGTGGGGAGTCCGACAGCCATCCGCTGTCGGCGAAGCCGTACGACGCCGTGGACGAGATCTCCTCCAACGCGCCCGACGGCGGCGAGAAGATCGACCCGGACAAGCCCCTCGAAGTCAGCGTCGACGGCGACGACGGCCGGATCACCGATGTGACGGCCGTGGACACCGCGGGACGCCATCTGGCGGGCGAACTCGACGCCGACGGACAGCGCTGGCACTCCACCGCCCCGCTCGCCGCAGGCACCCGGTACACCGTCAGGGTCAGCATGGAGGACCACGACGGCGCCCCAGGGGGCCGCTCGCTCTCCTTCGAGACCGCCTCCGCCAAGAAGTTCCTGAAGGTCACCTTCGGCCCTCAGACGGGCACCTACGGCGTCGGACAGCCCGTTACGGCGGAACTCAGCGCCCCGGTCGCCGGCAAGGCGGCCCGCGCCACCGTCGAGCGTGCGCTGAAGGTGCGCTCCACGCCCTCTGTGACCGGCTCCTGGTACTGGGTCGACGACAAGACGCTGCACTACCGGCCGCGGGAGTACTGGCCGGCGAAGGCCACCATCGAGGTCAGCAGCAATCTGGCCGGCATCAAGGTGACCAGCGCGCTGTACGGGGCTCCCGCGAAAGCGTTGAAGATCACTACCGGCGACCGGATCGAGGCCGTCACCGACGCCTCGGAGCACTCCATGACGGTCAAGCGCAACGGAGAAGTGATCAACACCATTCCGGTGACCACGGGCAAGCCCGGCTTCTCCACCCGCAACGGCGTCAAGGTCGTGCTGGGCAAGGAGTACTACGTACGTATGCGCGGGGAGACCATCGGCATCTCCGAGGGCTCGGACGACTCGTACGACCTGCCGGTCTACTACGCGACCCGGGTCACCTGGAGCGGCGAGTACGTCCACGCGGCCCCCTGGTCCACCGGGTCACAGGGCGTCGCGAACGTCAGCCACGGCTGCACCGGCATGAGCACCAGCGAGGCGGAGTGGTTCTACAACACCGTGCGCGAGGGCGACATCGTCAGCGTCGTCGGCAGCGAGGGCGAGACCATGACGCCGTTCGACAACGGGTACGGCGACTGGAACCTGTCCTGGGCCAAGTGGCAGAAGGGCAGCGCACTGCAGAACGACACGCCCGACCGTGTGGACACGGTTCAGGCGGCGCGACTGCGCCCCGAGGTCTGACCGGGCAGCGCGCCGCCCCTCGGCGGGACCGGCGGCCCTCAGGCCCTCACGGAGAGCCTGGAGCGCAGCAGGGCGGCCAGGGCGTCCGCGAACCCGACCGGCTCGACCGGAAGGGTCACCGCGGCGTCCGCGCGGCTCCAGGTGGCCAGCCAGGCGTCCTGCGGGCGCCCGATCAGCAGCAGCACCGGTGGGCAGCGGTAGATCTCGTCCTTGAGCTGGCGGCAGACGCCCATGCCGCCGGCCGGGGCGGTCTCACCGTCCAACACGCAGACGTCGACGCCTCCGTGGTCCAGTGCGTCCAGGACGGCGGGCAGGGTGGCGCACTCCAGGAACTCCACCGGCGGCACGTCTGCCGCGGGCCTGCGCCCTGCTGCCAGCCTCACCTGCTCACGGGTGTGTGCGTTGTCGCTGTAGACCAGGACCGTGGCGGTCGGCTGCATTGTTCCTCCGTGACGTCTGTCTCTTCGGGGCATGGGGGACCGATGCGCGGATCGTACTCCGCCCGACAGCCTGTCAGCACCGCCCGGGACATGCGGATTCATGGGCCGTTCGAGGAGGACACACCCCTCTGACACACCGAACGGCACCCCCCGGAGTGAGGGCGGGATAAGCGACCGACATAATGTCGGTCGTGGCGACAGCAACGACAGTAGAAACTGGGCACGCGCACCCGTCGGTCAATCGGCCGAACCTCACCAGCGTCGGAACCATCATCTGGTTGAGTTCCGAGCTGATGTTCTTCGCGGCCCTCTTCGCGATGTACTTCACCCTGCGATCGGTGACCGGACCAGAACACTGGAAGGAAATGGCGTCGTCCCTGAACGTTCCGTTCTCGGCGACGAACACCACCATCCTGGTGCTCTCCTCACTCACCTGCCAGCTCGGCGTCTTCGCCGCGGAGCGGGGCGATGTGAAGAAGCTCCGCGCCTGGTTCGTGATCACTTTCGTGATGGGTGCGATCTTCATCGGAGGCCAGATCTTCGAGTACACCGAGCTGGTGAAGGAGGACGGCATCTCGCTGTCCTCCGATCCGTACGGCTCGGTGTTCTACCTGACCACTGGCTTCCATGGGCTGCATGTGACAGGCGGCCTCATCGCCTTCCTGCTCGTTCTGGGCAGGACGTACGCAGCCAAGAGGTTCACCCATGAACAGGCGACCGCTGCCATCGTCGTGTCCTATTACTGGCACTTCGTCGATGTTGTGTGGATCGGCCTTTTTGCCACGATCTACTTGATCAAGTAACCGGGCCAGAGCCCGAACCACATCCAGCATCGACGCAGAAGATCCTGACACCGGGGTAATCCGTGAAAAAGCTCTCCGCACGACGACGCCATCCGTTGGCGGCGGTCGTCGTACTACTCCTCGCGCTGGCGGCTACTGGGGGGCTGTACGCCGCGTTTGCGCCCGCGAGTAAGGCGCAGGCCGACGACACCGCCCAGTCCCTCGCCATTGACGAGGGCAAGAAGCTGTACTCCGTCGGTTGCGCCAGCTGCCACGGAACCGGCGGTGAGGGAACCACCGACGGGCCCCAGCTTGTCGGCGTGGGCTCCGCCGCCGTGGACTTCCAGGTCGGTACCGGCCGTATGCCGGCGCAGCAGCCGGGTGCCCAGGTACCGAAGAAGAAGGTCATCTACACCCAGGACGAGATCGACCAGCTCGCGGCGTACGTCGCGTCGCTCGGCGCGGGCCCGATCACTCCGACCAAGAGCCAGGTCAGCCCCGAGGGCGCGGACGTGGCCAAGGGCGGCGACCTGTTCCGTACCAACTGCGCTCAGTGCCACAACTTCACCGGTCAGGGCGGTGCCCTGACCAAGGGCAAGTACGCCCCGACCCTTGAGGGCGTGGACCCGAAGCACATGTACGAGGCCATGCAGACCGGTCCTCAGAGCATGCCGTCCTTCCCGGACACGACGATGCCCCAGCAGCAGAAGAAGGACATCATCGCGTACATCCAGACCGTGAACAGCGCGGAGTCCGAGAGCCCCGGTGGCCTCAGGCTCGGCGGCCTCGGTCCGGTCAGCGAGGGTCTGTTCGGCTGGATCGTCGGGCTCGGCGCACTGATCGCAGTTGCCGTCTGGGTCGCGGCCCACACCGCTAAGGCCAAGAAGTCATGAGTAGCCAAGAGATTCCAGAAGAGAACCTGCCCGCAGAGCAGGTCCCCGCGCACGGCGCGGTAGAGGGTACGGACGATCCGTTCGCCGACCCGGGGCTGCCGGCCCACCAGCCGCGCATCCAGGACATCGACGAACGGGCCGCGGACCGGTCCGAGCGCGCGGTCGCGTTCATGTTCACGCTGTCCATGCTGGCGACGGTCGGCTTCATCGCCTCCTTCGTCATCTTCCCGGTCGACAAGATCGTCTACATCTTCCCGTTCGGTCATGTGAGCGCGCTCAACTTCTCCCTGGGGCTGACCCTGGGCGTGGCGCTCTTCGCGATCGGCGCGGGAGCCGTCCACTGGGCGCGCACCCTGATGTCCGACGTGGAGGTCGCCGACGAGCGGCACGCGATCTCGGCCGAGCCCGAGGTCAAGGCGAAGGTTCTCGCCGACTTCGCGGCCGGTGCCGAGGAGTCCGCGTTCGGCCGGCGCAAGCTGGTACGCAACACCATGTTCGGCGCGCTGGCCCTGGTGCCGCTCGCCGGTGTGGTGCTGCTGCGCGACCTCGGTCCGCTGCCGGAGAAGAAGCTCCGCTCCACCCTGTGGGCGAAGGGCAAGCAGCTCGTCAACATGAACACCATGTTGCCGCTTCGTCCCGAGGACGTGACCGTCGGTTCGCTGACCTTCGCCATGCCCGAGGGCCTGTCGGAGCACGCGGAGGACTTCCAGAAGCAGATCGCCAAGGCCGCGCTGATGATCATCCGCATCGAGCCGTCCAACATCAAGGACAAGCGCGAGCGGGAGTGGGCCCACGAGGGCATCGTGGCCTTCTCGAAGATCTGCACCCACGTCGGCTGCCCGATCAGCCTGTACGAGCAGCAGACCCACCACGTGCTCTGCCCGTGCCACCAGTCAACCTTCGACCTCTCCGACGGCGCCCGCGTCATCTTCGGTCCGGCCGGTCACGCCCTTCCGCAGCTGCGGATCGGCGTGAACAGCGAGGGCAACCTCGAGGCGCTCGGTGACTTCGAAGAGCCCGTCGGTCCTGCATTCTGGGAGCGCGGATGAGTACTGCGACCGATACGAAGCGCAAGGCGCCCGCCGGTGAGAAGATGGCCGACTGGGCGGACGGCCGGCTGGGGATCTACTCCCTGGCCAAGGCCAACATGCGCAAGATCTTCCCGGACCACTGGTCCTTCATGCTCGGTGAGATCTGCCTCTACAGCTTCATCATCATCATCCTCACGGGTGTGTATCTGACGCTGTTCTTCCACCCGAGCATGAACGAGGTCGTCTACCACGGCCCGTACGAGCCCATGCAGGGCATCCAGATGTCCGAGGCGTACGCCTCGACGCTGAACATCAGCTTCGACGTCCGCGGCGGTCTGCTGGTACGGCAGATCCACCACTGGGCCGCGCTGATCTTCCTGGCCGGCATGTTCGTGCACATGATGCGCGTCTTCTTCACGGGCGCGTTCCGCAAGCCGCGTGAGATCAACTGGCTGTTCGGCTTCCTGCTGTTCGTGCTCGGTATGTTCACCGGCTTCACCGGCTACTCGCTCCCGGACGACCTGCTCTCGGGTACGGGTGTCCGGTTCATGCAGGGCGCGGTCCTGTCCATGCCGATCGTCGGCACGTACCTGTCGATGTTCATGTTCGGCGGGGAGTTCCCGGGCGGCGACATCATCGCCCGGTTCTACTCGGTCCACATCCTGCTGCTGCCCGGCATCATGATGGGGCTGCTGGTGGCGCACCTGATCCTGGTCTTCTACCACAAGCACACGCAGTTCGCGGGCCCCGGCCGGACGAACAAGAACGTCGTGGGCATGCCGCTGCTGCCGGTGTACATGGCGAAGGCCGGAGGGTTCTTCTTCCTGGTCTTCGGCGTCATCGCCGCCATCTCGGGCATCGCCTCGATCAACCCGATCTGGGCCATCGGGCCCTACCGCCCGGACCAGGTGTCCACCGGCGCGCAGCCCGACTGGTACATGGGGTTCTCCGAGGGTCTGATCCGTGTGATGCCGGGCTGGGAGATCAACCTCTGGGGCCACACACTGGTCCTGGGTGTGCTCGTACCGCTCATGGTGTTCCCGCTGGTGCTGGTCGCGATCGCCGTGTACCCGTTCGTCGAGTCCTGGGTCACCGGGGACAAGCGCGAGCACCACATCCTGGACCGCCCGCGCAACGCGCCGACCCGCACCGCCTTCGGCGTGGCGTGGATCACGTGGTACTTCGTGCTGCTCGTGGGTGGTGGCAACGACCTCTGGGCCACGCACTTCCATCTGTCGATCAACTCGATCACCTGGTTCGTGCGGATCGCCTTCTTCGTCGCTCCGGTCCTCGCGTTCATCGCCACCAAGCGGATGTGCCTCGGCCTTCAGCGCCGGGACAGGGAGAAGGTGCTGCACGGGCGAGAGTCCGGGCTCATCAAGCGCCTGCCGCACGGTGAGTTCGTCGAGGTCCACGAGCCGCTGTCGCAGGGTCAGCTGCACACCCTCACCGCGCACGAGCAGTACGCGCCGGTCGAACTCGGCCCGCTGGTCGACGAGAACGGCGTCAAGCGCAAGGTCTCGCCGGTGGAGAAGGTGCGGGCCAAGCTCAGCAAGGGCTACTACGGCGAGAACAACCAGATCGCCAAGCCGTCCGCCGAGGAGTACAAGGAGATCACCGAGGGCCACGGCCACCACTGATCACCTGAACTGATCGCCACAGCAGGAGCCCCGCCCATCCATACGATGGACGGGGCTCTTCGCTGTCCCCGGCGCTCGATAGGGTGGTCACATCCCTTTATCGGCTGTGGACCCCAGGAGCGGACCATGAACGTTGTGACCCCGGTCGGCGGCGACAGCGTGGCGGCTCGTTCCTGGCCCGGCGTGCTGACCCCGCTGCTGCGCGGCGAGGACCTGAGCGCCGACGACACCGCGTGGGCGATGGACCGCATCATGAGCGGTGAGGCGACCGACGTGCAGATCGCCGGCTTCGCGGTGGCCCTGCGCGCCAAGGGCGAGACGGTCACGGAGGTCACCGGTCTGGTCCGTGCCATGTACGAGCACGCCACCACCATCCACGTGCCCGGCCGTACGGTCGACATCGTCGGCACCGGCGGAGACATGGCCAAGACGGTCAACATCTCCACCATGTCCGCCATCGTCGTGGCGGGGGCCGGGGCCAAGGTCGTCAAGCACGGCAACCGCGCCTCCTCCTCGGCCAGCGGATCCTCCGACGTCCTGGGCAAGCTCGGCGTCAACCTGGATCTGCCGCCGCAGCGCGTGGTGGAGGTGGCCGAGGAGGCGGGCATCACCTTCTGCTTCGCGGTGAAGTTCCACCCCGCCCTGCGCTACGCGGCGAAGGCACGGTCGGAGCTGGGCGCCCCGACCACCTTCAACATCCTCGGTCCGCTCACCAATCCGGCCCAGGTCCGCTCCCAGGCCATCGGCGTCGCCGACCTGCGGATGGCGCCCATCGTCGCGGGCGTGCTCGCCGAACGCGGCAACTCCGCGCTGGTCTTCCGCGGCGACGACGGCCTGGACGAGCTGACCACCACCGCGACCTCCCGGGTCTGGGTGGCCCGGGACGGCGTCGTGCGCGAGCAGGCCTTCGACCCGCGCGACGTCGGCCTGGACCTGGTGCCGGTGGAAGCGCTGCGCGGCGCCGACGCCTCGTACAACGCCGATGTGGCCCGCCGGCTGCTGGCCGGCGAGACCGGCCCCGTCCGGGACGCCGTCCTGCTCAACGCGGCGGCGGCCCTGGTGGCGCTGGACCAGGGGGAAGGCACGCTCACCGAACAGCTCGCCGCCGGTATCGCGAAGGCCGCCGAGTCCATCGACTCCGGGTCCGCCGGGCGCGTGCTGGAGAGATGGGTCAGGGCCAGCAACGCCTGAGCGTACGGAAGGTGAAGCGGGGCGCAGTCCAGATCATGGACTGCGCCTTGCGCGTTCCGGTACGTATGGCAGGATGCTGGGCAGGTCATGAGTGACAGCGACTACGGCCCCGGCCCGCTGTCCGGCAACCCTCCGTCCGTGGCGGGGTGCCCCGGGTGAAGACCAGGCCGCAGGCAGCGAGGTCTGCGGCAAGCGCGGACCCCTCGACGTCGTGAGATGTCCACCCGTGGGGTCCTGGTCCTCAGGGAGCCTCTGTGAGCAAGCGAATGCGATAGGGCTTTTCGGCCCTCCTCCGCACATCCTCTTCCTTCCTTCCGTGCTGCCGCGTGTCCGCGGGCACGCGGAATTCGCCTGCCTGTTACGGGAGTCCGTCATGTCTGTCTTCACCGCTGCCGCCGACCAGTCCATTTGTACCCCTCTGCCGGTTCTGGGCAAGGATGTGACGGTCCCGCTGGTGACCGGTGGTGAGGTCAGCTACGCCGCGCTGGACTACGCCGCCAGTGCCCCGGCCCTGCAGCGGGTGTGGGACGACATCGCCGCGTACGCGCCGTACTACGGCAGCGTCCACCGCGGCGCCGGCTACCTCTCGCAGCTCTCCACGGACCTCTTCGAGTCCAGCCGCGTCACCGTCGCGGAGTTCCTCGGCTGCCGCGCCGACGACCAGGTGATCTTCACCCGCTCGACCACCGACTCCCTCAACCTGCTGGCCGCCGCGGTCCCCGCCGACTGCCAGGTCTTCGTCTTCGAGACCGAGCACCACGCGTCGCTGCTGCCCTGGCGCGACACCCGGGTGACCTACCTGAACGCCCCGCGCACCCCCGCCCAGGCCGTCGCCACGCTGGAGCGGGCACTCGCGGACCGCTGCCCCTACGGCCCCGCGCTGGTCTGCGTCACCGGCGCCTCCAACGTCACCGGTGAGCTGTGGCCGGTCAAGGAGCTCGCCGCCGCCGCGCACGCCCACGGCGCGCGGATCGTGCTGGACGCCGCGCAGCTGGCCCCGCACCACCCCGTCGACATCACCGAGCTGGACGTGGACTGGGTCGCCTTCTCCGGCCACAAGCTGTACGCGCCGTTCGGCTCGGGCGTCCTGGCCGGCCGCTCCGACTGGCTGCGCGACGCCGAGCCCTACCTGGCCGGCGGCGGCGCCTCCCGCAAGGTCGCCCGGCGCGCCGGCGGCGGGGTGGACGTCGAGTGGCACACCACCGCCGCCCGCCACGAGGCCGGTTCCCCCAACGTCATCGGCGTCTACTCCATCGCCTCCGCCTGCAAGGCGCTCACCGAGGCCGGATTCGAGGGCCTGGTCGCCCGGGAGCAGCAGCTCGTCGCCGCGGTCCGCGCCGGCCTCGCCGAGGTCCCCGAGGTCAAGGTGCTCTCGCTGTTCGGTGACGACGCCCCGCGGGTCGGCGTCATCTCCTTCGTCGTGGAGGGCTGGAACAGCTCGCACTTCGCCGCGGCGCTCTCCGCCGAGTACGGCATCGGGGTGCGCGACGGACTCTTCTGCGCCCACCCGCTCGTGCGCACCCTGCTCGGCAGCGACCCGCAGGACATCGGTGAGTGCGGTGCGCCGGAGGCCGGGCCGGGCGAGAGGTCGCTCAACGCGATCCGGGTCAGCTTCGGTGCCGGTACGCCGGACGAGCACATCGAGCGCTTCGTGCGGGCGGTCAAGGAGCTGGTGAGCGAGGGCGCCCAGTGGAAGTACCGCACCGAGGACGGCCGTTGCGTCCCGGACCGGGGTGCCGCCCAGGTCTGAGGGGCGTGAAACACGTTCGGCCGGGTACGGACAGCCGTCCGTACCCGGCCGAACGCATGTACCTACGCGTCCAGACCGATGGCGAAGGCCGCCTCCAGGTCGTGCTGCGAGTACGTACGGAACGCCACGTGGGTGTCGGTCCCCTCGACGCCGGGGATCTTGCTGATCCGGCCGGGGATGACGTCGGCCAGATCGTCGTGCTTGGCCACCCGGACCATGGCGATCAGGTCGTACGTACCGGTGACCGAGAAGACCTCGCTGACGCTGTCCAGCGCCGCGACGGCCTCGGCGATCTCGGGGATCCGGTCCACGCTGGTTTTGATGAGCACGATCGCGGTGATCACGGCTGGCTTTCTCCCTCGGTGGCGGCTGGAGATCTCACTCTAGCGTCACGCCCGTAGCGCCCCCAGGCATAGAGGAAGCCGATGGCGAAGCCCACCACATGGGCGAGATAGGCCACGCCGGGGCCGCTGCCCGCACCCTCGGCGGCCAGCCACTGCAGCACGAACCAGAAGATCAGCACGATCCAGGCGGGGAAGCGCAGCGGCAGGAAGAGCAGGAACGGGAACACGCTGGTGACCCGGGCCCTGGGGAAGAGGTAGAGGAAGGCGCCCAGCACCGCCGAGATCGCCCCCGACGCGCCGACGAGTGTCTGGTCGGACGTGGCGTGCGCGGCCGCGTAGGCGAGCAGCGCGAGGTAGCCGCAGCCGAGGTAGAAGAACGCGAACTCGGTGTGGCCCATGCGCTCCTCGGCCATCGCTCCGAACACGTACAGGAACAGTATGTTGCCGAGCAGATGCAGCCAGCTGCCGTGCACGAAGAGCGCGGTCAGCGGGGTGAGCAGAGCGTGTGCGGAGCCGTCCCACAGTTCGCTCGGGATCACGCCCCAGCGCTCGAAGTACCCGGCCTGGGCGGACAGCAGGGCGTCCGCGCCGCCGTACACCGGGTTGAGCCCGGAGAGCGGGCTGATCGCGAAGACCACGCAGCACAGGGCGATGAGGGCGTAGGTCACCGGCGGTCCGTCCGAGGTGGCCGCCCGCAGGAGTCTGCCGGCCGCAGCCCGCCGATCGATCATGAACAGAGCATGACTCAAGCGGAGGGAACCGGACAGAGCGCCTCGCCGTGCCGGTGGTATGCGGCGAGGCCGTAGGGTTACGGCAGGACATCCGCAGTTCGACGGCGCACCGCGAAGATCCTTGAGCGGCAGCACGAGGCCCGACGAAAGAGGACGCAACGATGACGACGGTTCCCCAGCCGACCGAGGCGACCCGCTGGCGCTGCACGCTCTGCGGAAACCTCACGCGATTCGACGTGACGCGCTCCTCCAAGGTCGTCGAATACGTCCATCTCGACCTGGCCGGGGAATCGAGCGTCGAGGAACGCGAGGTGGTCAGTGAGACCATCGAGTCGGTGCGCTGTCGTTGGTGCAACGCGGTGGACCAGATCGAGCTAGTGGACAGGCCGGGTGCCGACTCCTGACGGGGCCGTGCGGACATACAGTTTGAGGTGACGGATGGTGGAGCAGCCCGCTGGCGGCGCCGCGTCGGCCGATGCGGCCGACGATGCCGTGGAGGTGCTCGACCGTCCGCTGCCCGAAGGCGTACGGCGTCGGGTCGTCGCGCTGGTCTCGGACGCGTTCGGCGACCTCACGGTCACCGAACTCCCGGCTCAGCTCAGACAGTACGCCCGTTTCACGCCGAACCGGCGTGCCAAGTTCGCCGGGAACGCGATGGCGGCCGCCCTGGAGGGCGACGCGTCGTTCCGCCGGCGCATCGGTGAACGGCTGAGGGAGACCCAGCCGGAGCTGACTGCCGCCCTGGAGGCGGGCTCACCGCCCGCCGCCGCCGACCCCGTCGATGTGGCCGCCGCGGCCTATGTGCTGCGTCCGGCCGGCTGGGTGAAGCTGCTGGCCGCCGCGGGCGAGGAGGCCGAGCGGGCCGACGCCGAGCGGGTGGACGACGAGACCCGGCGCGAACTGGAACGGCTGCGCGAGGAACTCGCCCGGGCCCGCGCCCAGACGAGGAGCGAGACCGAACGGCTCCGCGGCGATCTCGACGCGGCCCGCAAGGAGGCCGAGTCGCTCCAGCGCAAACTGCGCAGCGCGGCCAACGAGGTGAAGCGCGGCGAGGCCGCGCTGCGCCGGGGCCGGGCCGAGAGCGACGCCGTACGGGCCGAGGCGGCCGTCCAGGTGTCCGCGGCGGAGAGTGAGACCCGGAGGCTGCGGGCGCGGCTCAGCGAGGCGGAGGCGTCCGTCGAGGCGGGGCGCCGGGCCGCGCGTGAGGGGCGGTCGGTCGAGGACATGCGGCTGCGGCTGCTGCTCGACACGGTGCTCGAAGCGGCCGGCGGACTGCGGCGCGAACTGGCGCTGCCGCCCTCCTCGATGCGTCCCGCGGACACCGTCGACGCCGTCGAGCCGGGCCGGATGTCCCCCAAGGACATCGCCGCCAGAGCCCTTTCGGACACCGATCCGGCGCTGTTGGACCAACTGCTCGCGCTGCCGCAGGCGCATCTGATCGTGGACGGCTACAACGTCACCAAGACCGGCTATCCACAAATGCCGCTGGAGAAGCAGCGGCTGCGGCTGCTGGGCGGTCTGTCGGTGCTCGCCGCCCAGACGGGCGCCGAGATGACCTGCGTCTTCGACGGGGCCGAGCTGGCCGCTCCGGTGCTGCTCGCGCCGCCCCGGGGAGTGCGGGTGCTGTTCAGCAAAGCCGGGGTCACCGCGGACGAGCTCATCCGGCAACTCGCCCGTGCCGAACCGCCCGGACGGCCCGTCGTGGTGGTCTCCACCGACCGCGAGGTGGCCGACGGAGTGGCGAAGGCGGGGGCCAGGCCCGTTGCGTCCCTCTTGCTCCTGAAGCGGCTTTCGCGCGTTTAGTGGGACTTGTTGCGGCTTGCCGGAAATTACGGAACGGGCCGTCAATTCGTCGCTACACGCAGTGTGGTGTGGGTAAAGAAGTACCGGCTGTGACGAGATTTTGCCTGCGAGGATTTGAACTGATCACAGGATGGTCACTATGGTCGGGCCTCGAACCTTCGCACGGTTGATCACCCACCCGGGGTGGCAGTGAAGGAACCGCCGAGTCCGTGATCCATACGGAGCCGGGGATGTGTGTCCCCCACAGCCCGGTAGGCGGCTCACGGAAGAAGGAGCTCGCCTTCGTGGCGTCCCACCGTCGTCCCAAGAACCCGAGCCGCGCCCGTGTGACCGTGCTCACCGCGACCGCCGCCGCGGCCGTGGCCCTGACCTCCCAGGCCGCTCACGCCGACCCCAAGCCGACCAAGAGCGAGGTCAAGGCGAAGGTCGACAAGCTCTACCACGAGGCGGAGACGGCCACCGAGCAGTACAGCGGGGCCAAGGAGAAGCAGCAGAAGCTCGAGAAGCAGGTCGGCGCGCTGCAGGACAAGGTGGCACGTGGCCAGGAGGAGCTCAACACCCTCCGCTCCGGCCTCGGTTCGCTCGCCGCCGCGCAGTACCGCTCCGGCGGCATCGACCCCTCCGTGCAGCTCTTCCTCGCCTCGGACCCGGACAGCTTCCTCGACCAGGCCTCCGCCCTGGACCAGCTGACGGCCAAGCAGGCCGAGTCGATGCAGAAGATCCAGGAGAAGCAGCGGTCCCTCGCGCAGGAGCGCAAGGAGGCCCAGGACAAGCTGAGCGACCTCGCGGACGTCCGCAAGACGCTCGGTGAGAAGAAGAAGAAGCAGCAGGGCAAGCTCGCCGAGGCGCAGAAGGTGCTCAACACCCTGACCGCCGCCGAGCGCGAGAAGATGCGCCAGGACGACGTGCGGGCCAGCCGTGACGCGGGTGACCGCGTGGACCTCGGCAACGAGGCCCCGGCCTCCGGTCTCGGCGGGGCCGCCCTCCAGGCCGCCTCCACGCAGGTCGGCAAGCCGTACGTCTCCGGCGGCACGGGCCCCAGCTCCTACGACTGCTCGGGCCTGACCCAGTGGGCGTACGCCCAGGCCGGTGCCCAGATCACCCGCACCACGTACACCCAGATCAACCAGGGCACCCAGATCGGGCGCAGCCAGCTGAAGCCGGGCGACCTCGTCTTCTTCAGCAACACCTCGCACGTGGCCCTCTACGCGGGCAACAACACCGTGCTGCACGCCCCGAAGCCGGGCGCCGTGGTCCGCTTCGAGTCGATGAACACCGTCGGCGCCTACCAGACCGCCGTGCGCATCTGATCACGCCCGAACGGGCGAATTCCCGCGCCCCGTACTGACAGCCCGCCCCACCGGAGACCACAGGTCACCGGCGGGGCGCCGTCATTTGTGCCTCCCGTCCGCCCGGCGCGGCCTTTGTCCGCTCCGTGATCGCGCGACTACTGTCTGGCTGCCGCGCGGCTCCACGTGTCGGTCCGCCCGCCCCGGGCGGCAGGGGCCGCGCACGTCTGCGTACAGCGGAAGGGAGTGCGGCGTCCTGTGGTGTCCCATCGCCGTTCCACACAGCCCGGCGTCAGCCGGAGCGCCCGGGTCACTGTCCTGTCGGCCGCGGCGGCGACCGCCGCCGCGACGCTCGGCGCGGCGACCGCGCACGCCGAGCCGCAGGACACCCCGCAGTCCGCCGGGGCCCGGGTGGACCGCCTCTACGCCGAGGCCGAGCACGCCACCGAGGAGTACGACAAGGCCGGCGAGGACGTCGGACGGCTGCGCGGTGAGGTGAGCCGGGCGCAGGACCGGGCGGCCCGGGGCCAGGAGCGCGTCAACGGGATGCGTACGGCGCTCGGTTCCGCGGCCCGTGCGCAGTACCGGTCCGGCGGCATCGACCCCTCGGTCGCCCTGCTGCTCTCCTCCGACCCGGACAACTACCTCGACCGGGCCGCCGTGCTGGGCCGGGCGAACGACAGTCGGGCGGGCACCCTGTCCGAACTCCGCAGGGCCCAGCGGGCGCTGGCCCAGATCCGGGCGGAGGCCGCCGGCTCGCTCGCCGGCCTGGAGCGCGGCCGCGCCGCCGTCAGCCGTCACAAGCGGACCGTCGTGCGCAAGCTCACCGAGGCCAGGCGGCTGCTCGGATCGCTGCCCGGCGCCGACCGGGCGGCCTTCGAGCGGGCCTCGCGCGGCGGCCGGGACACCGCGACGAGGACGACGGGGCCGACGGCCGGACTTCCGGCGGGCTCGGCGAGGGCGGCGGCCGCCGTCATGGCCGTCCAGCGGGCGCTGGGCCGCCCGTACGTCTGGGGCGCGAGCGGGCCCTCCGGATTCGACTGCTCCGGGCTGATGCAGTGGGCGTACGCCCAGGCCGGGGTCAGCCTGCCCCGCACCTCGCAGGCCCAGCGGTACGCCGGCCACATGGTGCCGCTCTCCGAGGCCCGGCCCGGTGATCTGGTCGCCTACCGCGCGGACGCCAGCCATATCGGGATGTACGTGGGCAACGGCCAGGTCATCCACGCCCCGTACCCAGGCGCCCCGGTCCGCTACGACCCCGTCGGCATGATGCCCGTCTCCTCGGTCACCCGGGTCTGACCCGCACGGCCTCGACCACGACGGGCAGCGGCGTCGCGGGTGAGGTCGTTACTCTCGTTCCTGTGGCTGATCAGGGGCGTACCGCAGGGCGGGCGCGCGGTGGAGCACGGCGCGCGGCGGGCGCCGTGCTCGCCGCGCTGCTGTGCGCCACCGCCTGCTCGGCCCCGGCCGGTCACGCCCCGGACACCGCCGCCGCCGACATCCGCGCCACCCTGGACCGCCGGGCCGCCGCGGTGCTGCACCACGACCCGGACGCCTATGCCGCGGTCGTCGCCGAGGACGCCCCCGACCTGCGGGCCGCGCAGCGCAAGGAGATCGGCCACCTCGCGGACATGCCGATCGGCTCCTGGACGTACCGGCTCACCGATGTCTCGGCGCACGGCGCGGACCGGGCCACCGCTGATGTCCGGCTCGGCTACCGGATCAAGGGCTACGACAGCGCGCCGGTCTCCGTGGACCGGGTCCTCGACCTCGAACGGGACCCGGCGGACGGCCGCTGGTACCTCACCGCCGACCGCCCGGCCGAGGGCGGCGGCCGGCAGCTCTGGCAGCAGGGCGACGTCGAGGTGGTGCGCGGCACGCACAGCCTGGTGCTGGGCGTCGGCCGCTCCCGCGACGAGCTGACCCGGATCGCGGCCACCGCGGACCGGGCGGTGCCCGCCGTCTCCGACGCCTGGCCGGAGCGCTGGGCGGGACGGGTGGTGGTGCTGGTCCCGGACACCGTGCAGGACATGGCGGAGCTGCTCGGGTCGCCCGCCGCGAACTACCGGGGCATAGCGGCCGTCACCACCGGCGAGACCGGCGGCTCGGGCACGGCGCCCGCGGACCGGGTGATCGTGAACCCGAAGGCGTACGCGATGCTCGGCGCCTTCGGGCAGCGCGTCGTCCTCACCCACGAGACCACCCATGTCGCCACCCGCGCCCGCACCTCCGCCGCCACCCCGACCTGGCTCTCCGAGGGCTTCGCGGACTGGGCGGCCTACCGGGAAGGGGACCGCACCGCCGCCGAGGTCGCGCCCGAGCTGGCGGACGCCGTCCGGCGCGGCGAGCTGCCCGCCGCCCTGCCCACCGACGAGGACTTCGGCTTCACCGAGGACCCGGACCGGCTGGCGAGGGCGTACGAGGGCGGCTGGCTGGCCTGCGAGCTCATCGCCGACCGCTGGGGCGAGGAGAAGCTGTTCGCCGTCTACCGGGCCGTCGGAGGGCACTCAGGGCGGGACGGGGCGGTGGAGCAGGCCCTGCACGAGGTGCTCGGCACGACTCCGCAGGACTTCACGGCGCGCTGGCGGGAGTACGTGCGCGACCGGCTCGGCTGATTCCGTGGGCCGGCCGCGTCACCGTGTCCCGCCACAGCCGCCCGCCCGCGATCAGCGTCGCGGCGACCAGCAGCCCGTTGCGCAGGAACATCAGCGTCACACCCGTCGCGTCGCTCGTCACCACGTGGATGAACCCGAGCGGGAACTCCAGCTGCGTGACGCCCGTCGCGGCCAGCACCAGACAGGCCGGCAGCGTCATCCGGCTCTCCCGGAAGACCAGGCACACCGCGGCCGTACCGACCAGCCACAGCATGTACTGGGGGCTGATCACCCGGCTCGTGGTGGTGAACAGCAGCACCGCGGTGAACGCCGCGTCCGCCGGCGTACTCACGCCGAACGTGCGCGCCTTCAGCCGCCACACCACCAGCCAGCCGAACGCCACCACGCTCAGTCCCAGCGCGAGCGTGCTCACCAGCGGCACGTGCGGGCCCAGGAACTCCAGCGAGCCGTAATGCAGCTCCACCCGGCCCGGCCAGCCGAACTGCCGCGCCACATGGAAGACCAGCGCCCCCAGCGACTCGACCTCGGTGCCCCGGTCGCGCTGGAAACCGAGAAAGGCCAGCGCGCCGGGCGCCACCACCGCGCACAGCCCCAGCAGCCCGAGCGCCACCCCCGCCGCGGTCGTCCACGCCAGACGCGTCCGGCGCCCGCGCGCCGTACCGGCGAGCAGCAGCACCGGCCACACCTTCAGCGTCGCCCCGACCGCCGCCAGCGCCCCCATCACCCGCGGATGCCGGACACCGGCCAGCAGCGCCGCCACCGCGACGGCCGTCACCATCACGTCGTACCGGGCGTACGCGGTCGCACCGAGCAGCGGCACCCCCGCCACCCACACCCAGGCCCCGGCCGTCCGCCGGGCGGCGCCGCGGCCCGCGTACAGCAGCAGACCCAGCACCAGCGCGTCGCAGAGGAACGCCAGGACGAAGAAGGCCGAGGCGTAGTCCAGGAACGGCAGCAGGGCGGGGGACAGGATCGCGAGCGCCGCGACCGGCGGGTACTGCCAGGTGACGTCGGACTGCGGGTAGCTGCCCGAGCGCAGCACGTCGTACCAGCCGTGGTAGATCACCGAGACGTCGTTCGTCACGTCCGCCCCCGGCAGCGTGATCACCTTGATGACACAGAGCAGCAGCAGGGCCCTGGTGAGGGCCCACACCGCGAAGGCCGGTCGTGCGCTGCTCGAACCCGTCATGTTCCGTCCTCGTCCGTTCCGTCGGTGGTACGACAGGACATGATGCCCGGCCGGTCCGTGCGGGAGCCGTAGGGCCTGGTCCGCCCGGTACTGTCGGCGGCGATGGACAAGACCCTGATCGTGACCAACGACTTCCCGCCCCGCCCCGGTGGCATCCAGGCGTTCCTGCACAACATGGCGCTCCGGCTGGACCCGGACCGGATCGTCGTCTACGCCTCCACCTGGAAGCGCGGCCCCGAGGGCGCCGCCGCCACCGCCGCGTTCGACGCCGAGCAGCCCTTCACCGTGGTCCGCGACCGCACGACGATGCTGCTGCCGACCCCGCGGGTGACCCGGCGCGCCGTCCAGCTGCTGCGCACCCACGGCTGCTCGTCCGTCTGGTTCGGCGCAGCCGCCCCGCTCGGGCTGATGGCACCGGCGCTGCGCCGGGCCGGTGCCCGGCGGCTGGTCGCCACCACGCACGGGCACGAGGCCGGCTGGGCCCAGCTGCCCGCCTCCCGGCAGCTGCTGCGGCGGATCGGCGAGGGCACGGACACGATCACCTATCTCGGCGAGTACACCCGGTCCCGGATCGCCGCGGCGCTCACCCCGGCGGCCGCGGACCGCATGGTCCAGCTGCCGCCCGGCGTGGACGAGAAGACCTTCCACCCGGACTCCGGCGGCGGTCTGGTCCGCGCCCGGCTCGGGCTCACCGACCGGCCGGTCGTCGTCTGCGTGTCCCGGCTGGTGCCCCGCAAGGGCCAGGACACCCTGATCCTCGCGATGCCCGCGATCCTGGCCGAGGTGCCCGACGCCGTCCTGCTGATCGTCGGCGGCGGACCCTACGCCGGGGAGCTGGAGAAGCTGGCCGCCGAGACCGGGGTGCAGGACTCCGTGCGGTTCACCGGCCCTGTGCCCTGGGCGGAACTGCCCGCGCACTACGGGGCCGGTGACGTCTTCGCGATGCCGTGCCGCACCCGGCGCGGCGGCCTCGACGTGGAGGGGCTCGGCATCGTCTACCTGGAGGCGTCCGCGACCGGGCTGCCGGTGGTGGCGGGCGACTCGGGCGGCGCCCCGGACGCGGTGCTCGACGGCGAGACCGGCTGGGTGGTGCGCGGCGGCTCGGCCGAGGAGTCGGCGGAGCGGATCGTCGCGCTGCTCGGCGACGCGGAGCTGCGCCGGCGCATGGGGGAGCGGGGCGGGGCCTGGGTCGAGGAGAAGTGGCGCTGGGACCTGTTGGCGGAGAAGCTCAGGGCGCTGCTCTGAACGCCGGACGGGCCGCACCGGAAAGCGGTGCGGGCCCGTCCGTACGCGTCACGCGGATCAGCCGCGGTAGATCGACTCGACCTCGTCCGCGAAGTCCTTCGCCACCACGTTCCGCTTCAGCTTCAGCGACGGCGTGATGTGGCCCGCCTCCTCGGTGAACTGGGCGGCCAGGATCCGGAACTTGCGTACGGACTCGGCCTTGGACACCGCGGCGTTGCCGTCGTCGACCGCCCGCTGCACCTCGGCCAGCAGCTCCGGGTCCTCGCGCAGCGACAGGGCGGTGGAACCGGCCGGCTTGCCGTGCTCCTCGGCCCAGTGGCCCAGGAACTCCTCGTCCAGCGTCACCAGCGCGCCCACGAACGGGCGTCCGTCGCCGACCACCATGCACTCCGCGACCAGGGCGTGCCCGCGGATGCGGTCCTCGATGACGGCGGGAGCGACGTTCTTGCCGCCCGCCGTGACGATGATCTCCTTCTTGCGGCCGGTGATCGCGAGATAGCCGTCCTCGTCGAGGGTGCCGATGTCGCCGGTGTGGAACCAGCCGTCGGCCAGCGCCTCGGCCGTCGCCGTCTCGTTGTTCCAGTACCCGGAGAACAGGTGCTCGCCGTGCAGCAGCACCTCGCCGTCGTCCGCGATCCGCACGACCGAGCCGGGCAGCGGCTGGCCGACCGTGCCGATCTTCTGGCGGTCCCACGGATTGAAGGCGGTCGCCGCGCACGTCTCGGTCAGGCCGTAGCCCTCCAGGACGGTGAAGCCGATCCCGCGGTAGAAGTGCCCGAGCCGCTCGCCGAGCGGCGCACCGCCGGAGATCGCGTACTCGCCGCGTCCGCCGAGCACGGCCCGCAGCTTGCTGTAGACGAGCCGGTCGAACACCTTGTGCTTGAACTTCAGGCCCACGGACGGACCCTGCGGCGTGCCCAGCGCGCGGCTGTAGGCGATCGCGGTGTTCGCGGCCCTGTCGAAGATCTTGCCCTTGCCGTCGGCCTGGGCCTTGGCCCGCGCCGAGTTGTAGACCTTCTCGAAGACCCGCGGCACCCCGAGGATCAGGGTCGGCCGGAACGCGGCCAGTTCATCGGTGAGGTGCTTGATGTCCGGTACGCAGCCGAGCTTGATCGGGGCCATCACGGAGGCGACCTCGACCAGCCGTCCGAAGACGTGCGCGGCCGGCAGGAAGAGGAGGACGGAGCACTCACCGGTACGGAAGAGGGGCTTGAGCCGCTCCACCACGTTGCCGCACTCCGCGAAGAAGCTGCGGTGCGTGAGCACACAGCCCTTGGGGCGTCCGGTGGTGCCCGAGGTGTAGACGATGGTGGCCGGGTCGTCGGCCTTGGCGCTCCCGCTGCGCAGATCCACGGTCTCCTCGGAGACCTCCGCGCCCGACGCGGTGAGCGCGTCGACCGCGCCCTTGTCGATCTGCCACACATGGCGCAGTTCCGGCAGCCGGTCGCGCACGGAGGCCACGGCGTCGGCGTGCGCTTCGCTCTCCACCAGGACCGCGACGGCGCCCGAGTCGCCCAGGATCCACTGGACCTGCTCGGCCGAACTGGTCTCGTACACCGGCACGGTGACGGCGCCCGCGCTCCAGATCGCGAAGTCCAGCTGCACCCACTCGTAACGGGTACGCGACATCAGGGCGACCCGGTCGCCGGGTTCGATCCCGGCGGCGATCAGTCCCTTGGCGGCGGCTCTGACCTCGGTCAGGAACCGCGTGGCGGTGACGTCGGTCCAGACGCCCGCCACTTTGCGGGCCATCACCGCTACATCGGGATGCTGAGCGGCATTGCGGCGGATGAGATCCGTCAGGTTGCCGTCCGAGGGGACCTCGTACAGGGCCGGAAGGCTGAACTCGCGCAAGACTGCTGCTCCTCATCGGGCTCCGGTGCCACGGCTCTGTGTGACGCACCGGCTGCGGTCCAAGATGGCGGGTGCTCAGTGGGGTGAGCACGACTGGACTGCCCGGACGTTACCCACCAGTACTCGGTTCCGGATAGGGGGTTCCGGCCAGATGTCTTACGCGTCACACATATCGGCTGGCCTTTCGCGCACAGTAGTGCACCCCGGCCGGGCCCTGGAAGTAACCGCAGGTCCGGTGCCCTCTACCCAGGCGGGCGCGAGGGACCTAGGGTGATCGTCATGAGGGCCGGACCGAACAGCCGGGGGGCCGCCGCCGAGCGGCGCACCCGCATCCACGTGGTCAGTGACGTGCACGGGAACACCGAGGCGCTGGCCCGCGCGGGGGACGGCGCCGACGCCCTCGTCTGCCTGGGCGACCTGGTGCTCTTCCTCGACTACGCCGATCACTCGCGCGGCATCTTCCCGGAACTCTTCGGCGTGGAGAACGCCGACCGGATCGTCGCCCTGCGCACCGAGCGCCGTTTCGAGGAGGCCCGGGACTTCGGCCGGGGCCTGTGGGCGGGCGTGGACCGCGACACCGCGATCGTCACGGCGGTGCGCAAGCAGTACGCCGAGATGTTCGCCGCGCTGCCCACCCCGACGTACGCCACCTACGGCAACGTCGACATCCCCGGCCTGTGGCCCGAGTACGCCGGCCCCGGAACCACTGTCCTGGACGGCGACCGCGCCGAGATCGGCGGCCGCGTCTTCGGGTTCGTCGGCGGTGGGCTCCGGAGCCCGATGCGCACCCCGTACGAGATCAGCGACGAGGAGTACGCCGCCAAGATCGAAGCGGTCGGTGAGGTCGACGTGCTCTGCACCCACATCCCGCCCGACGTTCCGGAGCTGACGTACGACACCGTGGCGCGCCGTTTCGAACGCGGCAGCCGGGCCCTGCTCGACGCCATCCGCCGTACCCGCCCCCGGTACTCCGTGTTCGGCCATGTCCACCAGCCCCTGGTCCGCCGGATGCGGATCGGCACCACCGAGTGCGTGAACGTCGGCCACTTCGCCTCGACCGGGAGGCCGTGGGCGCTGGAGTGGTGACCGGGCCCGGCCGCACCGGGCATCCCGGCAGGCCCTGGGCCGAGGCGCGGCGCACACGCGATAGCCTTCTGGCGGCAGGTCTCTGCCGATCGACCGGTACACCGCACTGGAGGGCCACAGCGATGGCTGAACACACCAGCTCGAGCATCACCATCGAGGCGGCACCGGCCGACGTCATGGGCGTGATCGCCGACTTCGACCGCTATCCGGAATGGACCGGCGAGGTCAAGGAGGCCGAGGTGCTCGCCACCGACGACCGAGGCCGCGCCGAGAAGGTCCGCCTCGTCCTCGACGCCGGAGCGATCAAGGACGACCACACCCTCGCGTACACCTGGATCGGCGACTACGAGGTCAGCTGGACCCTGGTCAAGTCCCAGATGCTGCGCGCCATCGACGGCTCCTACGCACTGGCCCCGCTCGGCGACGGCGACCGCACCGAGGTCACCTACCGGCTGACCGTCGACGTCAAGATCCCGATGCTCGGCATGATCAAGCGCAAGGCGGAGAAGGTCATCATCGACCGCGCCCTGGCCGGTCTGAAGAAGCGCGTCGAATCCGTCCCGAAGGCCTGACCCGGTGCGTACGGTCCTGGTCACCGGCCCCGGCGGCGCCGGCCGTACCACCGTCGCGGCGGCGACCGCGCTGGCCGGCTCCCGGCGCGGCGCCCGCACCCTGCTGATCTCGGCGGACGCCATACCCGGCTTCCCCTCCGCCACCGAACCCGCACGGGTCACCGACACCCTGTGGTCCGTCCGGACCGACTCCGCGGAGCACTTCCGCAGCGAACTCCTCGCCCTCCAGGACCAGCTGTCCGGCGTACTCGGCATGCTCGGCGGCAACCAGCTGGACGGCGAGGAGCTCACCGAACTCCCCGGCAGCGACCAGCTCGCCCTGCTCCACAGCCTGCACCGCGCCGCACAGGGCGACTGGTCCGGCCACGGCTACGACCTCCTCGTCGTCGACCTGCCGCCGCTGCGCGAAGCCCTCGCCCTGCTGGCCCTGCCCGAACAGCTGCGCCGCTATCTGCGCCGGCTGGTGCCCCAGGAGCGCCAGGCCGCCCGCGCCCTGCGCCCGATGCTCGCCCAGCTGGCCGGCGTGCCCATGCCCGCACACTGGCTGTACGAGGCCGCTGCCCGGCGCGACGCCGAACTGGCCGCCGTCCAGGCGCTCATCGAGGACCGCGCCACCACGCTCCGGCTGGTCGCCGAACCGGGCCCGTCCGCCGAGGACGCGCTGCGTACCGTCCGGACCGGACTCGCCCTCCAGGGAGTGCGTGTCGACGCCCTGGTGGCCAACCGGGTGCTGCCCCGGCACTCCCCGGACCCCTGGTTCGCGGCGCTCGCCGCACAGCAGGAGAAGTGCCTCGACCACTGGCGCGAGGAGTGGGCCGCCGAGGCCCCGCCGGTGGAGGTGCCGCACCTGGGCCGTGACCCGCAGGGCTCCGCCGACCTGACCGCCCTGACCGGCGGGGACGCCGCGCCGGCCGTGGCCGTGGCCGACCGGGGGACCGGCCGGGCCGAGAACCCCTGGTGGATCGAGGAGTCCGGCGCGCCGGACGGTCCCGAGGGTGGCGACGGCCCGGACGGAATACTGATCTGGTGCCTGCGGCTGCCCGGAGCGGTCAAGAAGGACCTCCAGCTGGTCCGCCGCGGCAACGAACTCCTGCTCACCGTCGGCCCGTTCCACCGCATCGTGCCCCTGGAGTCCGCGCTGCGCCGCTGCACCGTCTCCGGCGCCTCGCTCACCGACGGCGTGCTGCGTGTCCGGTTCACGCCCGACGCGGACCTGTGGCCCAGGACGAGCTGAACGCCTTACCCCCGTTCGGGTACCGTCGTAGGTACGGGTCCCGTGTGCCGGGCCGCCGGCCACCCACGTCGCAGGAGTCCGCCATGAGCGAAGCCACCGATCGTCCCGCCGACGACGACGCGTGGGCGCAGGCCTGCGCCGAGGATCTCGCCGCCGAGAAGGCCCGCCGCCGTGCCGAGTACGGTCCGCCGCCCGGCTCCGCGGCCGAGGAGCTGCGCAAGCTGATGGACGCCGTGGCCGACAAGGTCTCGTCCCTCCAGTCGCCGCTCTTCGGCATGGCGGCCCAGGGCGCGGTCCAGCAGGTCATCAAGCAGGCGAAGTCCGCGGTCGAACCCGTCATCGAGCGCAACCCCGACGTTTTCGATCACATCGCCGCGGCCGGCGGCGAACTGCTCGCCGCCTACCGTTCGGCCGTCGAGGGCCAGGAACGCCGCTGGACCCAGGGCGCGGGGGACCCCGCGGGCACCGAGAAGAAGGCGGACGACGCCACCGACCCCCGAGACGAGGGGCCCGGCACGGGCGAGCAGATCGACCTGGACTGACCGGCGCCGACAGGGCGGGGCCCGGCCTCGGGTACGGTTGCCCCAGCGGGGCTCGACCGAAACTGAGGGATTCATGGGACTCACCATCGGCGTCGATATCGGCGGCACGAAGATCGCAGCTGGAGTGGTCGACGAAGAGGGCCACATCCTCTCAACCTTCAAGGTGCCGACCCCGCCGACGGCCGAAGGCATCGTGGACGCGATCGCGGCGGCGGTGTCCGGTGCCAGCGAGGGGCACGCGATCGAGGCGGTCGGCATCGGCGCGGCAGGATACGTCGACGACAAGCGTGCCACGGTGCTGTTCGCACCGAACGTCAACTGGCGGCACGAGCCGCTCAAGGACAAGGTCGAGCAGCGCGTCGGCCTCCCCGTGGTCGTCGAGAACGACGCCAACGCGGCGGCCTGGGGCGAGTACCGCTTCGGCGCGGGCCAGGGCCACGAGGACGTCATCTGCATCACGCTCGGCACCGGCCTCGGCGGCGGCATCATCATCGGCAACAAGCTGCGCCGCGGACGCTTCGGCGTGGCCGCCGAGTTCGGCCACATCCGGGTCGTCCCGGACGGTCTGCTCTGCGGCTGCGGCAGCCAGGGCTGCTGGGAGCAGTACGCCTCCGGGCGGGCGCTCGTCCGGTACGCGAAGCAGCGGGCCAACGCCACCCCCGAGAACGCCACGATCCTGCTGTCGCTCGGCGACGGCACGGTCGAGGGCATCGAGGGCAAGCACATCAGTGAGGCCGCCCGGCAGGGCTGCCCGGTGGCCGTCGACTCGTTCCGCGAGCTGGCCCGCTGGGCCGGCGCGGGACTGGCCGACCTCGCCTCGCTCTTCGACCCGTCCGCCTTCATCGTCGGCGGCGGCGTCTCGGACGAGGGCGATCTGGTCCTCGACCCGATCCGCAAGTCGTTCCGGCGCTGGCTGATCGGCGGCGAGTGGCGTCCGCACGCCCAGGTTCTCGCGGCCCAACTGGGCGGCAAGGCCGGGCTGGTGGGCGCGGCGGACCTGGCCCGGCAGGGCTGATCCACCCAGGTACCACGGACATGACGGACGCCCGTCGCGCCCCTCTCGGGGAGCGGCGGGCGTCCGTCGTATCGTGAGCGCCATGGCCATGATGTCGCTGCCAGAATCCCGTACCGAGCAGGACGGCTCGGCCGTCATCAGAGTGCTCAGCTACAACATCCGGTCGATGCGCGACGACCGTGCGGCGCTGGCCCGGGTGATCCGCGGCTGCGCCCCCGATCTGGTCCTCGTCCAGGAGGCGCCGCGCTTCTTCCGCTGGCGCAAGCGCGCCGCCCGGCTCGCCGCCGCCACCGATCTGGTGATCCTCGGCGGCGGAGCCACCGCGGCCGGACCACTGCTGCTCTGCTCGCTGCGCGCCACGGTGGAGCGCACCGAGGACGTCCTGCTGCCGCTCACCCCCGGACTGCACCGCAGGGGCTTCGCCACCGCGGTCGTCCGGATCGCGGGCACCCGGATCGGCGTGCTGAGCTGCCATCTGAGCCTCCAGCGCGAGGAGCGCCTCGCCCAGGCGGAGGCGCTGCTCGACCGGCTGGACGCGATGGGGGTCGAGCACGCCGTGGTGGGCGGCGACCTCAACGAGGTCCCGAGCGGGCAGGCGTTCCGGCGGCTGGCCGGGCGGCTCCAGGACTGCTGGACCGTACGGCCGCGGGGCGGCGAGCACACCTTCCCGCCGCACGAGCCGCGCAAGCGGATCGACGCGGTCTTCGCGACCCGGGGCATCGAGGTGCTCGGCTGCGGTGTCCCGGCCGGGCTGCCCGGCGTGGCCGAGGGCGACCTGCCGGCCGCGACGGACCACCTGCCGGTGCTGGCCGCGCTGCGGGTGCCCGCGGCCGGTACGCCGTAGGGCGGCTCAGACCACCGCGCCGCGGCCGGGGTCGTCGCCGTCCTCGTCGTCGTGCTCCATCCGCGCCACCAGCGTCACGAAGCCGCCCAGGAAGCCGCCGACGCAGACCGTCGTCAGCCACCAGGTCATCTCCCACTGGAGCAGCACCGCGAGCAGCAGCAGGACCGGTCCGCCGATCACCGCCAGCCACGCGAACTTCGCCGTGACGTCGGCCTCCGGCAGCGGTGGCGGCTCCGGCGGCACGAAGTGCCCCTCGCCGCCGTCGTCCCCGTCGTCCGTGTCACCCGCGGCCGGCTCCGCCGGCTCGTAGTCGCGCGGGCCGTTGCCGACGCCGGGCGCGAACACCACCGAGCTGCCGAGCGGCTTCTCCGGCGGCTTGGGCGGCCGCTTGCCGATGCCCTTGTCCGGATCCAGGGCGGTCAGCGGACCGTCCTCCAGCAGCGCGACATCCTCGATGGACCGGAACGGCCTGGCGCCCGGCGGGTCCGGCGGCTCGTCGCCGTACCCCGCGACGATCGCCTCCCAGACGGCCTCCTCGTCGACCGGCCGCTCCCCGTCGCCGCCCTGGGCGATGCCCGGGGCCTCCGACGGGGGCGCGCCGCCGTCATCGGGGACGGCCGCTCCCTCGGCGGGGAGCGGCTCGCGCTCCTCCTCGCCGCCCGCGCGATCCGCGTTGTGCTCAGCCACCGGACGTGCTCCCCTTCTTCCCGACGCTCGGAGCGAGGCGGCCGATGAACGAATAGCTCTCGTCGAAGATCCGCTCCGCATCGTGGTCCAACGTCGCCACGTGGTAGCTCTGTTCCAGGAGGATCTCCTCGACGTCCGTGGAGGAGACCCGGCTCAGGATCCGGGCCGAGTCGGCGGGCGGCACGACATGGTCCTGCGGGCTGTGCAGCAGCAGGACCGGCTGGGTCACCTGGGGCAGTTCGGCGTCGACCAGCCGGAAGAACTTCCGTACCGAGTGCGCCGCGTGCAGCGGCACCCGGTCGTAGCCGACCTCTTCGGAACCCTCCAGCGCGATGTCGCCGGCCAGGCCCTTCGTCGTCGGCACCAGATGGCGGGCGACCGGCAGCGCGTGCGCCGCGAGGCCGTGCACCTTGTTGGCCGGGTTGACGAGCGCCAGCCCCCGGACCGCGTTACCGTGCTTCGCCGCGAGCCGCAGCGCGAGGGCTCCGCCCATGGAGAGACCGAAGACGAAGACCTGGGAACACCGCTCCAGCAGCGACCGCAGCTCCCGGTCCACCTCCGCGTACCAGTCCTGCCAGCCGGTCACCTGCATGTCCTGCCAGCGGGTGCCGTGCCCGGGGAGGAGCGGCAGCGACACCGTGAGCCCGCGCTCGGCCAGGTAGTCGGCCCAGGGGCGCAGCGACTGCGGGGAACCGGTGAATCCGTGACAGAGGAGGACGCCGACCTCTCCGCCCTCGTGGCGGAACGGCTCGGCTCCAGGAAGGACCGGCACCGGGGTCTCCTGTTCGTGAGGCTCGGAGGGGAGCGAAAGGGGGAGTGCGGAAGGATTACTTCACCGTACGCGACCGGGCCGACACCGACCAGGGCCGTCACCGGCAACGGCCGGGTACCCCGGTCCGTGCCGGGCGGGAGCACGGACGGCGGCACGGGTTAGGGTCTGTCCGGGGGATCGCAGCCGGACAGGGGGAGGCGCCGTGCCGGACGTCGCGACCCCGGCCGCGAGCCGCCGGGCAGGCCCTGAGGTCTGCCGGACAGCACACTGGAGGCACCCGAGTTGATCTACGGCGCTATGAAGTTCTCCATCGGCGGGTCGTTGAAGGTCGCGTTCAGGCCGTGGGTGGAGGGCCTGGAGAACATTCCCGCGCAGGGACCCGCGATCCTCGCGAGCAACCATCTGTCGTTCTCCGACTCCTTCTTCCTGCCCGCCGTCCTGGACCGCAAGGTCACCTTCATCGCCAAGGCCGAGTACTTCACCGCGCCCGGCGTCAAGGGCAAGCTGACCGCCGCCTTCTTCAAGGGCGTCGGCCAGCTCCCGGTGGACCGCTCCGGCGCCCGGGGCGCCGGCGAGGCGGCGATCAAGGCCGGCATCGAGGTGATCGAGAGCGGCGGCCTCTTCGGCATCTACCCGGAGGGCACCCGCTCGCCCGACGGCCGCCTCTACCGGGGCAAGCCCGGCGGGCTCGCCCGGGTGGCGCTCGCGACCGGGGCGCCGGTGATCCCCGTCGCGATGATCGACACGGAGAAGATCCAGCCGCCCGGCCAGGTGATGCCCAAGCTGATGCGCCCGGGGATCAGGATCGGCAAGCCGCTCGACTTCAGCCGGTACCACGGCATGGAGGGCGACCGCTTCATCCTGCGCTCGGTCACCGACGAGGTGATGTACGAGATCATGAGGCTCTCCGGGCAGGAGTACGTCGACATCTACGCGACCGCCGCCAAGCAGCAGATCGCGGAGGAGGCGAAGCGGCGCTCGGAGGCCGCCAAGCAGGCCGCGTCCGGCGGCCGGGACGAGCAGCAGGGTACGGACGAGGACCGCGGCGGCGCCTGAGCGCGCGCCGGTCCGTCCGGGGTGGGGGAGAAGAAGATGGCCAAGCGCGTGCGGGTCGTGCGGATGTCGGTCGAGCAGCCGCTGTGGCGTGCGCTGACCGCGTACCGCATTCTGACGATGCTCTACGCGATCCTGCTCGCCGTCTTCGGGCGCGACAAGTACGACCGGCCGTGGGTGGCCATCGCCTTCCTGACGGTCATGGCCGTCTGGACGCTCGCCACCCTGCCGAAGGTCGCCGGCGCGGTGGCCTGCACCAAGCGCTTCCTCGGCGCCGACCTCACCCTCGCCCTCGCCGGCATCCTCCTCACCCCGCTCGCCGACTTCCAGGCCCAGCACGTCGACGGTCCGACCCTGCCGTCGATCTGGACCGCGGGGTCCGTCCTGGCCTTCGCGATCAAGGGCGGCTGGCGCTGGGCGGCCTTCGCCTCCAGCTTCGTCGCCGCCGCCAACATCGTCGAGCGCGCCGAACCCAGCCGCGACACCCTGCACAACGTCCTGCTGGTCTGGGTCGCCTCCATCGCGATCGGTTACGTCGTCGAGGTGGCCCGCGCCAGTGAGCGCACCCTCGCCCGTGCCCTGGAGATCGAGGCCGCCACCCGGGAACGGGAACGGCTGGCCCGCGACATCCACGACAGCGTGCTCCAGGTCCTGGCGATGGTGCAGCGCCGCGGTACGGCGATCGGCGGCGAGGCCGCCGAGCTGGGCCGGATGGCCGGGGAGCAGGAGGTCGCCCTGCGCACCCTGGTCTCCAGCGGCCTGGTGCCGCCCACCCGGGTTTCCGAGGACGCCGCCGAGGGCGCCGTGGTGCGGACCGTCGAGACCGACGACGACGAGCCCGGCGCGCCGGGCGTGACCGATCTGCGCGCCCTGCTCGCCCCGCACGCCGGCTCCCGGGTCAGCTTCGCGGAGCCCGGCGCCCCGGTGCTGCTCGCGCCCGCGGCGGCGACGGAGCTGGCGGCCGCGGTCGGCGCCGCCCTGGACAATGTCCGGGTGCACGCGGGAGAGAACGCCCAGGCCTGGATCCTGGTCGAGGACTGGCCGCACGAGGTGATCGTCACGGTCCGGGACGACGGGCCGGGCATCCCGGAGGGACGGCTCGCCCAGGCCGAGGGCGAGGGGCGCCTCGGCGTCGCCCTGTCGATACGCGGCCGGCTGGCCGAACTGGGCGGCACGGCAGAGCTGATCTCGGTGCCCGGTCAGGGCACCGAGGTCGAATTGAAGGTTCCGAAGATTTCACGGGGGAAGGCGGGTTCGGTCCGATGAGTGCGGAGCACGACCAGGGCGCGGCGGCAGAACGGCTGCCCATCAGGGTGATGGTGGTCGACGACCACCCGATGTGGCGCGACGCCGTCGCCCGCGACCTCGCGGAGTCCGGGTTCGACGTGGTGGCGACCGCGGGCGACGGCCCGCAGGCGGTCCGCCGGGCCGGGGCCGTCCGCCCCGACGTCCTCGTCCTCGACCTCAATCTGCCCGGGATGCCGGGCGTCCAGGTCTGCAAGGAGCTCGTCGGCTCGCACCCCGGGCTGCGGGTCCTGGTGCTCTCCGCGAGCGGCGAGCACGCCGACGTGCTGGAGGCGGTCAAGTCCGGCGCCACCGGCTATCTGCTCAAGTCGGCGAGCACCCAGGAGCTGACCGAGGCGGTCCGGAGCACCGCGGCCGGCGATCCCGTCTTCACCCCCGGCCTCGCCGGGCTGGTGCTCGGCGAGTACCGCAGGCTGGCCTCCGAACCCGCACCCGTGGCGTCCGACGAGCCGAAGGCCCCGGAGCTCACCGAACGGGAGACCGAGGTGCTGCGGCTGGTCGCCAAGGGACTCTCGTACAAGCAGATCGCCGAACGGCTGGTCATCTCCCACCGCACGGTCCAGAACCACGTCCAGAACACCCTGGGCAAGCTCCAGCTGCACAACCGGGTGGAGCTGGTGCGGTACGCCATCGAGCGGGGACTCGACGACATCTGAGATCAATTCCCGCATATTGCACGGAATTTGACCGTCCGACCCTTCCCGGAGTGACCTGGATCACCCTTAGGCTGGGTGTCACATGGGCTCACTTCGGCGAAGGGATGCTTTCATGCGGGTCGGAGTACTGACCGGGGGCGGCGACTGCCCCGGGCTCAACGCGGTCATCCGCGCCATAGTCCGCAAGGGCGTGCAGGAGTACGACTACGACTTCATCGGATTCCGGGACGGCTGGCGCGGACCGCTCGAGGGTGTGACGGTCCCGCTCTCCATCCCGGCGGTGCGCGGCATCCTGCCACGCGGCGGCACCATCCTCGGTTCCTCACGCACCAACCCGCTCAAGGCGGACCACGGCGTCCGCCGGATCCGGGACAACCTCGACAGGTACGAGGTCGACGCACTCGTCACGATCGGCGGCGAGGACACCCTCGGGGTGGCGGCGACCCTGTCCGACGAACACGGCATCCACTGCGTCGGCGTTCCCAAGACCATCGACAACGACCTGTCCGCCACCGACTACACCTTCGGTTTCGACACGGCCGTCGGCATCGCGACCGAGGCCATCGACCGGCTCCACACCACGGCCGAGTCCCATATGCGGGTCCTCGTCGTCGAGGTGATGGGCCGCCACGCCGGGTGGATCGCGCTCCACTCGGGACTGGCGGGCGGCGCCAACGTCATCCTCATCCCGGAGCAGCGCTTCGACGTCGACCAGGTCTGCGCCTGGGTGACCTCCCGGTTCCGGGCGAGCTACGCCCCGATCGTGGTGGTCGCCGAGGGGGCCATGCCCGCGCAGGGCGAGATGGTCCTCAAGGACGGGTCGCAGGACTCCTTCGGCCATGTCCGTCTCTCCGGGGTCGGCGAATGGCTGGCCAAGGAGATCGAGCGCCGCACCGGCAACGAGGCCAGGACCACCGTCCTGGGCCACGTCCAGCGCGGCGGCACGCCCAGCGCCTTCGACCGCTGGCTGGCCACCCGGTTCGGCCTGCACGCCATCGAAGCCGTGCACGACGGCGACTTCGGGAAGATGGTCGCCCTGAACGGCACGGACATCGTGCGGGTGCCGATCGCGGAGGCGACCGCCCGGCTCAAGACGGTCGACCCGGCGCTCTACGCGGAGGTGGGGGTCTTCTTCGGCTGAGATCCGGGCGGCGTGCCGGGCGTCCCGGCCTTACGACCTGGTGCACGATAGGGAGCGGGCTCCCGATCGCACACCAGGTCGTTATATTCGCGACGACCGGACCGGCCGGGTCCGCCCGCACCCCCGTGCGTACGGACCCGGCACCCCGCCCGCACCAGTCACGGGAGACGCAGTGGAGATCCTGGCCTTCGGCGTGCAGTCCGACGAGAAGCCGCTGATCGAGAAAGCCTTCGCCGGGAAGCACGAGGTCCGCTGCCTGGACGTCTTCCTGAACCGGGACACCGCGCCCATCGCGGCCGGCTACGAGATCATCTCCACCAGCGTCAACGCCGACCTGGGCAGCGGCGTCCTGCAGACCCTGGCGGCCGGCGGCACGCAGATGATCGCCCAGCGCTCCACCGGCTTCAACAACATCGACCTGGACGTCGCCGAGCGCCTCGCCATGCGCGTCGCCCGGGTCTCGTACTACTCGCCCTATTCCGTCGCCGAATTCGCCTGGACCCTCGCCATGGCGGTCAACCGCCGTGTCATCCGGGCCGCGAGCCGCACCCGCGACTTCGACTTCCGCCTCGACGGGCTCCTCGGCCGGGACATGCACGGCCGCACCGCCGGCGTCGTCGGCACCGGAAAGATCGGCGAGGCCTTCACCCGGATCGCCCACGGCTTCGGCATGAATCTGCTCGGCTGGGACGTCGCGGAGAACCCGGCCTGCGTCGAACTGGGCATGCGCTACGTCGACAAGGAGCAGCTCCTCGCCGAGTCCGACCTGATCAGCCTGCACGTCCCGCTGCTGCCCTCGACCCACCACGTCATCGGCAAGGGCGCCCTGGCCCGGATGAAGGACGACGCGATCCTGATCAACTCCAGCCGCGGCGGACTCGTCGACACCACCGCCCTGGTCGGGGAGCTGCGGGCCGGCCGGTTCCTCGGCGTCGGCCTCGACGTGTACGAGGCCGAGGCCGGGCTCTTCTTCCTCGACAAGTCCCTGGAGGGCATCGACGACGACACCCTGGCCCGTCTCGTCACCTTCCCGAACGTCATCGTCACCTCGCACCAGGCGTACTACACCGAGGACGCGGTGGGCCAGATCATCGAGGCCACCGTCCGGAACGTCGACGACTACCTGGCCCGCCGCCGCAGCGACAACGTCCTGGTCCCGGCACCGCCCGGGTCCTGATTCCGGCGGACCCGGGCGGCCGGCTCAGCCGCGCACCGGCAGCCCCGCCAGCAGTTCGCCCACGATCGCCGCCCCGCGCAGCGTCAGCACCGACTCCGGGTGGAACTGCACCGAGGCGAAACCGTCCCCGCGCAGCGCGTGCAGCTCCCCGGTCGCCCCGTCCACGCTCGCCTCGATGCCGTGCGCCGCCAGCTCGCTGACCACGGCGTCGTCGCAGCGCGCGGTGAAACTGTTGTAGAAGCCGACCGTCTCCGGCCGCCCGAACAGCTCGATCCCGGTCTGCGCACCCTGGTACGGCACCGCCTTGCGGACGATCTCAAGACCCAGTTCCGCCGCGATCAGCTCATGGCCCAGGCACACCCCAAGGAGCCCGTGCCGGTGGTCCCGGACCAGCTCCGCCGCCAGCTCCCGCAGCAGCCGCATCTTCGGGTCGTCGGGATCGCCCGGATTCCCCGGCCCGGGGCCCAGCACCACCGGCCCCTCGTGCGCCCGTACGGCCTCGCGCAGCCCCGGCTCGTCGTAGTGGCGCACCGACACGTCGAGACCCGAGGCGCGCAGCAGATGCCCCAGCATCGCGGTGAACGTGTCCTCGCCGTCGATCACCAGCGCATGGCCGGACAGCTCGTCGGTGCGCTCCTGCATCCGCAGCCAGAACGGCGCGAGCCCGTCCCGCCTGGCGTCCAGAGCCGCCCGCACCCGCGGGTCCCCGGCCAGTCGCGGCAGCGCGCCCCCGGTCCTCGGCCGGCCAGGCAGCACGCCGAGCGCGGTCAGCACCCCGGCCGCCTTGGCATGGGTCTCCGCGACCTCGCTCTCCGGATCGGAGTGGCGCACCAGCGTCGCCCCGACCGGCACCCGGAGCTGCCCGCCCGCCGAGATGTCGGCGGTCCGGATCAGGATCGGTGAGTCCAGTGTCTGCGCCCCGTCGGGTCCCTGCCGCAGCAGGGCCAGCGCCCCCGCGTAGTAGCCGCGCCCGCCGGGCTCGTACCGCTCGATGACCCGGCAGGCGTTCTGCACGGGGGAGCCGGTGACCGTCGCCGCGAACATGGTCTCCTTCAGCACCTCGCGCACATCCAGCGAGGAGCGCCCGCGCAACTCGTACTCCGTGTGCGCGAGATGGGCCATCTCCTTGAGCCGGGGGCCGATCACCACCCCGCCCATGTCGCCCACCGTGCACATCATCTTGAGTTCCTCGTCGACCACCATGGAGAGCTCCTCGGTCTCCTTGCGGTCGCCGAGGAAGGCCAGCAGACCCTCGGCGGACGGCCCTTCGGCGGGGTAGCGGTAGGTACCGCTGATCGGATTCATCACGACGGTCCCGCCGGACATCCGCACGTGCACCTCGGGGCTGGCGCCGACCAGCGCCCTGTCCCCCGTGTGCACGACGAACGTCCAGTACGCGCCCCGCTCACCCGCCAGCAGCCGCCGGAACAGCGCCAGCGCGTCCGCCCTCCCGAACCCCGGGATCTCGCCCCGGAAGGTCCGCCGGATGACGAAGTTCGCGCCCTCGCCCCGGCCGATCTCGTCCTCGACGACCCGTCGGACGGTCCCCGCGTACTCCTCGTCGGCGACATCGAACGCGCCGTCCTGGACCCGTACCTCGTGCGCGGGGAGCAGCTCCAGCGCCGCGTCGAGCGGCAGCGTGTACGTCTCGTCCGCGACCAGTACGGCCAGCGGCGTCCCGTCGTCCCGTACGTCGAAACCGCGCTCGGCGATCTGGCGGAACGGCACCATGGCGAGCGAGGGCCGCTCACCGACCGGGAGGTCCGCGAGCCGGTCCACCTCCCGCACCTCGCCGATCAGCACCTCGACGGTGTCGTGGTCATGGCCGGGGGTACGCCTGCGGAGCAGGGCGAAGGGCGGGCAGTCCTCGTCCAGAAGTCTCTCGACGAGCGTGTGCGGTGCCGGATGCGGTGTCATGCGGAGTGTTCCTTCCAGTGGAATCAGCTGGGAGGAACGGCCCGTGGAAACGGAAAAGGCCGCCCCTCGGGCGGCCTCTGCGTCTTTCTGGTACGCGCAGTCAGTGGGCCGCCGGATGAGCGGTCCACCACCAGTTACGGGTCGAGTGCGCGAACATGCCCGAACCATAACCCACGACCGGGCACGAGGAGGCCCGCCCCACCCGATGGATGGAACGGGCCTCCTGTCCGGTCGACTCGGCCCGGCCCGCAACCGCGGGTCTCAGAACAGCGAGTCGTAGATCTGCCAGCCGGTGCCGACCTGCGCCTTGGCGGCGAAGGGCTCGGCCGCGTTGCCGGTGCCCTTGTAGTACCAGAGCACTCCTGATCCGTTCACACCGACCAGGTCCCCGATGCCGTCCCGGTCGAGGTCGCTCGGACCCAGCATCAGCTTGTAGGCGCCCCAGCCGGAACCGATCTGCACCCGCTTGGCATACGGTGCGGCGGCGCTGCCGGTACCCGTGTAGATCCAGAGCACCCCGGACTTGTCCCGCGCCACGAAGTCGGCCTTGCCGTCACCGTTCAGATCGCCGGTGGAGACGAGGGCGTCGTAGATCTGCCAGCCGGTGCCGATCTGCGCCTTGGGCGCGAAGGGCTTCGCCGGGTCACCCGTTCCCTTGTAGAAATAGATCACCCCGGAGCCGTTGCGGGCGATCATGTCCGCCTTGCCGTCCCCGTCCAGGTCGCGCATGCCCCAGATGCCGTCGTACTGGTTCCAGCCGCTGCCGACCTTGAGGCGTGCCAGGTACGGCTTGTCCGGGTTGCCGCTGCCCCGGTAGTACCAGAGCACGCCGTCCTTGTCGCGGGCCGTGATGTCACCCGTGCCGTCGGCACGCATCGCGGTCATCGCGGTGATGGCGGTGTAGTTCTGCCAGCCGTAGCCCATGAGGTAGCGCTTGTAGTACGGGGACGTGGCGCTGCCGGTGCCCTGGTACTGCCAGACGTCGCCCTTGCTGTCCCGGCCGATCATGTTGTAGCGGTCCGTCCCGGCATCCGGGACGGTGGCGCTCGCCTGCTGGACGTCGCTCGACTTCACCCAGGCGATGCGGTGGTTGTAGCGGACCGGGGTGTACAGCTCGGTGCCCACGACGCGGGTCTGCGAGGAGCCGAAGTAGTCGTCGCCCTGGACCTCGTCCCCGGCCTTCACGTACGCCTGCCCGCTGGGCAGCTTGTACTTCGACAGGTAGTCGGGGCTGTCCGTCGGCGCGGTGGCGCCGGTCCCGTCGTAGGCCGAGGCCTCGGGGAACGAACGGCCGTAGAGCCGTGGCGTGGATCCGGCCTTCGCCTTCAGCACGGTCGGGGCGGTGCCGGCGACGCGGGCGGTGAACTGCCCGCCCGGGTTGGAGAACCACGCCTTCTGCCCGCCGTACCAGATCGCCGTCCAGTCGTTCCGGGCCTCGGCCACGACGTACTCGCCGCCCGCGACGACCTTGTTGCCCCAGTTCGGGCCGTCCGTGGCCTTCACGTTCGGGATGTACGGGTCGGTGATCCTGGCCGACGTCGTCGAGGGCGAGGTGTAGAGGTAGCCGAAGTTCGCCGGCCGCTTGGCGACGGCGCTGCCGTTGTACGTCAGCTCCGGCTGGTTGGCCGTGGTGAACGGGGGCACCACCCGGACCACCTGGCCGGCCTTGACCGGGCCGCCCGCGCCACTGGCACCGGTCGGGGCGCCCATCAGCGACATGTAGTGGTTCCAGTCCCAGAACGGGCCCGCGTCCCAGTGCATCGGGGCGACATTGGCGTCCAGCGCTCCGGGCACCTCGTCGTGGCCGATGACGTGCTCACGGTCCAGCGGGATGTCGTACTTGGCCGCGAGGTACTTCACCAGGGCCGCGGAGGACTCGTACTGCGGCTCGGTGTACCAGGTACCCGCCTTGATGGCGTAGCCCTCGTGCTCCACGCCGATGGAGTGCATGTTGAGCGACCAGTTGCCCGCGTGCCACGCCAGGTTCTTGTTCTCGACCATCTGGGTGACCAGGCCGTCCGAGGCGCGGACCAGGTAGTGCGTGCTGACACCGTTCGCGGAGTTCTGGAACGTGTCGACCGAGCCCTGGTAGCTGCCCTCGGTGTCGTGGATCACGATCTGGCGGATGCCGAACCCGCCCGCGGGCCGGTCGGCCAGGCTGTAGTTCCGCGTGCCGGTCTTCGGGTCCTCGGCCGGGACGAAGTTGCAGTTCAGGCCGGACGGGCACTCCGGCGTGGCGGCCGCGGCCTTCGTCGTGGCCGTGCCCGTGGCGGCGGGCGCGAGCGGAACCTTCGACGGCTTGACCGGTTCGACGGAGGGGTCGGCGGGCAGCGTGACCTGCTGGCCCTCCGTGGTGAGCTGCCGCTCACCCGTCCTGATCGAGTCGAAGACCCGCTCGGCGAAGAGATCGGCGCCCTTCGTGTCCGTCGACTGGCTGAAACGGGCCACCGCGGGGTACCACTCACCCGGGCTGTCCGGCAGCGATCCGGTCGCCTGCCGCTGGTACTCGGCCAGCAGCGCCGCGCCCGCACGAATGCTCTGCTCGGTGCTGTCGCGGACCGCGTCGGTGCCGGCGTCGATGAGACCGGCGGCCTTGTCCAGGGTGTGGAGCCGCGGGTCGTCGGTGGCGACGGCTTCCCCGGGCAGGTTCCGCAGCGCCTCGGCGGCGTCGAACTTGCGCGAGATCTCGGGGCTGCCGCTCATGTCGAGGTGCGCGAGGCGCTCCTTGCCGGCCGGCTGGACGACGTCCTTCGGCGTCACCCGGGTGAGCCCCATGACGTTGTACGCGCCGCTGGTGCTCGGCTCGCCGTCGTGGCTCTCCCACAGCGTCTGGCGGTACGAGACCGCCATCAGCACGCTCTGCGGTACGTCGAACTCGCGCGCCGCGTCCTTGAACTGCGTCTGCAGCGCGGCGGCCGCCGGGACCGGCTTGCCGTCGCCCGTCACGGTGTCCTGCGACGCCATGGCGACCGTGCCGATCGTCGCGGTCGCCACGACCGCTGCCCCCACCCCGTAGAGCACTCTTCTCTTCTTGAGATCCCTGCGATGGTTCCGCTTCAAATCCCCACCCCCAGCTGTCCACTTGTCCGAGTCCGAAAAGCGTGAGGCTAGCAGCCCGGCTGTGCCCCTCGTCACTGACCGCGCCGCGCCGTCCGTCTCAGTGACTGAGCACCAGGAAAAGCAGTCGACACGACCCCGTAATGTGGGACCCGTGACCGTGAACGCCAATACCTCCGTCGCCGGTGGCAACACCTGGCGAGACCTTCCCGCGGCGCAGCAGCCCGAGTACCCCGACTCCGAGGCGCTGCGCGATGTACTCGCGGACCTCGCGTCGTATCCGCCGCTCGTCTTCGCGGGCGAGTGCGACCAGCTGCGCGCCCGCATGGGAGCCGTCGCCAAGGGCGAGGCGTTCCTGCTTCAGGGCGGTGACTGCGCCGAGGCCTTCGACGCCGTGTCGGCCGAGCACATCCGCGCCAAGCTGAAGACGCTGCTCCAGATGAGCGCCGTCCTCACCTACGCGGCCTCCGTGCCCGTCGTCAAGGTGGGCCGGATCGCCGGCCAGTACTCCAAGCCCCGCTCCAAGTCGACCGAGACCCGCGACGGCGTGACCCTGCCGACCTACCGCGGCGACTCCGTCAACGGCTTCGCCTTCACCGAGGCCGAGCGCGTCCCGGACCCGGACCGGCTGAAGCAGATGTACCACGCGTCCGCTTCCACGCTGAACCTCGTCCGCGCCTTCACCACCGGCGGTTACGCCGACCTGCGCCAGGTGCACGCCTGGAACCAGGACTTCGTGAAGTCGTCCCCGTCCGGCCAGCGCTACGAGGCCCTGGCCCGCGAGATCGACAGCGCGCTGAACTTCATGAAGGCGTGCGGCACGGACCCGGCCGAGTTCAAGGCCGTCGAGTTCTACGCCTCGCACGAGGGCCTGCTGCTGGACTACGAGTCGGCGCTGACCCGTACCGACTCGCGCACCGGCGAGCTGTACGACACCTCGGGTCACATGGTGTGGATCGGTGAGCGCACCCGCCAGATGGACGGCGCGCACATCGAGTTCGCCTCGAAGATCCGCAACCCCATCGGCATCAAGCTCGGCCCGACGACCACCGTCGACGAGGCGCTCGGCTACATCGACCGCCTCGACCCCGAGCGCGAGCCCGGCCGGCTGACCTTCATCGTCCGGATGGGCGCCGACAAGGTCCGCGACAAGCTCCCCGAGCTGGTCGAGAAGGTCACCGCCTCCGGTGCCACCGTCGCCTGGGTCACCGACCCGATGCACGGCAACACCTTCGAGGCCGCGTCCGGCCACAAGACCCGCCGCTTCGACGACGTCCTGGACGAGGTCAAGGGCTTCTTCGAGGTGCACAAGGGCCTCGGCACCCACCCGGGCGGCATCCACGTCGAGCTCACCGGTGACGACGTCACCGAGTGCGTCGGCGGCGGCCACGAGATCTTCGTGGACGATCTGCACCAGCGTTACGAGACGGCCTGCGACCCGCGGCTCAACCGCAGCCAGTCGCTGGACCTCGCGTTCCTGGTCGCCGAGATGTACCGGGATCAGTAGGCATCACCGCTGGTAGCGCGCGTACGACTGTGGGGCACGGATCGATGTGATCCGTGCCCCACTGGGCGTTCCGGGGCTTCTACCGCTCTTGAGCGGCGGGTAAGGTTAGGTTAGCCTCACCGATTATCGGGGCGGCCGCCACGACCCATCCCGCCGGGAGGTGAAACCGCGTGTACGTCTGCTCGTGCTTCGGCGTTACGGAGCAGCAGGTCAAGAAGCATGCGGAAGCCGGCGCCTGTACGCCCCGCCAGATAGCCTCCGCCTGCAAGGCGGGGACCGACTGCGGTGGCTGCGTCCGCACCATCCAGGCGATGCTCGGCCGCGGCGCCTGTCCGCGCCGTGAACTGCTCGGCCAGAAGCAGCCGCCCGGCACCGCTCCGGAACCAGGTGTCGCCCCCGGTACCGGCTCCGCTCTCCCACCGGCGGCCGGGTTCCCCGAAGCCGCCTGAGCGTGGCGGGCCACGGATACGAGCCCGGTGTGCCCCGTGCCGGTCAACTGTCCGGCTGCTCGATCAGCTGCGCGATGTAGAGCGGCTCACCGAGCTTCTCGACCAGTTCCAGCTGGGTGTCGAGATAGTCGATGTGGTGCTCCTCGTCGGCCAGGATCGACTCGAAGATGTTCGCGGACGTGATGTCGCCCTTGCCGCGCATCAGCTCGATGCCCCGCTTGAGGCGGTCGATCGCCTCCACCTCTACCTGGCGGTCCGCCTGGAACATCTCGGTGACCGTCTGGCCCACGCGTACGTGGAAGAGCCGCTGGTAGTTCGGCAGTCCCTCGAGGAAGAGAATCCGGTCGGTCAGGATCTCGGCGTGCTTCATCTCGTCGAACGACTCGGAGCGGGTGTACTTCGCGAGCTTCGTCCAGCCGAAGTTGTCCTGCATCTTGGCATGCAGGAAATACTGATTGATGGCAGTCAATTCGGCGGTCAGCTGTTCGTTCAGGAACTCAAGGACCTCGGGGTCGCCCTGCATCGCAGAGGCTCCTTCCAACCGGTGAACTGGGCAAGTTGGCCGCATCTTCGCATCGCACCCGGTGGCCGTCCAGTAAGTACATGCTTAGTAGTGTTTGCCCGAAACGCCCCTGTGCTGGTCATGACCACCCCTGCCTGTCTGTCACCATGGAGGCATGGGTCAGCCGGAAAGCCGGGAAAACCGCGCATCAGAGCAGTCGGAGCTTCCGCCGGGACAGCGACTGCAGCGCGGCTGGCCGGTCACCCATTACGGGCCGGTGCCGAAGTTCAAACCCGACCGCTGGGAATTCCGGGTTTTCGGTGCCACGGCGGACGGCGACAAGCACTGCTGGAACCATCAGGAATTCTCGGCGCTGCCGTTTTCCTCCGTCGTCGCCGATCTGCACTGCGTGACGAAATTCAGCATGCTCGGCGCGGAGTGGGGCGGGGTGCTCGTCCGCGACGTCGTGGCGCTCGCGCCGCCCGCGCCCCATGTCACCCATGTGATGGTCTGGGCCGAGTACGGATTCAGCTCGAACCTCAGGATCGAGGACTTCACCGCCGAGCGGGCCCTGTTCGCCACCCACAAGGACGGTGAGCTGCTCACCGCCGAACACGGCTTCCCGCTCCGGCTCGTGGTTCCGCAGCTGTACGCCTGGAAGGGCCCCAAGTGGGTCCGGGGTGTCGAGTACATGACCGCCGACCGCCGCGGCTTCTGGGAGGAGCGCGGCTATCACAACGTCGGCGATCCGTGGAAGGAACAGCGCTACTCCTACCAGGAGGAGCCGGGGGACGGCCCCGAGCTCTGACCCCCGGCCCCTGCCGGTCCCCGGGCCGCCTCAGTGGTGGTACTGGTGCACCACGGCATGGCCCTTGCCGCGGCCGATCAGCCACTTGTTGACCGGTGTGGTGACGATGAAGGCCACGGCCAGCGAAAGGGTGAGCGTCCCCCAGAACAGCGCGTCCGCGAGTGTCGCGTCCATCGCGCCGGGCCACAGGGCGATCAGCCCGTTGTCGATCAGCTCCATCACCGCGATGGAGAGCGTGTCGGCGGCGAGGGCGACGCGGAACGCCGTACGGAAGTCGACGCCGGCCTTCCGGATGGACCGCAGGGTCAGCGTGTAGCCGAAGAAGAACGCCAGGGCGATCGCGAGGACCATCGTCGGCAGGTTGCCCCAGCCCAACGCCGTGCCGATCACCATGCCGAGCACCTCACCGATGGCGCATCCGGTGAGGCAGTGCAGGGTGGCCTGGGCCGCCGTCGCCCACCGGACGTGCCCCGTGTGCCCCGCGTGGTGTGCGTGCTCCGTGTGCTCCTGCATGTCGATCCCCAATGCCGGATAGCGGTTCGTGTCGACTACAGGAACCGTATACCCCCCTGGGGTATTCCGCCAGGGAGGACCCGATCAGCTCCGGCCGCGCAGCTCCTTCAGCCGGGCCACGTCCGCCGCGTGGCCCTCCTTGCCGCCCGGTGTCTCGATGATCAGCGGTACGCCCTCGGTGGCCGGATGGGAGAACAGCTCCCGGAACGGCTCCGCGCCGATGCGGCCCGCGCCGATGTTCTCGTGCCGGTCCTTGTGGGCTCCGGCCACGTCCTTGGAGTCATTGGCGTGGATCAGCTTCAGCCGGCCCTCGCCGACCGTCTCCACCAGCAGGTCCAGCGTCTGCGCCATCCCGCCGGGACCGGCCAGATCGTGTCCCGCCGCGAAGATGTGGCACGTGTCGAGGCAGATGCCGAGCTTCGGATGGGCGTCGAGCGCGTCGAAGTACGGGCCGAAGTCCCAGGTCCGCGAGCAGAGCGAGAACCCCTGGCCGGCGGTGGACTCCAGCAGCAGGAACGGGTCGTCGTCGTGCGTCAGCTCGTCCAGCAGAGGCCGCATATGGGTGCGCACCTGGGCCAGCGCCTCCTCGCGGGGCCGGCCGTTGGTCGCCGAGCCGGTGTGCACCACGACGCCCAGGGCGCCGATCTCGCGGGCGCGGCGCAGGGAGTGGCGCAGCGAGGTCACGGACTTCTCGACGGTCGCCGCGGTGTGCGAGCCGAAATTGATCAGGTACGGGGCGTGGACGTACGCCGGCACGGACTCGGCGGCGCACTCGGCGCGGAACTGCTCGTCCTGCGCCGGGTTTCCGGGCGAGGTCGCCCAGCCGCGCGGATTGGCGACGAAGACCTGGACGGCCTCCGCGCCCATCTCGCGGGCGTACGGGAGGCCGGCCCTGGCGAGGCCGCCGGCCACCGGTACATGGCCGCCGACAGGGTTGCGCATACGGATCTAGAGTCCCTTGGTCTTGATGGTGATGGTGCTGCCCTCTGGGGCGCGGTCGCCGCCGTCGACGGACTGGCTCGCGACCGTGTCGCTGAAGGAGAGGAACGGGCGGTCGACCTTGACCTCGAAGCCCGCGTCCTCCAGCTCGCTGCGGGCGTCGTCGACGTTCTTTCCGGTGACGTCCGGGACATCGATCATCTGCGGGCCCTTGGAGACCGTCAGCGTGACGGTGTCGCCCTCGGCGGCCTCCTGGCCCTCGGCCGGTGACTGCTCGGCGATGTCGCCCGCGTCCTGGGGGGAGTTCACCCGGCCGGGCAGCACCTTGGCCTTCAGTCCCTCCTCGTCCAGCGCGTCGGTGGCGTCCTCGACGGAGAGGCCGGTGACGTCGGGGACGTCGACCGGGCTGCCCTTGGACACCACGATCGCGACCGCGCTGTCCGCGTGGCGCTCGGTGCCCGCCCCGGGATCCGTCCGCACCACCTCACCGGCCGCCGCGTCCTCGCTGAACTCCTTGGTGGTCATGCCGGGCACCAGGCCCGCCTTCGTCAGCTTCCGCCTGGCCTCGGCCAGCGTGATGCCCTCGACATCGGGCACCTCCACGATCTCGGGCCCGCGCGAGACGACGAGTGTCACCGAGCCGTTGCCCCGGATCCGGGCGGCCGACTTCGGGTCGCTGTTGATCACCTTGCCGCGGTCGACGGTGTCGCTGTAGGCGCGCTCGACGCCCTTCAGTTCGAGGCCGGCGTCCGACAGCCGTCCCTTGGCCGCCTGCTCGCTCTGGCCGAGCACCGAGGGGACGTGGGTGAACTGTCCGGAGTTGATGTACCAGACGCCGCCGCCGATCCCCAGGACCAGCAGCACGGCGACGACCGCGGCGACGATGCCGCGCCGCGGCCCGCCGAGGAGCCCGGCCCGCCGGTCCGGCGGCAGCGGCGGGGACATCTCCAGCCGGCTGGTGTGGTGGGCGGTTCCCTGGCCGGGCGGCAGCACCCGCGGAATCACGCTCGTGCGGTCCTCGGCGGCGTCGCGCACCTCTGCCAGGGCCTGCGGCGGTACGGCGTCCAGCTGGGCGTCGGTGAGGCCGGCGCGGGCCTGTCGGGACTCGGCGAGCAGGGCCACCGCGTCGAACGGCCGGACCTCGGGGTCACGCGCGGTGGCGCTCGCCACCAGCTCGTCGAGCTCGGGTGCGAGCCCCGGGACGAGGGCCGAGGGAGCCGGGACGTCCTCGTTCAGATGCTGGTAGATGACCTGGGCGGGGGAGTCACCGGTGTGCGGCTTGGCGCCGGTGAGCATCTCGTACAGCACCACCCCGCACGCGTAGACATCGGCGCGGGTGTCCGCGGTGCCGCGCTCGATCTGCTCGGGGGCGAGATAGGAGACGGTGCCCAGGACGGACCCGGTGGTGTTGGTGACCGTGCCCACGGCCCGTACCAGGCCGAAGTCGGCGACCTTGACCCGGCCGTCGTCGCCTATGAGTACGTTCTCCGGCTTCATGTCACGGTGTACGAAGCCCGCCCGGTGCGCGGCACCGAGCGCGGCGAGCACCGGCTCCAGGATGTCCAGCGCGGCCCGCGGCTGCAGTGCGCCGCGCTCGCGCAGCACATCGCGCAGCGTGCAGCCCGCGACGTACTCCATGGCCAGGTATACGTACTGCCCCTGGGCCCCCTGGTCGAAGACCCCGACCACATTGGGGTGCGCGAGCCCCGCCACCGACTTGGCCTCGCGGATGAAGCGCTCGACGAACGAGGCGTCGGCCGCGAGCGCCGGGTGCATCACCTTGAGGGCGAGCACCCGGTCGAGGCGGGTGTCCATGGCCCGGTAGACCGTGGCCATGCCGCCCACGGCGATGCGGGCATCGACGCGGTAGCGGCCGTCGAGCAGCTGCCCGACGAGAGGGTCCTGGAGGGTCGTATCCACGCAGGGAGTCTACGAGCCGCCGCGGACACGACCGACGGGCCGGGGCGATCCTGGGGTCGTACTGCAGCCGAGCCGTGACAGGGACACGCGATCCACCGCCGCCGGAGCCGCGGTACCCGGTGTCAGAACGCCGGGCGTTCCGGGTCCAGCGCCGCCAGCCCCGCCACCGGCGACGACGCCTCGGCGAAGTGCCGGCGCGGTATCCGCCCCGCGCGGTACGCCAGCCGCCCGCCCTCCACCGCGTGACGCATCGCGGCGGCCATCAGCTCGGGCTCCTGGGCCCGGGTCACCGCCGAGGCGAGCATCACGGCCGCGCACCCCAGCTCCATGGCGAGCGCCGCGTCCGAAGCCGTCCCGGCGCCCGCGTCCAGGATCACCGGGACCCGGGCCTGCTCGACGATCAGCTGGAAGTTGTGCGGATTGCGGATGCCCAGCCCCGAGCCGATGGGGGAGCCGAGCGGCATGACCGCCGCGCACCCCACGTCCTCCAGCTTCCGGGCCAGCACCGGATCGTCATTGGTGTACGGCAGCACGGTGAAACCGTCGTCCACCAGGATCTCCGCGGCGTCCAGCAGTTCGACCGGGTCGGGCAGCAGGGTCCGCTCGTCGGCCACCACCTCCAGCTTGACCCAGTCGGTGCCGAGCGCCTCGCGGGCCAGCCGGGCGGTGAGCACGGCCTCGCCCGCCGTGAAGCAGCCCGCAGTGTTCGGCAGGACGCGGACGGCGAGCCGCTCCAGTACGCAGAGCACGGAGCCCCGCACGGTCGGGTCGAGGCGGCGCATCGCGACGGTGGTCAGCTCGGTGCCGGAGGCGATCAGTGAGCGTTCCAGCACATCGAGGCTGGGCGCCCCGCCCGTTCCCATGATCAGCCGGGAACCGAGGACGGCGCCCCCCAGGGCGAAGAGGTCGTCGGGCACGGTCAGCCTCCCTGGACCGCGGTCAGGACCTCGACCCGGTCGCCGTCGGCGAGCACCGCGGCGGACCACCGGCCGCGCGGCACGACGGTCTCGTTCAGCGCGGCCGCGACACCCGAGGGCGCCTCGGTCAGGGTCGCCACCAGGGCGTCCAGGGTGGTGCCCGCGGCGACGGCGACGGCCTCGCCGTTCACGGACACGGAGAGGGCGAGGGGTGCGGTCATGCGGGCTGCTCCTGTCGTACGGGGGTGGCGGCCGCGAAACGGCCGGGGGAGAAGGGGCGGGCCACCTCGGGCAGCTCGCCGCCGGCCAGCAGCTGCGCCATGGCGTCACCGGTGACCGGAGTGAGCAGCACCCCGTTGCGGTGGTGGCCGGTGGCGAGGTGGAGGCCGGGCAGCGCGGTGCGGCCGAGCAGCGGGGCGTTGTCGGGGGAGGCGGGGCGCAGACCGGCCAGGGTCTCGGTGAGCGGCAGCTCGGTGATGCCGGGCACCAGCTCGTGGGCGTCGCGCAGCAGCTCGTACACCCCGCCCGCCGTGACGGTGGTGTCCCAGCCCATTTCCTCGCTGGTGGCGCCGATCACCAGCTCGCCGTTCTCGCGCGGCACGAGGTAGACGTGGCTGCCCCGGACCACGGCCCGCACGGTGCGGCTGAGGAAGGGGGCGTACGCGGTGGGTACGGTCAGCCGCAGCACCTGGCCCTTGACCGGGCGGACGGGCGGCAGGACGTGGTCCGGCACCCCCGCGAGCCGGCCGCTGAGGCTGCCGGCGGCGAGCACCACCTGATCGGCCGTCGGCTCCGAACCGTCGGTGAGTACGGCCCCGGTGGCCCGGTCCCGCACCACCGAGAGCCGTTCGGCCCGGTGGCGGTGGAAGACGACCCCGGCCCGCTCGCACGCCGTCAGCAGCGCGGCGGCCAGCCGGCGCGGGTCGACCTGGTGGTCGCCGTCGACCCGCAGTCCGCCGCGTACGCCCGGCGCGAGCATCGGCTCCAGGCGCCGGCACTCACGGCCGGTGAGCCATTCGGTCTCCAGCCCCGACCGGCGCTGGAGCTCGTGCAGTTCCCGCAGATGGGCGCGGTCGTCGGTGTCCAGCGCGACGGCCAGGGTGCCGCAGGCGCGGTAGCCGATGTCCTGTCCGCTCGCGGCCTCCAGCTCGGCCGCGAACGCCGGATAGCGCGCGGCGGAGTCGACGTTGAGACCCAGCAGCAGCTCTTCGCCGTAGTGCAGTTCGGTGACGGCGGCCAGCATCCCGGCCGCGACCCGGGCGGCCCCGCCGCCGGGACCGGGATCGACGACCGCGGTGGCCAGGCCGCGCTGCGCGGACCGCCAGGCGGTCACCAGGCCGATGATGCCGCCCCCGATGACGAGGACGTCGGACCCGCTCGCGCGGTGGGTGCGCATGGGCATCCAGCCCCTCCCTTCGCCGGCATGACCCGGATCAGGTTCGTACGGTCGAAGGCCGTCCAGCCTCCCTCTCAGCCCGGTGCGTCCGGGCTCCCGCGAGTGCTTTACGTGGGCCACCCTAGACCCCGTCCCGCGGAGGGTCCCGGGAGGGCGGTGGGTGCGAGCACGGCGGCGGACCTCTTTCCTGACGGTTCGTCAGATGATTAAGGTGGACGGGTGAACGAGCAGCAGCGGGCAGAGCGGCCGGAGCGGCAGTCGGAGCGGGCGGGGCGGCGGGTGGTCGTCGTCGGCGCGGGCATGGCGGGCGTGCAGACGGCGGTGGCCCTGCGGGAGCAGGGCTTCACCGGCGCCGTCACCCTGATCGGAGCCGAACCCCATCAGCCCTACGACCGTCCCCCGCTGTCCAAGGCGGTACTGCTCGGCAAGGCCGAGGAATCCGCCTTCGACATCGACTTCGAGGCACTGGGCATCGCGCTGCGGCTGGGCCACGAGGTCACCGGCCTGCGCGCCGCAGACCACGAGCTGGACACCTCCGCGGGGCCCGTCCCCTACGACGTCCTCGTCATCGCCACCGGCGCCGAACCCGTCGTGCTGCCGGGTTCCGGGGGCGTGCCGGGCGTCCATCTGCTGCGCACCCTGGACGACGCGGCGCGGCTGCGGCCCGTCCTGGAGGCGCGGCACACCGTGGTGGTCGTCGGCGCGGGCTGGATCGGCGCCGAGTTCGCCACCGCGGCCCGCGCCGCGGGCTGCGAGGTCACCGTCGTCGAGGCCGCCGAACGCCCCCTCGCGGGCGCCCTGCCCGCCGAGGTCGCCGCTCCGATGGCCGCCTGGTACGCGGAGAGCGGCGCCGCACTCCTCACCGGGGCGCGGGTGGCCCGCGTCGAGCCCGGCGGCGTGGTCCTGGCGGACGGGCGCACGCTCCCGGCCGACGCGGTCGTCGTCGGGATCGGCGCACGGCCCGCCACCGGCTGGCTGGCCGGCTCCGGCGTCGGGCTCGGGCCCGACGGATCGGTGACCGCCGACGCGGCGCTGCGCACCTCGCTGCCCGACGTGTACGCCGTCGGCGACTGTGCCTCGTTCCCGTCCGCGCGCTACGGGGTGCGTCTGCTGGTCCACCACTGGGACAATGCCCTCCAGGGGCCCCGGACCGCTGCCGCCCAGATCATCGGCGCGGCCGGCGGGGACGGGGCGGAGTCGCCCGCCTATGACCCCGTGCCGTACTTCTGGTCCGAGCAGTTCGGCCGGTTCGTCCAGTACGCGGGTCACCACGACGGCGCGGACACCCTGCTGTGGCGCGGCGATCCGGCCGGCCCCGCCTGGTCGGTGTGCTGGCTGCGCGACGGCGTCCTGGTCGCGGTGCTCGCCGTAGGCCGGCCGCGCGACCTGATCCAGGGGCGCAAGCTCATCGAGGCGGGCACCCGGCTCGATCCGGAGCGGGCCGGTGACGCGTCCGTACCGCTGAAGTCGGCGGCCCGGCAGTAGGAGCCCGCACCGCCGGTGCCGTCCGGTCGGCCGACGGGGCCTGCACCGAAACGGACACCGGAGCCCGGCACTCGCCCTCCCCGACGGCCGCCCGTGGCCGGCTCGCGGCCGGCCGCCGGCGCCACTGCCGCGCCGCGCGAGGCCCTGAAGGGCTGAGTCCGGGTATCGGCTGTCAGTCCGGGATGGCAGGCTTGTCCCGTGACCGAGATTGACGCAAAGATCGATGCTCTCGTCCCTGCCTGGCTCTACCTTCCCGATATCGCCGAAATGTTCGATATCGAGGTGACGCGTGTGCGGCAGCTGGTCAAGGAGGGCCAGCTGATCGCCGTACGACGTGGTGAGAACCGGGCACTCCAGGTGCCTGCCGCCTTCATCGACGGTGACAAGGTGGTCAAGGGTCTTACCGGGACCCTGACGCTCCTGAGGGACGACGGCTACTCCGACAAGGAGATGCTGGAATGGCTCTTCACTCCCGACCCGAGCCTGCCGGGCACGCCCGCGCAGGCGCTGAGTGAGAATCGCGGCACGGAGGTGAAGCGCCGCGCCCAGGCGCTCGCCGTCTGACCGACAGCCGTACAGGTGGTGCGGGCCGCACGGTGCGGCCCGCACCACTTCCGCACCGCTCACCGAACGTCATCGCTCTCCCGGGGGAACTCGCCATGTCCACGCCTCGCGCGCCGCTGTCCGATGCCCGGCTCTATCTGTGCACGGACGCCCGCAGGCGCCAGGGGGACCTCCCCGAGTTCCTCGACGCCGTCCTCTCCGGCGGGGTGGACATCGTCCAGCTCCGCGACAAGGGGATGGAGGCGGCCGAGGAGCTCGAACACCTCGCGGTCCTCGCCGACGCCTGCAAGCGGCACGGCAGGCTCCTCGCGGTCAACGACCGGGCCGACGTCGCCCATGCCATCGGCTCCGGCGTGCTGCATCTGGGCCAGGGCGACCTGCCGGTGCCCGCCGCCCGCGCGATCATCGGCCAGGACGTGATCGTCGGCCGCTCCACGCACGCCGAGGCCGAGGTCGACGCCGCCGTCACCGAGCCCGGCGTGGACTACTTCTGCACCGGCCCCTGCTGGCCCACCCCGACCAAGCCCGGCCGGCCCGCACCCGGCCTCGGCCTCGTCCGGTACGCCGCCTCGCTCGCCCCGGCGCGTCCGTGGTTCGCCATCGGCGGGATCGACGCCGGCAATCTCGACGAGGTGCTGGACGCCGGAGCGCGCCGCGTCGTCGTCGTACGGGCCCTCACCGAGGCCGCGGACCCCGCTGCCGCCGCCGCTGAGCTGGCCGAAAGGATCCGGGCCCGCGCCGACGCCTGATCCGGCGGACACACCGGGGCGGGGCGGGGCCGCCCGAGCGACGCGTTTGGGGCATCGGTGTCCGAAGCGTGGACAAGTACCGGTCAATTCGGGCAAATCCTGCCGGTTCGGTTGGGTGGCCGCCACGCCCTGGTTAACCTGCCGTTATGGCCCTTGGCACACCTTCCACCAGGACAGATCGCGCGCGCACCGTGCGTGAGATGCTCGCGACCGGCGAGACCTTGCACTCCTTCGAGTTCTGGGCGCCCAAGACCGAGAAGGGCGAGCGCAATCTCTGGAACGCGCTGCGCCGGATCGAGGCAGTGGGACCGAGCTTCGTCTCGGTGACGTACGGAGCCGGTGGGTCCACCCGGGCCGGGACGGTGAAGGCGACGCAGGACATCGCCGCCGAATCCACCCTCACCCCGGTCGCGCACCTCACAGCGGTGAACCACTCCATCGCCGAACTGCGCAACATGGTCGGTCAGTACGCGGACGCCGGAATCCGGAACATCCTCGCCGTGCGCGGGGACCCGCCGGGCGACCCGATGGGCCCGTGGATCGAGCACCCGCAGGGGGTGCGGTACGCGGCCGACCTCGTCCGGCTGATCAAGGAATCCGGCGACTTCTGTGTCGGCGTCGCGGCGTTCCCCGAGATGCATCCGCGCTCCGCCGACTGGGACACCGACATCCGGCACTTCGTGGACAAGTGCCGCGCCGGTGCGGACTATGCGATCACGCAGATGTTCTTCGACCCCGAGGACTACCTGCGGATGCGTGACCGGGTGGTCGCCGCCGGTTGCGAAACCCCGGTCATTCCCGAGGTGATGCCCCTCACGAGCGTCCGCCAATTGGAGCGATTCCCGCAGCTCAGCAACGCGAGCCTGCCCGCGGACCTGAAAGAACGCATCCTCGCCGCCAAGGACGATCCCGCCGCTGTACGCTCCATTGGCATCGACTTCGCAACGCGGTTCTGCGCGAAGCTGCTGTCCGAGGGTGTCCCCGGGCTGCACTTCATCACGTTGAACAACTCGACGGCGACGCTCGAAATCTACGAAAATCTCGGACTGCACAAGCAGTCGTGACCGGCCGTACCCGCCGCGATCAGGGGCGGTGGCCGTAGAAGGGGGCGGGCATGGGCTGGACGGTCCTCTACATCGCGTTCGGCATCGTTGCGCTGTGGCTGCTCGGCGAGGTGCTGCTCCAGTACAAGGCGCGGCTGCGCTGGCGTCTGCTCGCCTTCACCGGCTTCGTCGGTGTGGTCATCGGTGTCCTGATCCCGTCCGTGCCCGTCATCGCGATCGGCGCGATCGCCTTCGCGACCGGCCAGATGTACGTCACGCTCTCCTTCCGGCGCGGTTTCTCGACCGGCTGGGCCATAGGGGGCAGCCCCGGTGAGAGCCGTCGCCGCCGGGGCGGCGGGGACCGCGAGCCGCGTCTCCAGGTCTCGGACCTGGAGACGGAGTACGACCCCGGCACACCGCCGGAGCCGTCCCACGTCCCGCAGGATCCGGCGGCGGTCTACGCGCCGGAGCCCCTGCCGGACGACACCGGGCAGTACGGCGTCTACACCGACCCGCGGCCGCAGCAGGGGCAGCACCAGGAACAGCACCAGGAGCCCCAACAGCCCCAGGGCCAGCCGCAGTACGCCGCCTACGACCCCTACACCGACTACTCCGCGTACCCGGCGCAGGGCCAGGGCACCTACGCCGGCCAGGACACCTACGCGGGCCAGGACGGCTACGCGGGAGCCGGGCAGTACGACTACGGCACGGCGGGGCAGCAGTACGCCGCCTACTCCGACCCGTACATCGGCACCGGTACGACCGCGGGCGCACCGCAGTACGGCACGTACGACAGCTACGGGAACCACGACAGCAACGGCGGTCGGGAGCAGTACGCCGACCCGTACGCCCAGTCCCAGCAGTACGCTCCCGAGACCCCGCCGGGCGGCGTCTGGGTGCCGCAGCAGCGCGAGGGCGAGCAGTACCACCCCCCGATGCCCCCGGAACAGCCCGTACAGCCCGCCCAGTACCCGAACGGCTACGACACCGGCCACAACGACCAGTACCGCTACTGACACCGTCGTCTGACGGCCGGTCACCGCTTCCCCGGTCCCCGTCGTCTGACGGCCGGTCACCGCTTCCCCGGTCCCCGCTGCCTGACGGCAGGTCACCGCTCCCCGGTCCCCGCCGCCTCATTGGGAGCCGCGGAACCCCTCCCCCTCGACGATGAGCCCCGCGACCAGCGTCCCCGACATCCCCGCGTGCGCCAGGCCGCCGCCCGGATGCGCCCAGCCGCCCGCCAGCAGCAGCCCCGGCACCCGGGTGCGGTTCCCCGGGTGCAGATACCCGCCGCCGGCCCCGGCCAGCGTGGGCGGGGGAACCGAGCCCCCCTCCGCACCGGTCTCCGCCTCGGTCTCCGCGGGCGTCCGCACCTCCGTGCGGAGTATCCGGTCCCGCAGACCGGGCACGGCCGCGCCCGCCGTGTCGATCAGGGTGTCCGCGTACCGCGCCCGCAGCGCGGCGTCCGTCCAGTCCACCGGGCCGTGCGGCGCGACCGTCGCCATCAGCGTCACGGCCTCGTGGGCCGCGTCGGGACGGGTCGAGGGATCATCGGGGCGCAGCACCGTCACCGTGGGGTGCTCGGCGAGCCGGCCCCCGAACACCGCCGCGCGCTCGGCCGCCCCGTCCGCCGGGTGCACCAGCGTCCGGTGCACGGCATCCGCGGCACGGGCGCCGCGCAGCGACAGCAGGACCAGGAACCGGCCCGCCGCCCCGCCGCCCGGCCGCGGCTGAACCGTCACGTCGCCGTCCTGCCAGATCTCCTGACCGGGCATCAGCCCCGGGTGCGGACGGGCTCCGAGCACCACGTGGGCGGCCTCGGCGACCGTCCCGTCGGTCAGCTCCACGCCCGCCGCCCGGCCGTCCTTCTCCACCACCCGCGCCACCTCGGCGCCGAAGACGAACTCCACCTTCCGCGCCAGGCACCGCTCGTACACCGCCTGCGCCAGCGCCCGCATGCCGCCGGAGACGTACCAGCTGCCGAACGTCTCCTCCATGTACGGCAGCAGGGCCGCGCTCGCCGGGGCGTGCAGCGGATCCAGGCCGTAGGACAGCGCGTACCCGTCGAGGAGAGCGGCCAGCCGGGGGTCCGCCAGCTCCCGGGAGCCGACCTCCGCCACCGTGCCGGCCCGCGACGCCGGGCGCAGCAGCCGCCGCCGTACCAGCGCCGGGTACGGATCGCGGGCCAGCACCTGCCAGTCGGGCCGCAGCGGCTCCTCCAGCAACGGCCGCCTGGACCGGTCCCAGGCATCCCCGGCCCGGTCCAGGAACGCGCCCCATCTCGCACCGGCGCCCTCCCCGAGCGCGCCGTTCAGCGCTTCGACGACCCCGGCCCGCGAGGCGTTCGGCAGCGACACCGCGGTGCCGTCCGCGAAGACGTGGCGGCTCGCCGGATCGACCTGGGTCAGGGTGACGCACCGCTCCAGCGGCTCCTTGCCCGTCTTCACGAACAGGTCGCGGTAGACCGCGGGCAGATGCAGCAGACAGGGCCCGGTGTCGAACGCGAAGCCGCCCCGGGCATGACGGCCGACCGAGCCGCCGAAGGTCTCCGACCGCTCGTACACCGTCACCCGGTGGCCTGCCACGGCCAGCCGGGCCGCCGCCGACATCGCGCCCATCCCGGCGCCGATCACCGCAATACGTGCCATGGCAGCGACCTTAACGGCCGCCACTGACAGCTCAGCCGTCAGGCCACTGGGAAACGGCGGAGGCCGGCCGCCCCTCCTCCCGCCGTTGCGCTCTGCGGCGCAGGAAGCGGCGGATGCGGGAGGCCAGGAAGGCCAGTATCAGCAGGCCGGACAGCAGCAGTGTCCCGGCGATGCCGGCCGCGATCACCGGATGGAAGATGGCGAACGTGACCACCGCGGCCACGCCCAGGTCCTCGACCGCGCTCATGGCGATATTGCTGAACGGCTCGGGGGAGGTGTTGACCGCCATCCTGGTGCCGGCCTTCACCAGATGGCTCATCAGCGCGGTGGAACCGCCGACGGCCCCCGCCGCGAGCTCCGGCAGCGAACCGTCCGCGCCCGCCAGCAGCGCCGCGACGACCGCTCCGGCGAGCGGCCTGACGAAGGTGTGCGCCGTGTCCCAGACCGAGTCCACGTACGGGATCTTGTCGGCCACCATCTCGCACAGGAAGAGCACACCGGCCACGACGAGCACATCGGTGCGCTGGAGCGAGTCGGGCACCTCGTCGGTGACACCGGTCGCACCGAAGACGCCGAGCAGGAGGACCACCGCGTAGGCGTTGATCCCGCTCGCCCAGCCGCTCGTGAACACCAGGGGAAGTACGGACACGGACGCGATCGTAACCAGTCGGCGCACCGCCGCGGGAGCGCTTGGGTGCGCAGGCCTGAGTATCCGTACCCAGAGGCCGGGATGAGTAGTTACGCGGATGGGCCGCGACCTGCGCGGACGGCAGAGTGGGGACCACGGAAGGGGCGCTGCGCCGGTACCGCCGGCACGGGGCGGCGGAGCAGGTGCGGCACCCAGTCCGGAACGGGGGTGCGCGACGGAGGACCCGGGACCACGGGGGACAACGGGGTCACGGGGGAAGGTTCTCCGGCAGCACGGATGACGCCGGTCAGGCGAGGCTCGGGGGGACCGAGCCCCGTCGGACCGGCGTCGTCGTGTGTCCGCGCGGAGCGCGGTCAGCGCCCGCTGACCCGCCCGTGCAGCAGCAGGGACAGCGCCGAGTGGACGTCGTCGATCGACCGCTCCGGCTGGAACGCCTGCCAGTCCAGCGCCGCCACCAGCACCATGCCGACCAGCGCGGCCGCCGTCAGCGGGATGTCGATCTCCTCGCTGAGCTCGCCGCCCGCGACCCCCTCCTTGAGTACGTCCTCGACCACGGCGACGGCTTCCTGGCGCACCACCAGCAGGGTCGCCTGCCAGGCCCGGTTCGTGCGCCACAGCTCGGCCACGTACAGCTGGGTGAAGGCGGGATAGCGGTCGATGAACGCCAGGCCGGCCCGGATCATGGCGTCCAGCGCCTCGACCCGGCTGCCACCGCGCTCGTCGGTCTCCTCGGCCGCGGAGCGCAGCGAGGAGGTGAGCAGCCCGACGCCGTGGCGCAGCAGTTCCTCGAAGAGTTCGGTCTTGCTCTTGAAGTTGTAGTAGACCGTTCCCTTGGCGACCCCGGCGCGTTCGGCGATCTCGTCCACGGTGGTGGCCGAGAAGCCCTTCTCGGCGATGAGGGTCACGGCCGCCTCGTAGAGCTTCTGCCGGGTGGCCTGGCGGCGCGTGGTGCTACTGCTTTCCATGCTCCTGATTCTCACAGGTCCCGGGGGGCTCACAGGCTCAGTTCCGGGTGGAGCCGCTCCAGTGTCCACATCTGCTTGCGGCGCGCCGAGACCGCGGTCAGTGCGAGCGCGCCCGCGGTGAAGGCCAGTAGTACCGCGCTGCCGTGCCAGACCGGGCCGAGCCCGCCGCCCGTGATCAGCCGGCGCAGCCCCTCGACGACGTAGCTCATCGGCAGGTAGGGGTGGATCGCGTTGAAGAAGCCCGGACTGGTCTGCACGGGGTACGTACCCCCGGCCGAGGTCAGCTGGAGCATCAGCACCGCGAGTACGAGGATGCGTCCCGCCGCCCCGAAGCGGGCGTTCAGCCACTGCACGATCGCGGCGAAGCAGCAGGTCACCAGTGCCAGGAAGCCGATCGTCCCGGCGGCCCGGACCATCTGGAGACCGAGTCCCCAGTGCAGTACGGACATCAGCGCGGCCACCTGGAGCAGGCCGATCGCGGCCACCGGCAGCCAGCCCGCGAGGGCGATCCGCCAGGCCGGGGCCCCCGCTGCCAGCGCGCGCCGGTTGAGCGGCTGGATCAGCATGTACGCCACCATCGCGCCGACCCAGAGGGAGAGCGGGATGAAGTAGGGGGCGAAGCCGGTGCCGTAGTCGGGTGCGGCGTGCAGTGACTTGGAGGCCAGCTGCACCGGGTCGGACATGACTCCCGTACGGGCGTCGCGGTCCTTCTTGTCGTAGTCGGGGATCTTGCCGACCCCGTCGTTGAGGCCCTGGGCGAGCGTGGCGGAACCGTCGCCGAGCCGGATCATTCCGCTGTCCAGGCTCGTCGCGCCCTTCTTGAGGTCCCCGACGCCGGTGTTCAGCTCGGCCGAGCCCGACTTGGCCGTGGCCAGCCCGGTGTGCAGCTGACCGGCGCCCTTGGCGACCTTGTGGGCGCCGGTGTTGAGCGCGTTGATCTTCTTGACCGCGCTCTCCAGGTCCTCGTCGAGATGCGGTGAGCGCTCGGCGAGGGCGTCGGCCTGCTCCTGAAGGGCGGTCAGCCGGCCGCGCAGCTTCTTGAGGTCCCCGTGCTGGTTCTCGACCAGGACGTTCACGTCGTCGGCCACGGCCGCGACATCGGCCGCAGCCGTCACGGCCCGCTTCAGCGGCGGACAGACGGTGGGGTCGGGGAGCGGCTGCTCCTCGCACCGGGTGCGGTGGACGTCGGCGAGATCGTCGGAGGCCGTGTGCGCGGCGGTGGCTGCGGCGGGCGCGGCCTTCACCAGCACGTCGAGGTTGTCCCGTACGGTCCGCGAGGAATCGGAGACCAGCCTGGCCGTGTCACTGATCGACTTCCCGTTGTCCTTCAGGAACGGGCGGACATCGGCCGCCACCCCGTTGACCTTGTCGGCGAGGAGCTGGGTGCCGTCCGCGACCTGGCGCGAGCCGGTCTCCAGGTCGCCCGCGCCCGTGTTCAGCTTGACGATGCCGCCGGCCAGCCTGCTGCTGCCGGCCTTCGCGTCCTTCAGCCCGTCCGCGAGGTCCTTCGAGCCCTTCTTCGCCTTGCCGATCCCGCCCTTGAGATCGTCGGCGCCCCTGGCCGCCTTCGCCGTCGCGTCGTGGAGATCGGAGAAGTTGATGAAGATCCGGTCGAGGAAGCCGCGCGAGGCGTTGGCCGAGGCGGCGGTGCGGACCTCGGAGAAGACCGTCCGGGAGATCTGGCCGACGATGTAGTTGTTCGCGTCGTTGGTGCGCACCTGGAGCGCACCGGTCTCGGGGGAGTCGCCCGCGCTGGAGGCGATGCGACTGCTGAGGTCCGACGGCATGGTCAGCGAGAGGTAGTACGTACCGTCCTCGACGCCCTTGCCGGCCTCGGCGGCGCTCACCTCGTGCCAGTCGAAGACCTTGGAGTCGAGCAGCTTGCCGGTGATCTCGTCCCCGGCGGCGATGCGCTTGCCCTCGGCGGTGGCGCCCTTGTCGTCGTTGACCAGGGCGACCGGGATGCGGTCCAGGCGGCCGTACGGGTCCCAGAACGACCACAGGTACAGGGCGCCGTAGAGCAGGGGCAGCAGCAGAAGTGCGGCCAGGGCCGCTCGCGGCAGTCTCCCCCTGCCGAAGCGCCTCAGCTCAAGAGTGGCCAGTCTCGGCGAACGCATCGGCCGTCCCTTCGTCGTCCGTGGTGTCGGTGGTGCCGTCGGTATCCGTGCGTACGGTGACCGCGTCCTCGGGGGCCTCGCCGCACACGGCCAGCACGGTGGTGCCGTCGGCGGCCAGGGAGCGCAGCAGCTCCCAGGCCTCGACGCGCTCGGCGTCGCGGAGCTTGAGGTCGGCGTCGTCCACCGCGATCAGGGCCGGCCGGCCGATCAGCGCGAGGGCGAGCGAGAGCCGCAGGGCCTCCAGCCGTTCAAGGTCCCGTACGGAGGTCCGCTCGGCCTTGGGCAGCGTGGCGGGGTCGAGTCCGGCGGCGTCCAGCGCCGCGTCGATCCGGGCCCTTGCCGTGGCGGCGCGCTCGCGGCGCGGTCGCAGCAGGGCGCGCGGGGAGCCGTCGAAGCGGCGCTGGAGCAGGGCGCGTTCGCGCAGGTGCTCGGCGACCGTGAAGGCCGGGTCGAGCTCGCTGACCCCGGGCACGGGTCCCAGGGCGGCGATGCGTCGTACGGCGGCGGCCCGGCGCGGCAGGCGCAGGCCGGCGGTCTCGGCGTGGCCCTCGGTGGAGCGCATCCGGCCGGTGAGGGCGAGCAGCAGGCAGGTGCGGCCGGAGCCGGACGGGCCCTGGACCGCGATCAGGGAGCCGGGGCCGGCGCCGAAGGTCACACCGCGGAAGGCCCAGCCGCGCGGCCCCTTGAGGCCGAGGTTCTCGGCGGCGACAGCTGCCCCGTGCGGGCTGTCCACAAGCCCTCTCCGTTCTTTTGAACTGACTGGTCAGTGCAAAAAGGTAGCCCGAACTCGCGATCCAAGCAAAACCCCAGGTCAGGCGGTGATCGAAGCCGATTGTCAGTGGGGGCCGTCACGATGGATACAGACGGCCACGAAGCCGTTACGAGACAGGAGGTTCTGTCATGGCCCACTCGTCCGCAGCAGCCGCTCCGCGACGCCGCGCAGACGGCCCTGCCCCCTCACCGACCGGTCCGGCGCACGACGTCCACCCCGTTCTCCGGCGCGCCACGGCGCCGCCCGCCGCTCTCGATCTCCTCGCCCAGGCCCGCGCCGGCCTCGAAGAGGCAGCTGTTCTCGACGTGCCCAACGAGCGCTATGCCACCGCCCACCTCGCCGCGCTGCGCGCCGCCGCCGCGGTTCTCGCCGTCCGGGGGCGCCCCGAGACCTCGCGGCGGCGCCGGGAGCGGATCCGAAGCGCCTGGGAGGTCCTCCCGGAAATCGCTCCCGAGCTGACCGAGTGGAGCGCGCTGTTCGCCTCGGGCGCCCGGCGGCGGGCCCGTGCGGAAGCGGGCATACCCGGAGCGGCCGGCCGGCGTGACGCGGACGACCTGCTGCGGGACGCGGCGATGTTCCTGCGCCTGGTGGAGCGGCTGCTCGTCCTCCAGCCGGTGCTTCCGCAGCCCCGCGGGGAGCGGCCCGAGGAGTGAGGGCGGCGCGGGCGGCGCGAGGCAATAGGGTGGACGGGACCTATCACCTGCGCTGTTCACGCTCCGCCGTCAGCGGCGGCACCGTGCCGAGGAGACAACTGCCGTGTCGGACCAGCTGCGCCCCCGCGCCTCCCTTCGTACCGCCGTGGTCTGGGAGGTCCTCAAGGACGCCCTGGACCGTCAGGTCGAGGCGACCGGCAGGGACGCCCTGGACGTACTGGACACCGGCGGCGGTACGGGCAACTTCGCCGTACCCGTGGCCCGCCTCGGTCATCGGGTCACCGTCGTCGACCCCAGCCCCAACGCGCTCTTCGCGCTGGAGCGCCGCGCCGCCGAGGCAGGGGTCGCCGACCGCGTCCGCGGTGTCCAGGGCGACATCCTGGGTCTGTTCGACGTGGTCGAGCGCGGTGGCTACGACGCGGCGCTCTGCCACGGCGTCCTGGAGTACGTGGACGACCCCGCCGAGGGCGTACGGAACGCGGTCGACGCGCTCCGCCCGGCAGGGGCCCTCAGCCTGCTCGCCGCCGGGCTGGGCGGCGCGGTCCTGGCCCGCGCGCTCGCCGGTCACTTCACCGAGGCCAGGCAGGCGCTCAGCGACCCGGCGGGCCGCTGGGGCGAGGGCGACCCGATGCCCCGGCGGTACACGGCGGAGCAGCTCACCGAGCTGGTCTCGGCGGCCGGTGTCGAGGTCGGCGCGGTCCACGGCGTACGCGTCTTCGCGGACCTCGTACCGGGCGTCCTGGTGGACACCGAGCCGGGCGCGATGGAAGCCCTCCTCAAGCTGGAGACGGCTGCTGCCGAACTGCCGGCTTTCCATTCGGTGGCGACCCAGCTGCACGTTCTGGGCACCAAGCCCGCCTGAGGCACCGGCCGGATCATGCCGCTAGCGCGGCTGATCAGCAACGCAGCCGCAGACGGAGTACGGCCCAGCAGCCCCGATCAGCGCCTGGGCCCCGTATGATCGGGGGACACCATCCGGCATGACGGATCGGAGGTTGGGGAATCAACGCCTCAGCAGCTGAGCCGTCGTGGCGGCCCGGACTGGCTGATTGGCAATGAGGGCGGGTTTCACGGGGACGATTCCCTGCCTATTCTGGAAGGGCCGCATACCGGCCGCCCCCCGCGGCCGACGACGAGGAGGACTCCGTGCCGCTCTCGGAGCACGAGCAGCGAATGCTCGAGCAAATGGAGCGAGCGCTGTACGCCGAAGATCCCAAGTTCGCGACAGCGCTCGAGGGAAGCGGGCTGCGTACGTACACCCGGCGACGGGTCTACCAGGCAGTTGCTGGCTTCCTGGTGGGTATCGCGCTCCTCATGGCCGGAATGGTCGCCCAGCAGATCTGGATCAGCGTGGTGGGGTTCCTCGTCATGCTGGGCTGCGCGGTGCTCGCGGTCACGGGTTGGCGCAAAGCGCCCAAGCCCGGTGAGCAACAGACAGCCGGGACCGGAGGCGGGGGCGAGCGACGACAGCCCAAACAGCGCCGGACCGTGATGAACCGGATCGAGCAGCGGTGGCAGCGCCGCCGCGATGAGCAGGGCCAGTAAGCGCTTCGAACACTTATGGGTGAGGGGCGGTCGCATTTCTGCGACCGCCCCTCACACGTGTGTCCGCGCCGCGGACGCCGGCTGGACGGCGTGCGCCCCCAACGGCCACGCGGGCCGGGAACGGCGTCCGACGCGGCCGTCCGGGCGGGCTCGGGAGCCCGCCCGGACGTTGAGGCGGTTCAGCATGCCGCGGTCAGCCCCGCGCGGTTCAGCCCTCCTGGTGGGACGGGCGTCGCAGCCACGTGGGGCGTCGGGGCATGCGCCGCCGGGAGGCCAGGGCTGCCCGGCGGTCCGAGGCCGCCCACACCACCCGTACGGCCGATCGCGGTGCCACGACCGCGCGGAGCCGGTCGGACCGGCCGGCGGAGGCCCGCAGCGCGGCCCGTACCGCCTGCACGTCCTCCGAGAGCCCTGCCCCGGGGCGCGGCTCCGGTGCGTAGAGCACCTGCTCCACCGCGCCCGCCACCCGGTGCACCGCCTCGGCCCCGTCGGTGCCGAGCTGCCCCAGCCGCACGATCCGGGCCGCGGCCTTGCGCGGGGTCAGGGACTCGTCCGGCACGATGCCGTGGTCCCACGCCGTGTCGGTGATCTCCCGCCAGGCCGCCAGTGTTCTGGAGACGGCGTCGCCCGGCGTACGCCCGGCGGAGAAGCTCAGCCTGCGGGCCCGCGCCCGGATCCGCCAGAGCATCGGCAGCGACGGCAGCAGCAGTACGAGCAGCGCCAGCAGGACCACGCCGAGCACCGTGCCCGTCGACGTCCCCGAATCCGTCGGCCCCACCGCTCCGGAAGCCACCGTGCTGCCGCACTCGCCCTGCTTGCGCAGCTGCGGCGGGCAGCTGTCCGAGGCGGACGGGGCGGCCGGCACCGCGGCCGACGCGCCCGTCTCCGGGCGGGCCGGATCGGCCGGATCGCCGGACGGAGCGTCCGGCAGGGTGTACGAAGGCGCGGTGCCACGCGTCGGCGTCGGCTCGAAGCGGGTCCAGCCGATGCCCTCGAAATACAGCTCCGGCCAGGCGTGCGCATCGCGCAGTCCTACCGACATCGCGCCGTCCGACTGCGCGGTACCGGGCGTGAAGCCGATGGCGACCCTGGCCGGAATGCCGAGCGTCCGGGCCATCGCGGCCATCGTGAAGGAGAAGTGGACGCAGAAGCCCTCCTTGTCCTTGAGGAAGCGGCCGATCGCCGCGCTGCCGGTGCCGGAGTTCACCGAGGTGTCGTAGGTGAACCCGCCGTCCGAGGCGAAGTAGTCCTGCAGCTTCACCGCCTGCTCGTAGGCGTTGCGGGCACCCCTCGTCACCTCGTCGGCCGTCTCCTTGACCACCTTCGGCAGCGAGTCGGGCACCTTCGTGTACTCGCGCTGGAGGGCGGCCGGGGCCGGTCTCGCGTCGGCGAGCTGGTTCGATGTCGGCTGCACGAGCAGGCTGGAGACCTCGTACTGCGCACCCTTGGTCGTTTCCCCGTCGTCACCGACGAGGGTGCGTCCCTCGGACTCGTACCGCCAGTGCCCGCCGACCCTGACCTCGGTCGCCGGATAGGGGAGGGGCAGATAGGTCTGCCGGTACGAGGGGGACGCGGAGATGTTCGAGCTGATCTCCGTGACCGCGACCTCCGGGGACAGACCCCCCGGGCTCGGAAGCCGCTTCGGCACGTCCTTCAGCCGGCGGGTCGACGCCCGCCATTCGTTTCCGTTGAACTGGTCCAGCGCCAGGATCCGCAGATAGAAGTCCTGCGGACTGTTCGAGTTGGTGCGGTACGACATCACCTGCCGGTTCTCCGGCTGGTTGAGGTTGTTCTGCAGGGAGACCAGCGGGTTCACCGCGGAGATGGTGCCGCCACCGCCCCCTCTGCCATGGCCGGCCCCCGAGCCGGCCAGCAGACCGCTGTCGAGAGCGGGCAGCGCCGCGGGTACGACCAGCGCGACTCCCAGGGCCAGCGCGCCGATGCGGCGCCCCGTGCGCACCGGGGCGAGTGCTCCGCCGCCCGAGAGGTCGCCACCGGCCGGGCCGCTCCTGGACCTGGTCGCGCCGGCGAAGACCCGGCCCCACTGGGAGAGCCGCTCGCGCCCCTCGGCCAGCAGCAGGAGCAGATAGCCGCAGGCGGCGAGGAGGAACCACAGCCAGTCCGCACCGCCGTCCGACAGCCCGGCCGCGACGGAGTACAGGGCCAGCAGGGGCAGCCCGGCCGGGGCGGCACTGCGGAACGTCACCGCCAGCACGTCCACCGCGAGGCCGACCAGCAGCACACCGCCCACCAGCATCAGCCGGATGCCCGCCGTGGCCGGTGCCGGAATCGCGTACCGGCCGACGTCATCGGCACCCGCCGACAGCAGATCCGCGAGCAGCCGCACGGCCTGCGGTCCCGGCAGGAACCCCGCCGGTGCCTGCTCCCTGGCGAACGCCACGGTCAGCAGCATCAGCGTGACCAGCATCTGCGCGGCGACGGTCAGCAGCCGCGGCAGCGGCACCTGTCGGCCGAGTGCACCCACCCCGCACTGGACGGCCAGCAGGAACGCGGCCTGCCCCATCCAGCTGACCGGGTCGACCAGCGGCAGCATCGAACACGCCGCCATCAGCGTCGCCGCATAGGCGCACAGCGCCAGTCGACCACGACCGCTCATGCCCGTCCCCTCATGACCAACCACTGGAGAAACCTGTCGTACCGCCCGTCGCGCCGCCCACGGCGGCGGACTGCGTCAGCGAACCCAGCCGGCTCGCCTGCTGCCACAGCGGTGCGAGATCCGTTCCCGGCCCCACCGCGACCGCCGTCCACCCCGACTCGCGCAGCAGTCGCAGCCGCTGCTCGGAGGCCGCCTCGGTGGCGGGCGACTCACCGTGCACCCAGGCGGCGCTGTCCAGCACGAACGCGACGGCGCCACCGCTGCGCTGCCGCATCCGGGCGGCCACTGCCGCCTGCTCCTCGTCCAGATCGCCGAGGAAAGCGATCAGCAGGCCCTCGTTGCCGCCGCGCAGCACGTCGTACGCACGGGAGAGACCGCCCCCGTCGGAGTGGTCGACGACGGCGAGGGTGTCCATCATCAGCCCGGCCGCGGTCGCGGAGTCCTGGCCGGAGCCGGCGAAACCGCCCGGCCCCTCGCCCGGGAGCGGGCTGCCCTCGTCCGTCAGCAGCCGGACCGCGAAGCCCCGTTCCAGCATGTGCATCAGCGCGGAGGCGGCCCCGGACACGGCCCACTCGAACGCCGAGTCGGGCCCCGTCCCCTGGTACGCGCCCTGCCGGGTGTCCAGCAGCACCGTGCATCTGGCCCGCTGCGGCTGCTCCTCGCGGCGCACCATCAGCTCGCCGTAGCGCGCGGTGGAGCGCCAGTGGACGCGGCGCAGGTCGTCGCCGTGCCGGTAGCCGCGCGGGATCACGTCGTCCTCGCCGGCCAGCGCCAGCGACCGCTGCCGTCCCTCGCCGTACCCGGAGGACTCGCCCGCCAGCCGCACCGGCGGCAGCGGTTCGGTCCGCGGGATGACGACGAGGGTGTCGTACGCGCTGAACGAACGGGTCAGCTCGCACATCCCGAACGGATCGCTCAGCCGCAATTGAAGCGGCCCGAGCGGATAGCGCCCCCGCAGATCGGACCGCACCCGGTAGGACACCTCGCGCCGGCCGCCTGCCTCCACCCGGTCCAGGACGAAGCGGGGGCGTGGACCGAGCACGTACGGCACCCGGTCCTGGAGCATCAGCAGACCGGTGGGCAGCCGCGAGATGTTGTCCATCCGCAAGTGGACCCGCGCCTCGGAGCCCGCCGGCACCCGGGACGGCGAGAGGCGCCGGGTGCCCGCGACCCGGTAGCGCGTCCGGAAGAGCACCGTCACGCAGACCAGCGGCAGCACGGCGAGCAGCAGCCCGACGCGCAGCAGGTCCCCCTGGCCCAGCACATAGGCGCAGGTCGCGGCGGCGATACCGGCCGCGAGGAAGGACCGGCCGCGCGTGGTCAACCCGCTCAGGGCGGCCCGCAGACCGCCCTTGTCGTCGCTGCCGTCCATCGCGGTGGGCCCCCCGGCGCTCATCAGAGCCGCCGTACGCCGGGCTGCTGCCGGCTGCCGTACGCGGCGTCCGGCTGATGCGGCGGCGCCGGGATGCCCGCACCGGCCGCCGCGGTCGGCACCGGTGTCTGCTGGAGGATCTCCAGCACGACCTGCTCGGCGGTGCGGCGGTTCAGCTGGGCCTGCGCGGTCGGCAGCAGCCGGTGGGCGAGCACCGCGACGGCCAGCGCCTGCACGTCGTCGGGCAGGCAGTAGTCCCGGCTGCCCAGCGCCGCGGAGGCCTTCGCCGCGCGCAGCAGATGCAGGGTGGCGCGCGGCGAGGCGCCGAGTCTGAGATCGGGATGGCTGCGGGTGGCCCCGACGAGCTGTACCGCGTACCGGCGGACGGCGTCGGCGACGTGGACCGTGCGCACCGCGTCGATCAGCTTCACGATGTCGTGTGCGTGCGCCACCGGCTGAAGGTCGTCCAGGGGCGAGACGCCGCCGTGCACGTCGAGCATCTGGAGCTCGGCCTCCGGGCTGGGGTAGCCGATCGACACCCTCGCCATGAACCGGTCGCGCTGGGCCTCGGGCAGCGGGTACGTGCCCTCCATCTCCACCGGGTTCTGGGTGGCCACGACCATGAAGGGGTCGGGCAGTTCGTAGGTGTGCCCGTCGATCGTGACCTGGCGCTCCTCCATCGACTCCAGCAGAGCGGACTGCGTCTTGGGCGAGGCTCGGTTGATCTCGTCGCCGATCACGATCTGGGCGAAGATCGCGCCCGGTTTGAACTCGAACTCGCGGCGCTGCTGATCGAAGATGGACACCCCGGTGATGTCCGAGGGCAGCAGGTCCGGTGTGAACTGGATACGCCGCACCGAGCAGTCGATGGACCGCGCCAGCGCCTTGGCCAGCATGGTCTTGCCGACGCCGGGGACGTCCTCGATCAGCAGGTGTCCCTCCGCGAGCAGCACGGTCAGCGAAAGCCGTACGACCTCAGGCTTGCCCTCGATCACACTCTCCACCGACCTGCGCACCCGCTCCGCTGTGGTGGTCAGATCTGTGAGGCTCGCTCGATCGTCATAGGTCGTCACCCGGCCCTCCTCGGCCCTGCCCCACGCTCACCAGGAGCACGGGATTCCCCAGTCACGGGCCGGTGCCCTCGTGCGGCCCGGCCCACCCCGAAATTCGGACACCGCGGCGGACGTCGTCCGACGGGGTGTCACCTCCGCATTCTTGTTGCCGTTACCGCTTCGTGTCACTCGCCTGTGGATAACTGGTGCCGATATGTCGGGTTGGGTAGGTTTTTCGATACCCGACTGAGTCTTTCCGGGTCTTTCCGGAGGTCAGGAAGCCGGAAAGATCTCCCGCAGCAGACCACTGGTCACATCGAAGACGAAACCGCGCACGTCATCGTTGTGCAGCAGGAACGGCGACGTGCGGACCCGCTGCATCGACTGCCGTACATCCTGGTCCGCGTCGCTGTAGGCCTCCACGGCCCAGACGGGGCGCTGGCCGACCTCGCCCTCGAGCTCCTGGCGGAACTCCTCGGTGATCGACTCCATGCCGCAGTTCGTGTGGTGGATCAGTATCACGCTGCGGGTGCCGAGGGCCCGCTGGCTGATGGTCAGCGAGCGGATCACGTCGTCGGTGACCACGCCGCCCGCGTTGCGGATGGTGTGGCAGTCGCCGAGTGCCAGACCGAGCGCCTTGTGCAGGTCGAGGCGGGCATCCATGCAGGCGACCACGGCGACGCGCAGCACCGGCTTCGCGTCCATGCCGGGATCGCTGAACTCGGCGGCGTAGTGGACGTTCGCCTCGACGAGGCGGTCGGTGACCGTGCCGCCGGTGCGGGCCTGGCCGGCGACGGGAGCGGACGGCTCGGCAGGGGAGTGCGCGGAAGTCGACATGGAACAAGACGTTAGCCCGCGCCGGCCGCTCCGGCGTGGCGTGGAAGCGGACAAAGAACGTCAACGACGTTTGTTGTGAGGTAACCCACAAGCCTCGCACTCGGTCGTCCGGCCGGGTGAACAAAGGGAGGGCCGACGCGCTGCCGGGCTGATTGATCGGGAATCGATCGAATGGCAGGGTGGAACAAGACCGACTGCCGGTCGGTCTAAAGTGACGGGAAGTTACCGACACCCTGCACATTCCGAAGTTTCCCCGTGTGCGCGGCGTACGTACGGCCCGGCCCTCTCCCGCTCGCCGGTCGGCTGACGCCCCTTCCCCGGCGCCGGCGGACCTCCCCTTCGCGAGCGGGCGGGGACCAGGCCGTACGTACAGCCACCCGGGACCTGAGCCTGAGAGGGCGCATGAGCCAGACCCGACACGTCCCGGTGATGCTCCAGCGGTGCCTGGACCTGTTGGCCCCGGCTCTCGAGGCACCGGGACCGCAGCCGCCCGTGGTCGTCGACTGCACGCTGGGCCTCGGCGGACACAGCGAGGCACTGCTCGCCGCCTTCCCCACCGCCCGGCTGATCGCGCTGGACCGGGACAAGGAGGCGCTGCGCCTCTCGGGCGAGCGCCTCGCCCCCTACGGCGACCGCGCCGAACTGGTGCACGCCGTCTACGACGAACTGCCCGAGGTGCTCGACCGGCTCGGCGTCCCCAAGGTCCAGGGGATCCTGTTCGACCTCGGCGTCTCCTCCATGCAACTGGACGAGGCCGACCGCGGATTCGCGTACGCCCAGGACGCCCCGCTCGACATGCGCATGGACCAGACGACCGGCATCGGCGCGGCCGAGGTGCTCAACACCTACCCGCCCGGCGAACTGGTCCGGATCCTGCGGGCGTACGGCGAGGAGAAGCAGGCCAAGCGGATCGTCTCCGCCGTCGTCCGCGAGCGCGAGAAGGAACCCTTCAGCAACAGCGCCAGGCTCGTCGAGCTCATCCGTGACTCGCTGCCGCAGGCCGCCAAGCGCACCGGCGGCAACCCCGCCAAACGCACCTTCCAGGCGCTGCGCATCGAGGTCAACGGCGAGCTCACCGTGCTGGAGCGGGCGATCCCGGCCGCTGTGCGGAGCCTCGCAGTCGGCGGCCGCATCGCCGTCCTCTCGTACCACTCGCTGGAGGACCGGCTGGTCAAGCAGGTGTTCGCGGCGGGCGCCGCCAACACCGCTCCGGCCGGGCTGCCGGTCGTCCCCGAGCGCTACCAGCCCCGGCTGAAGCTGCTGACCCGGGGCGCGGAGCTGCCCACCGAGGAGGAGGTCGCCGACAACCGGCGCGCCGCCCCCGCCCGGCTGCGCGGCGCCCAGCGGATCCGGGCGGAGGAGCGATGAGCCCCCGGAGCCCCGGCGTGCGGACGCGGCCGAGGGACGGGGCGGTGCGGTGAGCAAAGCGGCCGGGCAGTTGAAAGGGCGTGCCGCACGGCTCACCCGGCTGATGCCGGCCGGGCCGAGCAACGCGGCCCGTGCCCCCTTCGTCCTGCTGGTCGTCCTGCTCCTGGGCGGCGGTCTGATCACCCTGCTGCTGCTGAACTCCGCGCTCAACGAAGGATCGTTCCGGCTGAGCGAGCTGAAGAAGCGGACCACCGACCTCACCGATGAGCAGCAGGCGCTCCAGCGTGACGTCGACAGCTCCGCCGAGCCCGACGCCCTGGCGCGGCGCGCCCGGGAACTGGGCATGGTCCCCGGCGGCAGCCCCGTCTTCCTGGGCCCCGACGGCACGGTCCGGGGTGTGCCATCGACCGCCACCGCCGAGCCGACCCCCGAACCGCCGCAGAAGACCACCGCGCCGCCGCAGCCCACCACGAGCCCGGCGACGTCCTCCGGTCCGCCCGGCCCCACCCCCTCGGGCAGCACGACCGGCGCCCCCGCCGCCCAACCGGGTACGTCCGCGGCCGGGCCGGGCGGACCGGCGACCGCCCGTACCCCGGCAGACCAGACCTCCACGAGCCCCGGCAGGTGACGCAGTGCCCTCCAAGGAACCACCGCGCCGCCGGGTCCCCGGCCCGGCGCGCCCCCGTAAGGCGGCGCCCCGCTCCGGCCGCCCCCGCCCCGATGCGCGGCGGCGCTCCTCGTCCGCCGCGCGCGGGCCGGCGCCGCGCAGCCGCTCCGGCCGTCCGCTGCGGCTCGGCAGTCCGCGCCCCAGGCTGCGGCTGGTCAGCCTCGCCCTGACGCTCGTCATGATCGCGTTCGTCGTCCGGCTCCTCCAGGTCCAGGCCGTCGACGCCAACGCGTACGCGGCCAAGGCCGACGAGAACCGCTACCTCAGCTACACCGTCGCCGCCGAGCGCGGCGAGATCACCGACCGCAGCGGCATCGCGCTGGCCACCAGCGTCGACGCGTACGACATCACCGCCGACCCCAAGATGTTCACACCGGCCGACAGCAACGCCCCGGACGCCCCCCAGCAGGCGGCGGCCCTGCTCGCGCCCGTCCTCGGCGCCGACGCGGCCGAGCTGACGAAGAAGCTGGCGAAGCCGAAGAGCCGGTACGCGGTGCTGGCCCGCCGGCAGACACCGCAGGTCTGGAAGCAGATCAAGGACCTCAAGTCGGTCTTCGCCGAGAAGGCCGCGAAGGACAAGGCGGCCGGCGGCCCCGGAGCCAATGTGCTGGCCGGGGTGTTCCAGGAGGCGACCACCAAGCGGGTCTATCCCAACGGCGGGCTCGCCGCCGGGATACTGGGTTATGTCAACGCCGAGGGCAAGGGCGCGGGCGGCCTGGAATCGCAGCTCGACAAGGAGCTGGCGGGCGAGGACGGCACGATCAAGTACGCCCAGTCCGGCGGCCGCCGGGTGCCCACCGCGGGCACCAAGGAGGTCCCGGCCGTCGCGGGCTCCGACATCGAGCTGACCATCGACCGCGACATCCAGTGGGCGGCCCAGAAGGCCATCTCCGAACAGGTGACGAAGTCCAAGGCCGACCGCGGCTACGTGGTCGTCCAGAACACCCGGACGGGCGAGGTGCTCGCCATGGCCAACGCCCCCGGCTTCGACCCCAACGACCTCTCGCAGGCCGACGCGGCGTCGCTGGGCAACGCCGCGCTCCAGGACGTGTACGAGCCCGGCTCCACCAGCAAGGTCATGTCCATGGCCGCGGTGCTGGAGGAAGGGGTCGCCACCCCCGGCACCCACGTCACCGTCCCGAACCGGCTGCACCGCGGCGACCGGCGCTTCAAGGACGACATCGACCACCCCACCTGGTACCTGACGCTCAACGGCGTACTGGCCAAGTCCAGCAACATCGGAACCATCATGGCCGCCGGACAGCTCGGCAAGACCCAGGCCCAGGCCAACAAGACGCTCTACTCCTACCTGCGCAAATTCGGCATCGGCTCACCGACCGGACTCGGATACCCGGGTGAGACCCCCGGCATCCTCGCCAAGCCGCAGGACTGGTCGACCTCGCAGCAGTACACGATCCCGTTCGGCCAGGGCCTCTCGCTCAACGCCGTACAGGCCGCCTCGATCTACTCCACGATCGCCAACGGCGGGGTCCGGATCGCACCGACCCTCGTCCGCGGCACCAAGGGCGCCGACGGCCGCTTCACCGCCGCCGACGCCCCCGAGCAGTCCCGGGTGGTCAGCGAGAAGACCGCCAGGACCCTCGCGAGCATGCTGGAGTCGGTGGTCGGCGACCAGGAGGGCACCGGGACGCAGGCCAAGATCCCCGGCTACCGGGTCGCGGGCAAGACCGGTACGGCCAACCGGGTCGATCCGGTACGCGGCGGCTACCACGGCTACACCGCCTCCTTCGCCGGCTTCGCCCCCGCCGACGACCCCCAGATCACCGTCTACTGTGCGATTCAGAACCCCACCAAGGGCGGCTATTTCGGCGGCCAGATCTGCGGGCCCATCTACAAGCAGGTCATGGAATTCGCACTCAAGACGCTTCAGACCGCTCCGTCCGGCAGCGAGCCGGCCAGGCTGCCGGTGTCCTTCAAACCCGGCGAGTGAACTCGGGGAGACCACCCAGTGACAACCATCACCCCTGATCCCGGCAACCGGAACGGGAACCACCGCGACCCCGGCCCCTCACTTCGCGAGAGGCCGGGTGCTCCCGGTACGCTCACCGCCGTGCCCCACGCTGAACAGTCCCGAACCACCCAGAAGGACGCCCCTGTGAACTACCCGGGAGCGCCCCGCCCGGATCGGCTGCGGCCGACCTCCATGGTGACGCTGGCAGCCAGGCTGGGAGTCGAACCGCCCGGCACCGGCGAAGTCACCGGCATCACCCATGACTCACGGGCCGTACGCCCCGGAGACGTGTACGCGGCCCTGCCGGGTGCCCGCCTCCACGGCGCCGACTTCACCGGCCAGGCGGCCGGCCTCGGCGCGGCCGCCATCCTCACCGACCCGGCGGGCGCCGAACGCGCCGCCGCCACCGGACTCCCGGTGCTCGTCACCGAGGACCCGCGCGGCCGGATGGGGGAACTCGCCGCCGAGATCTACGGACACCCGGGCACCGACCTGCTCCAGATCGGCATCACCGGAACCTCCGGCAAGACCACCACCGCCTACCTCATCGAGGGCGGGTTCCGCGGCGCCGGACGCAGCACCGGTCTGATCGGCACCGTGGAGATGCGGATCGGCGACGAGCGCATCAAGTCCGAGCGGACCACCCCCGAGGCCACCGATCTGCAGGCCCTGCTCGCCGTCATGCGCGAACGCGGCGCGGACGCGGTGACCATGGAGGTCTCCAGCCACGCCCTGGTGCTCGGCCGGGTCGACGGCTGCGTCTTCGACGTCGCCGTCTTCAACAACCTCAGCCCCGAGCACATGGAGTTCCACTCCGGCATGGAGGACTACTTCCAGGCCAAGGCGCGGCTGTTCACCCCGCAGCGCAGCAGGCAGGGCGTCGTCAACTTCGACGACGCGTACGGCCGCAGGCTGATCACCGAGGCCTCCGTCCCGGTCACCACCTTCTCCGCCGAGGGCCACCCGGACGCCGACTGGCGGGCCGAGGACGTCGAGGTCGGCCAGCTCGGCTCCACCTTCACCGTCGTCGGTCCCAAGGACGAACGGGCCACGGCCAGGGCCCCGCTGCCCGGACCGTTCAACGTCGCCAACACCCTGGCCGCGATCGTCACCCTCGCGGTCGCGGGCATCGACCCGCAGACCGCGGCCGACGGTGTCGCCGTCGTGCCCGGGGTGCCCGGCCGGCTGGAGCGGGTCGACGCCGGACAGCCGTATCTCGCACTCGTCGACTACGCGCACAAGACCGACGCCGTCGAATCGGTGCTCCGCTCCCTCCAGAAGGTCACCGAGGGCAAGCTGCACATCGTCCTCGGCTGCGGCGGCGACCGCGACACCACCAAGCGCGGCCCGATGGGCGCAGCCGCGGCCCGGCTCTCCGACACCGCCGTACTGACCTCCGACAACCCCCGCTCCGAGGACCCCCTGGGCATCCTCGCCGCCATGCTCGCGGGCGCCGCCGAGGTGCCCGTGCACGAACGCGGTGACGTCCTGGTCGACGCCGACCGGGCCGCCGCCATCGCCGCCGCGGTCGGCCGGGCCGGGCCCGGCGACACCGTGATCGTCGCAGGCAAGGGCCACGAGCAGGGCCAGGACATCCACGGAGTGGTGCGCCCCTTCGACGACCGGGTGGTCCTGCGCGAGGCCATCGAGCGGTCCCTGGGACACGAGAGCGCCGTCCACCGTGCCTCCACCCACGAGAACAACAGTCAGGGATGACCAAGTGATCGCCCTCTCCCTCGCCGAGATCGCCGAAATCGTCGGCGGGCAGTCGTACGACATACCGGATCCGGCAGCAACCGTCAGCGGGCCAGTCGTCATCGACTCCCGGGCGGTGAAGCAAGGAAGCCTCTTCGTCGCCTTCGCCGGTGAACGGGTCGACGGCCACGACTACGCGCAGCGCGCGGTCGAGGCGGGCGCGGCAGTCGTCCTGGCCGCCCGCCCCGTCGGTGTTCCCGCGATCGTCGTGGACGACGTGGTGGCGGCGCTCGGCGCGCTCGCCCGCGCCGTCACCGGGCGCCTCGGCACCACCGTGGTCGCCCTCACCGGATCCGCCGGCAAGACCTCCACCAAGGACCTGATCGCCCAGCTCCTGGAGCGCAAGGGCCCCACCGTCTACCCGCTGGGCAACCTCAACAACGAGATCGGGCTGCCGCTCACCGCGCTGCGCGCCACCGAGGAGACCCGGCACCTGGTCCTGGAGATGGGTGCCCGCTACATCGGGGACATCTGTTACCTCACCGGCCTCGTCCCGCCCCGGATCGGCCTCGTCCTGAACGTCGGCACCGCCCACATCGGCGAGTTCGGCGGCCGCGAGCAGATCGCCCAGGCCAAGGGTGAGATGGTCGAGTCGCTGCCCGAGGACGGCCTGGCCGTCCTCAACGCCGACGACCCGCTCGTACGCGCCATGACCTCCCGCACCAAGGCCCGCGTCCTGCTCTTCGGCGAAGCCGCGGATGCGGACGTACGGGGAGAGAACGTGCGGCTCACCGACGACGGCCGCCCCGCGTTCCGCCTCCACACACCCACCGGGTGCAGCGATGTGACCATGCGCCTGTACGGTGAGCACCACGTGTCGAACGCGCTCGCCGCGGCCGCCGTCGCCCATGAGTTGGGCCTGTCCGCAGACGAGATCGCCGAGGCGCTCTCCGAGGCGGGCACCCTCTCCCGCTGGCGCATGGAGGTCACCGAGCGTCCGGACGGCGTGACGTTCGTCAATGACGCCTACAACGCCAACCCCGAATCCATGAGAGCCGCGCTGCGCGCGCTGGCCGCCATGGGGAAGGGGCGTCGTACGTGGGCGGTGCTCGGCCAGATGGCCGAGCTCGGCGACGCCTCGCTCACCGAGCACGACGCGGTCGGACGGCTCGCCGTCCGGCTCAACGTCAGCAAGCTCGTCGCGGTCGGGGGCAGAGAAGCCTCCTGGCTGCAACTGGGCGCATACAACGAGGGTTCATGGGGTGAGGAGTCGGTGCATGTGTCCGACGCACAGGCTGCCGTCGACCTGTTGCGCAGTGAACTGCGCCCGGGAGACGTCGTGCTGGTGAAGGCGTCCCGGTCGGTCGGCCTGGAGCAGGTCGTTACGGCACTGCTGGAGAACGCGACCGAGGGCGAGGTCGCCGGCCGATGAGGCAGATCCTCTTCGCGGGGGCCATCGGGCTCTTCCTGACCCTGGTCGGTACCCCGCTGCTGATCAAGCTGCTGGCCCGCAAGGGATACGGGCAGTTCATCCGGGACGACGGCCCGCGCAGCCACGGATCGAAGAAGGGCACGCCCACCATGGGCGGCATCGCCTTCATCCTGGCGACGATCATCGCGTACGTCCTGGCCAAGGTGATCACCGGCGAGGACATGCGTTTCTCCGGTGTGCTGGTCCTCTTCCTGATGACCGGCATGGGGCTCGTCGGCTTCCTCGACGACTACATCAAGATCGTCAAGCAGCGTTCGCTGGGTCTTCGGGCCAAGGCCAAGATGGCCGGCCAGCTGATCGTCGGCATCGCCTTCGCGGTGCTCTCGCTCCAGTTCGCCGACGCCCGCGGCAACACCCCCGCCTCCGACAAGCTCTCGTTCGTCGAGGACTTCGGCTGGTCGATCGGCCCGGTGCTCTTCGTGCTCTGGGCGCTTTTCATGATTCTCGCCATGTCCAACGGCGTGAACCTGACGGACGGTCTGGACGGCCTGGCCACCGGCGCGTCGGTGATGGTCTTCGGCGCGTACACCTTCATCGGGCTCTGGCAGTTCCAGGAGTCCTGCGCCAACGCGGCCACCCTCACCAACCCGAGCGCCTGTTTCGAGGTACGAGACCCGCTCGACCTCGCGGTCGTCGCCTCCGCACTCATGGGTTCCTGCTTCGGCTTCCTGTGGTGGAACACCTCGCCCGCCAAGATCTTCATGGGTGACACCGGTTCGCTCGCCCTCGGCGGCGCGCTCGCCGGTCTGGCGATCTGCTCCCGCACCGAGTTCCTGATGGCGGTGCTCGGCGGTCTCTTCGTGATGATCACGATGTCCGTCGTCATCCAGGTCGGCTCGTTCAAGATGACCGGCAAGCGCGTCTTCCGGATGGCACCGCTCCAGCACCACTTCGAACTCAAGGGGTGGTCCGAAGTCCTTGTCGTGGTCCGCTTCTGGATCATCCAGGGCATGTGCGTGATCGTCGGTCTCGGCCTCTTCTACGCAGGATGGGCAGCCAAGAAGTGAGCAACGTGGACTGGCAGGGCAAGCACGTCACGGTCGCCGGACTCGGGGTCTCCGGGATCCCGGCGGCCCGGGTGCTGCGCGGGCTCGGCGCCGTCGTCACCGTCGTCAACGACGGGGACGACGAGCGCTCCCGCACCCAGGCCGCGGAGCTGGAGGCGCAGGGCATCACCGTGCGCCTCGGCGACGGGGCCACCCTGCCCGAGTCCACCGAGCTCATCGTCACCACCCCGGGCTGGAAGCCCGACAAGCCGCTGTTCGCCGCGGCCGCCGAGGCGGGCGTCCCGGTCTGGGGCGACGTCGAACTCGCCTGGCGGCTGCGCGGCCGGGACGGCCGGGAACCGGCACCCTGGCTCGCGGTCACCGGCACCAACGGCAAGACCACGACCGTACGGATGCTCGCCTCGATCCTGGAGGCGGCCGGGCTGCGTACCGCGGCCGTCGGCAACATCGGCGTCTCGCTCCTGGACGCCGTCCTCGGCGAGCAGGAGTACGACGTACTGGCCGTCGAGCTCTCCAGCTACCAGCTGCACTGGTCGCCCTCGCTGCGCGCCCACTCCGCGGCCGTCCTCAACCTGGCCCCCGACCACCTCGACTGGCACGGCTCCATGGAGGCGTACGTCGCCGACAAGGGCCGGATCTACGAGGGCAACGGCGTCGCCTGCGTCTACAACGTCGCGGACCCCGTCACCGAGGAACTGGTGCGCGGCGCGGACGTCGAGGAGGGCTGCCGGGCGATCGGCTTCACCCTCGGCACTCCCGGGCCCTCCCAGCTCGGGGTCGTCGACGGCGTCCTCGTCGACCGCGCCTTCGTGACGAACCGGCAGAAGCAGGCCCAGGAACTCGCCGAGGTCGGGGACGTGAACCCGCCCGCCCCGCACAACATCGCCAACGCGCTGGCGGCCGCGGCGCTGGCCCGCGCCTACGGTGTCGCACCCGCCGCCGTACGCGACGGGCTGCGGGCCTTCCGCCCGGACCCGCACCGCATCGAACATGTCGCGGAGGCCGGCGGGGTCACGTACATCGACGACTCCAAGGCCACCAACACCCACGCAGCCGAGGCCTCCCTCGCGTCCTACGACCCGATCGTCTGGATCGCCGGGGGCCTGGCCAAGGGCGCCACCTTCGACGAGCTGGTGACCGGGTGCGCCAAGCGCCTGCGGGGCGTCGTACTGATGGGCGCCGACCGCGCCCTGATCCGCGAAGCCCTCGCGCGACACGCGCCCGAGGTCCCGGTGGTCGACCTCGACCGGACCGACACTGGGGCGATGTCCGAGGCGGTCCGCGAGGCGGCACGGCTCGCCCGGCCGGGAGACACCGTATTGATGGCCCCGGCCTGCGCCTCGATGGACATGTTCGTCAATTACAACAAGCGGGGCGAGGCCTTCGCGGACGCCGTCCGCGCACTCGTCGCCGAGAGCGCCTGACGGGCCCGGCCGCCGCGCCGTACCGTCCCGGAGCAACCGGGTACGTACGGCTGTGCCGCGGGCGCGGGCCCTCGGCACCGAAGCCCCGGGCACGAGCAGTGGAGGGGACAGGACCATGCCGGCCGAAGAGAGCTCTGCCGCACGCGGCAGGGAGCGCTCACAGGCGACCACGGCGATCAGCCGGGCGCTCCATCCGCCCCTCCTCGCGGCCGGGGGCGTTCCCCTGCCGGACGGACTCGCCCTGCGCGTCCGGTCGGCTCCCGGCTCCCGGCGGCCCCCCGCGGCCCGCTCCAGGAGCACGGGCGGCCCCCGCACCCCGCGCGGCGGCGGTGTGCGGCGGTTCTACGAGCAGGCACGCCGGGCCTGGGACCGCCCACTGACCGCGTACTACCTGATCCTGGGTGCCGGGCTGCTCATCACCGTGCTCGGGCTCGTCATGGTCTACTCCGCCTCGATGATCAAGGCGCTGGAACTCGACAAACCGGGCACCTACTTCTTCCGCAAGCAGTTCCTGGCCGCCGTCATCGGGGCCGGACTGATGGCGATCGCCGCCCGGATGCCGGTGAAACTGCACCGCGCGCTGTCCTACCCGCTGCTGATGGGCGCCGTCTTCCTGATGGTGCTGGTCCAGGTGCCGGGGATAGGGATGTCGGTCAACGGCAACCGCAACTGGCTCTACCTGGGCGGCCCCTTCCAGCTCCAGCCCAGCGAGTTCGGCAAGCTCGCCCTCGTCCTGTGGGGGGCCGACCTGCTCGCCCGCAAACAGGACAAGCGTCTGCTGAACCAGTGGAAGCACATGCTCGTGCCGCTCGTCCCGGTCGCCTTCATGGTGCTCGGGCTGATCATGCTCGGCGGTGACATGGGCACTGCGATCATTCTCACGGCGATCCTGTTCGGGCTGCTCTGGCTGGCCGGGGCTCCCACCCGGCTGTTCGCCGGAGTACTCGCCGTCGCCGGCCTGATCGGCTTCGTACTGATCAAGACCAGTCCGAACCGGATGGCCAGGCTCGACTGCATGGGCGCCAGCGAACCCGGACCTGGCGGCTCGTGCTGGCAGGCCGTACACGGTATCTACGCTCTGGCATCCGGCGGCTGGTTCGGATCCGGGCTCGGTGCGAGTGTGGAAAAATGGGGTCAACTCCCTGAACCGCACACCGACTTCATCTTCGCCATCACGGGGGAGGAACTGGGGCTGGCGGGGACGCTGTCGGTACTCGCCCTCTTCGCGGCTCTAGGCTATGCGGGTATCCGCGTGGCCGGACGCACGGAGGACCCCTTCGTGAGGTATGCCGCGGGAGGTGTGACCACCTGGATCACGGCTCAGGCCGTGATCAACATCGGTGCGGTGCTCGGTCTCCTTCCGATCGCCGGTGTCCCGCTCCCGCTGTTCTCCTACGGAGGGTCGGCCCTGCTGCCGACCATGTTCGCTGTCGGGCTGCTGATCGCGTTCGCGCGAGCGGATCCCGCCGCGAAGGCGGCCCTGGCCATGCGGAGGCCCGGGGTGAGATGGAAGACGATGAGACGGCGCATCAAGAAGCGTCCGTCCGGAGAGCGGTGAATTTCGGTGCATGTCGTACTCGCCGGTGGGGGGACCGCCGGCCACATCGAGCCCGCGCTTGCCCTCGCGGACGCCCTGCGCAGGCAGGACCCGAGCGTGGGAATCACCGCTCTCGGCACGGAGCGCGGACTTGAGACAAAACTGGTACCCGAGCGGGGGTACGAACTCGCCCTGATCCCGGCCGTGCCGCTGCCGCGCAAGCCCACCCCCGAACTCATCACCGTCCCGGGGCGGCTGCGCGGCACCATCAAGGCCGCCGAGCAGATCCTGGAACGCACCAGGGCGGACTGCGTGGTCGGATTCGGCGGCTACGTGGCGCTGCCCGGCTACCTCGCCGCCAAACGCGCCGGAGTGCCGATCGTGGTGCACGAGGCCAACGCCCGGCCGGGCCTGGCCAACAAGATCGGTTCGCGGTACGCGCACGGGGTCGCCGTCTCCACCCCCGACAGCAAGCTGCGCGGTGCCCGCTACATCGGCATCCCGCTGCGCCGCACCATCGCCACCCTGGACCGGGCCCGGGTCCGCCCGGAGGCGCGTGCCGCCTTCGGGCTCGACCCCAACCTGCCGACGCTGCTGGTCTCCGGCGGCTCGCAGGGCGCCCGGCACCTCAATGAGGTGGTCCAGCGGGTCGCCCCGCTGATGCAGCGCTCCGGCATCCAGATCCTGCACGTGGTCGGTCCGAAGAACGAAATGCCGCGCGTGGACAACATGCCCGGTATGCCGCCCTATATCCCGGTACCGTACGTGGACCGGATGGACCTCGCGTACGCCGCGGCCGACATGATGCTCTGCCGCGCGGGCGCGATGACCGTCGCTGAACTCTCCGCCGTCGGGCTTCCCGCCGCCTACGTCCCGTTGCCGATCGGCAACGGCGAACAGCGGCTCAACGCCCAGCCGGTGGTCAACGCCGGCGGCGGTCTGCTGGTGGACGACGCGGCACTCACCCCCGAGTGGGTCCAGGGCAACGTCCTTCCGGTGCTGTCGGATCCGCACCGACTGTACGAAATGTCCCGCGCTGCCGCCGAGTTCGGCCGCCGGGACGCCGACGACCTGCTGGTCGGCATGGTGTACGAGGCGATTGCCGCACGCCGAGGCGCGTGAGGCGGACGGGTCCGGGGGCGGCGCCCCCGGACCCGGCGTAAGGAGCGAGCGTGGCCGGACCGACGACCGCCAAGCGCGGTGCAGCGCACCAGGAGGACACCCCGGAGGGGCCGCCGCGCCCGGACGCCCGGGGGCGCCGGATGTCCCGGCGGAGCCTGCTGATCGTGATCGCCGCGGCCGTGCTGGTGCTCGGATCCGGCGTGGTGTGGGTGCTCTACGGCTCGTCCTGGCTCCGGACCGAACAGGTCCGGATCACCGGTGTCGACGTACTGTCACCTGCCGAGGTGGAGGCCGCCGCGGCGGTGCCGATGGGTGCTCCACTGATTTCCGTGGACACGGATTCCATCGCGGACCGGTTGCGCCAGAAGTTGCCTCGTATCGACTCGGTGGATGTCGTACGGTCATGGCCGCACGGCATCGGACTTAAGGTGACCGAACGAAAGCCGGTTCTGTTGGTGAAAAAGGGCGCAAAGTTCATTGAAGTGGACGCCAAGGGCGTGCGCTTCGCCACGGTGGACAAGGCGCCCCGGCGGGTACCTCTGCTGGAATTGACCACTGGTCACTCCGCGAGTCTGCGCCGCTTCGGCAGCGACCGGCTGGTGCGGGAAGCGGTCCGGGTCGCCGGCGGCCTCCCGGAGGGCGTCGCCAGGGACACCAAGGTCGTGCGGGTCACCTCGTACGATTCGGTTTCCCTGGAACTCACCCGGGACCGTGAGGTGATCTGGGGGAGTGGTGAAGAAGGTGCGGTGAAGGCGAAAGTCCTCACCGCGCTCATGAAAGCCGCTCCCAAAGCGGGACACTTCGACGTGAGTGCACCCACCGCTCCTGCGGTGTCGGGCAGTTGACGCGCATTCGGCCTGGCCAGCACCCTGGTTGGTCAGCGCTACGGGTGATCACATAGGGTGAAAAGAAAAACGGGAGGTTCGGCGTGTTCGTTGAACGTGCGCCACTTGTCGACTTAGTGTCCTGTTCGGAAGAGTCCATGAAGCAGACACACTGGTAACCCTAAACTTCAACGTTAGGGTTTGGGTCGGCGTTCGGACCGTCCCAATCGGCATCCGTCGTCGCGGCGGGACTACCGCCAAGCGACGACACGTAACTCGAGGCGAGAGGCCTTCGACGTGGCAGCACCGCAGAACTACCTCGCAGTCATCAAGGTCATCGGTGTCGGCGGCGGTGGTGTCAATGCCATCAACCGAATGATCGAGGTCGGTCTCAAGGGCGTCGAGTTCATCGCGATCAACACTGATGCGCAAGCCCTGTTGATGAGCGACGCCGACGTCAAGCTCGACGTCGGCCGTGAACTCACCCGTGGCCTCGGCGCCGGGGCGAACCCGGCCGTCGGTCGCAAGGCGGCAGAGGACCACCGTGAAGAGATCGAGGAGGTCCTCAAGGGGGCCGACATGGTCTTCGTCACCGCAGGCGAAGGCGGCGGCACCGGCACCGGTGGCGCCCCCGTCGTCGCCAATATCGCGCGCTCGCTCGGCGCCCTGACGATCGGCGTGGTCACCCGCCCGTTCACCTTCGAGGGCAGGCGTCGCGCCAACCAGGCGGAGGACGGCATCGCCGAACTCCGCGAAGAGGTCGACACCCTCATCGTCATTCCCAACGACCGACTGCTGTCCATCTCGGACCGCCAGGTCAGCGTGCTCGACGCGTTCAAGTCGGCCGACCAGGTGCTGCTCTCGGGTGTCCAGGGCATCACCGACCTCATCACCACCCCGGGGCTGATCAACCTCGACTTCGCCGACGTCAAGTCGGTCATGTCCGAGGCCGGATCGGCACTCATGGGCATCGGCTCGGCGCGCGGCGACGACCGTGCGGTGGCAGCGGCCGAGATGGCGATCTCCTCGCCGCTCCTGGAGGCGTCCATCGACGGCGCCCGCGGTGTCCTGCTCTCCATCTCCGGCGGCAGCGACCTCGGTCTCTTCGAGATCAACGAGGCCGCCCAGCTGGTGAGCGAGGCGGCGCACCCCGAGGCGAACATCATCTTCGGTGCGGTCATCGACGACGCACTGGGCGACGAGGTGCGGGTCACCGTGATCGCCGCGGGCTTCGACGGCGGACAGCCGCCGACCCGTCGCGAGAACGTCCTGGGCGCGAACTCCACCAAGCGTGAGGAGTCGGCTCCGCCGGTCCGGGCCGCCGAGCCCGTGCGCCAGACGAGCGGACTGGGCTCCGTGTCCCCGCGCGAGGAGACCCCGGTCCAGAGCGATCCGGTGCCGGTGGCCCATGAGAGCCACCTTCCGCCGGTCGCTCCGCCGCACGTCCCGCCGGCCCGTCCCTACCAGGACTCCCAGGCGGAAGAGCTGGATGTTCCGGACTTCTTGAAGTGATAGGTCCGCAACACGCAGTGAACTCGAAGGATTCAGTTTCTTCAGGGGGCGGCGCCCACTTCTCCTTCACCGACAGGTGGGGCGGAGTGAGCGCCGCCCCGTATGCGGAGCTCAACCTCGGCGGCGCGGTCGGAGACGACCCTGCCGCCGTTCTCGCCAACCGCGAGCGCGCCGCCCACAGCCGCGGTCTCGACCCGGCACGGGTCGTCTGGATGAACCAGGTCCACGGCCGGGACGTCGCCGTGGTCGACGGACCGTGGGGCGGCGCCCCCGGGATTCCCGCCGTGGACGCGGTGGTGACCGCGCGGCGCGGACTCCCGCTCGCCGTCCTCACCGCGGACTGCACCCCCGTACTCCTCGCCGACCCGGTCGCCGGGATCGTCGCGGCGGCACACGCGGGGCGTCCCGGTCTGGTCGCCGGAGTCGTGCCCGCCGCGATCGGGGCCATGGTCCGGCTCGGCGCGGACGCCGCGCGGATCATCGCCCGCACCGGGCCGGCCGTCTGCGGACGGTGTTACGAGGTCCCGGCCGCCATGCGGGACGAGGTCGCCGCGAGCGTCCCCGCCTCCTGGTCGGAGACCAGCTGGGGGACCCCGGCCGTGGACGTCACGGCCGGAGTCCATGCCCAGCTCGATGCCCTCGGAGTCACCGACCGGCACATGTCGCCCGTCTGCACTCTCGAATCGGGCGACCATTTCTCGTACCGACGCGACCGCACCACGGGGCGGCTCGCCGGATATGTCTGGTTGGACTGATAGGGCATGACGGACCGTAAGACACAACTCGCAGCAAACCTCGCACAGGTGGAGGAACGCATCGCTTCCGCCTGCGCCGCCGCCGGCCGCGAGCGGGAAGAGGTGACCCTCATCGTGGTCACCAAGACCTACCCCGCGAGCGATGTGCGGATTCTGTACGAACTCGGCGTGCGCCATGTCGCGGAGAATCGCGACCAGGACGCGGCCCCCAAGGCCGCCGCATGTGCTGATCTGTCCCTCACATGGCATTTTGTCGGTCAATTGCAGACGAATAAGGTTCGTTCTGTGGTGAGTTATGCCGATGTCGTGCAGTCGGTGGACCGTGCCAAGCTGGTGACGTCACTCTCCGCGGCGACCGCGCGTGACGGCCGTGACGGGCGTGAACTCGGGTGTCTCATCCAGGTCGCGCTCGACGCGGAGAGCGGTGAACGGGGGGAGCGGGGCGGCGTCGCGCCCGACGGGATCGAGGAGTTGGCCGCCGCGGTCGAATCCGCCCCGGGGCTGCGGCTGACCGGCCTGATGACCGTCGCGCCGCTCGCCGGGCCGTTCGCCGGCAGGCAACGGGCGGCGTTCGACCGGCTGATGGAAATCTCATCCCGGCTGCGCGGGAACCATCCGGCTGCGAACATGGTCTCCGCAGGGATGAGTGCGGACCTCGAGGACGCGGTTGCGGCCGGAGCGACACATGTGCGCGTCGGTACTGCGGTACTCGGAGTCCGACCCGGGCTCGGGTAACGTCGCCAAGCAAGTCGGACCACAGCAGAAAATATGGTCATTACCGCCCACGGCGGATAGGCCACAGTGGATCGCGGGCACTTGGTGACAGATGCCGATCCACCACAGAGCGGAGGACTCAGAGCATGGCCGGCGCGATGCGCAAGATGGCGGTCTACCTCGGCCTCGTGGAGGACGATGGGTACGACGGTCCGGGGTTCGACCCCGACGACGAATTCGAACCCGAGCCGGAACCCGAGCGGGACCGGCGCCGGCACCAGCCAGCGCATCAGGTGGAGCGGGAACGGGACGAACCGGTACGAGCGGTGCAGCCTCCGGCGCAGCGGGAGCCGGTTCAGATCCCGGTCGAGCGAGAGCGACCCGCCCGAATCGCCCCCGTGGCATCCATCACACCTGAACGCTCGAACTTGGAGAAGAACGCACCGGTGATCATGCCCAAGGTTGTGTCCGAGCGGGAGCCCTACCGCATCACCACGCTGCACCCCAGGACCTACAACGAGGCCCGTACCATCGGGGAACACTTCCGTGAGGGCACTCCGGTGATCATGAATCTCACGGAGATGGACGACACGGACGCGAAGCGACTTGTCGACTTTGCCGCGGGACTCGTCTTCGGTCTTCATGGCAGCATTGAGCGAGTGACGCAGAAGGTCTTTCTGTTGTCGCCTGCTAACGTCGATGTCACGGCGGAGGACAAGGCCCGCATCGCAGAGGGCGGATTCTTCAACCAGAGCTGAGAACACGACACCGGGAACAACCCGGCCGAGAGGCCGGAGCTACGAGAGCCAGGGGAGAGGGAAGCGCGAGGATGGGCGTCGCTCAAAGTGTTGTCTACATCGCGTTGATGTGTTTCCTCATCGTGCTGATCTTCCGGCTTGTCATGGACTACGTCTTTCAGTTCGCACGTTCATGGCAGCCGGGCAAGCCGATGGTGATCGTTCTTGAGGCCACCTACACGATCACCGATCCACCGCTCAAGCTCCTGCGGCGGTTCATCCCGCCGCTGCGTCTCGGGGGCGTGGCACTCGACCTGTCCTTCTTCGTTCTGATGATCATCGTTTCCATCCTGATCAGCGTCGTGATCAGGTTGTGAGCGATACGGTCTTGCCGACTGCCGACGACTACGTAGAGGTGAAGAAGAGATGCCGCTGACCCCCGAGGACGTGCGGAACAAGCAGTTCACGACGGTCCGCCTCCGAGAAGGCTATGACGAGGACGAGGTTGATGCCTTCCTCGACGAGGTCGAATCGGAGCTGACCCGCCTGCTCCGTGAGAACGAGGACCTGCGCGCCAAGCTGGCCGCCGCCACGCGTGCCGCCGCGCAGAACCAGCAGCAGCAAGGTATGCGCAAGCCGGAGCAGCAGGACCGGCCCGGCGCACCGGTGCCGGCCGCCATATCTGGTCCGCCGGTCCAGCAGCAGCAGCCCCCGCAGATGGGTCCGCCCCAGCTGCCTGGTGGCGCTCCGCAGCTGCCCGCCGGTCCCAGCGGTCACGGGCCCCAGGGCCCGCACGGCCCCGGTCCGCAGGGCCCGCACGGCCCCGGCCCGATGCAGGGCGGTCCCATGGGTGGCCCGATGGGCGGCCCCATGGGCGGTCACAACCCCCAGCAGCAGCAGATGCAGCAGATGCAGCAGCAGCAGCAACAGCAGCCGCCGCAGATGCAGCAGCAGGGCCCCGGCGGCGACAGCGCCGCGCGTGTCCTCTCCCTGGCGCAGCAGACCGCCGACCAGGCGATCGCGGAGGCCCGTTCCGAGGCCAACAAGATCGTCGGCGAGGCGCGCAGCCGTGCCGAGGGCCTGGAGCGCGACGCGCGTGCCAAGGCGGACGCCCTGGAGCGGGACGCGCAGGAGAAGCACCGCGTGGCGATGGGCTCCCTGGAGTCGGCCCGCGCGACGCTGGAGCGCAAGGTCGAGGACCTGCGTGGCTTCGAGCGCGAGTACCGGACGCGTCTGAAGTCCTACCTGGAGAGCCAGCTGCGTCAGCTGGAGACCCAGGCGGACGACTCGCTCGCTCCGCCGCGGACCCCGGCGACCGCTTCGCTGCCGCCGTCGCCCTCGCTGGCTCCGGCCGGTGCGGGTGCCATGGGCCACACCATGGGCGGCAACCACGGCGGTCACGGCAACCCGCAGATGGGCGGCAACCCGTCCATGGGCGGTGCGCCCTCGTACGGTGGCCAGCAGCAGATGTCCCCGGCGATGACCCAGCCGATGGCACCGGTACGGCCGCAGGCGCCGCAGCCGATGCAGCAGGCGCCTTCGCCGATGCGCGGGTTCCTGATCGACGAGGACGACAACTGAGCGGCTGTCGCGCGGTGAGCGCGTAGCCGTCGGCAGGCTGAGGGCCGGGCCCCGGGGTTTTCCCCGGGGCCCGGCCCTTTGCCGTGGCGGCGGCCACCGGGGTCCCTCGGGGGGGCTCCGCCCCCGGACCCCCGCTCCTCAATCGCCGGAGGGGCTTGAGGTGGCTCGGCAATCGACGCAGGGGTGATGTGGCTCGGTGATGGGGGAACAGCGAAGGGCCCGGCCGGATGTGCTCCGGCCGGGCCCTTCAGGCGCTGTGGGTTACCGCTCCGTCTTGCGGAGGCGGAACGTCAGGGACAGGCCCTCGTCCTCGAACGGCTCGCCGTACGCCGCGTCCGCCTCGCCCTGTGCGTAGTCCAGGGCCAGGACCTCGTCCGCGATCAGGGACGCGTGCTCGGTCAGGGCCTCGGCCGTCGCGGGCGACGTGGACGTCCAGCGGACGGCGATCCGGTCCGCCACGTCCAGGCCGCTGTTCTTGCGGGCCTCCTGGATGAGGCGGATGGCGTCACGGGCCAGGCCCGCACGCCGCAGCTCCGGAGTGATCTCCAGGTCCAGGGCGACCGTGGCGCCCGAGTCGGACGCGACCGACCAGCCCTCGCGCGGGGTCTCCGTGATGATGACCTCGTCCGGGGCCAGCGACACCGTCTCGCCGTCGACCTCGACCGATGCCGTGCCCTCGCGCAGGGCCAGCGACAGCGCGGCGGCGTCGGCGTTCGCGACGGCCTTGGCCACCGCCTGGACGCCCTTGCCGAACCGCTTGCCCAGCGCCCGGAAGTTCGCCTTCGCCGTCGTGTCGACCAGCGAACCGCCGACCTCGGAGAGGGACGCCACCGAGGAGACGTTCAGCTCCTCGGTGATCTGGGCGTGCAGCGCGGGGGAGAGGCTCTCGAAGCCCGAGGCCGCGACCAGGGCCCGGGACAGCGGCTGCCGGGTCTTGACGCCCGACTCGGCGCGGGTGGCCCGGCCCAGCTCGACCAGCCGGCGCACCAGCGCCATCTGCGTCGAGAGCGCGGGATCGATGGCCGCCAGGTCCGCCTTCGGCCAGTCGGCGAGGTGGACCGACTCCGGGGCGTCCGGGGCGACCGGCACGATCAGGTCCTGCCAGACCCGCTCGGTGATGAACGGCGTCATCGGCGCCATCAGCCGGGTGACCGTCTCGATGACCTCGTGCAGGGTGCGCAGCGCAGCCTTGTCGCCCTGCCAGAAGCGGCGGCGGGAGCGGCGCACGTACCAGTTGGACAGGTCGTCGACGAACCCCGAGAGCAGCTTGCCGGCGCGCTGGGTGTCGTAGTTCTCCAGCGCCTGGGTGACCTGGTCGGTCAGGGCGTTCAGCTCGCTCAGCAGCCAGCGGTCCAGGACCGTGCGGTCGGCCGGGGCCGGATCGGCCGCGGACGGCGCCCAGTTCGACGTACGCGCGTACAGCGCCTGGAAGGCGACCGTGTTCCAGTACGTCAGGAGCGTCTTGCGGACGACCTCCTGGATCGTGCCGTGGCCGACGCGCCGCGCCGCCCACGGGGAGCCGCCGGCCGCCATGAACCAGCGCACGGCGTCGGCGCCGTGCTGGTCCATCAGCGGGACCGGTTCGAGGGTGTTGCCCAGGTGCTTGGACATCTTGCGGCCGTCCTCGGCGAGGATGTGGCCCAGGCAGACCACGTTCTCGTAGGACGACTTGTCGAAGACCAGGGTGCCGATCGCCATCAGCGTGTAGAACCACCCGCGCGTCTGGTCGATGGCCTCCGAGATGAACTGCGCCGGGTAACGGCTCTCGAAGATCTCCTTGTTCTTGTGCGGGTAGCCCCACTGAGCGAACGGCATCGAGCCCGAGTCGTACCAGGCGTCGATGACCTCGGGGACGCGGTACGCCTCCAGCTGGCAGCTCTCGTGCGAGCACGTGAACGTGATCTCGTCGATGAACGGCCGGTGCGGGTCGAGGCCGGAGAGGTCGCTGCCGGTCAGCTCGCTCAGCTCGGCGCGCGAACCGACGCAGGTGAGGTGGTCGTCCTCGCAGCGCCAGATCGGCAGCGGGGTGCCCCAGTAGCGGTTGCGGGACAGCGCCCAGTCGATGTTGTTGTTCAGCCAGTCGCCGTACCGGCCGTTCTTGACCGACTCGGGGAACCAGTTGGTCTTCTGGTTCTCCTCCAGGAGCCGGTCCTTGACGGCGGTCGTGCGGATGTACCAGGACGGCTGCGCGTAGTAGAGCAGCGCGGTGTGGCAGCGCCAGCAGTGCGGGTAGCTGTGCTCGTACGGGACGTGCCGGAAGAGCAGGCCGCGGTCCGCGAGGTCCGCGGTGAGCGCCTCGTCGGCCTTCTTGAAGAAGACGCCGCCGACCAGCGGCAGGTCCTCCTCGAAGGTGCCGTCGGGGCGGACCGGGTTCACCACCGGCAGCCCGTACGCCTTGCAGACCAGGAGGTCGTCGGCGCCGAAGGCGGGGGACTGGTGGACCAGACCCGTACCGTCCTCGGTCGTCACGTACTCGGCGTTGACGACGTAGTGGGCGGGCGCGGGGCTGTGTCCGTTGCTTCCCTCGCTGACGCTCGGAAAGTCGACGAGGGCGAACGGGCGATCGTACGTCCAGCGCTCCATCTCGCGGCCGGTGAACGACCGGCCGGTCACCTCCCAGCCCTCGCCCAGTGCCTTCTCGACGAGCGGCCGGGCGACGACGAGCTTCTCCTCGCCGTTCGTCGCGACCACGTAGTCCACCTCGGGGTGCACGGCGACGGCGGTGTTGGAGACCAGGGTCCAGGGCGTCGTCGTCCAGACCAGGAGGGCGGCCTCGCCGGCCAGCGGGCCGGAGGTGAGCGGGAAGCGCACGAAGACCGACGGGTCGACGACCGTCTCGTACCCCTGAGCCAGTTCGTGGTCCGAGAGGCCGGTACCGCAGCGCGGGCACCAGGGGGCGACGCGGTGGTCCTGGACCAGCAGGTCCTTGTTGAAGATCTCCTTCAGCGACCACCACACCGACTCGACGTACTCGGGGTCCATCGTGCGGTACGCGTCGTCGAGGTCGACCCAGTAGCCCATCCGGGTCGTGAGCTCGGTGAAGGCGTCGGTGTACCGGGTCACCGACTCCCGGCACTTGGCGTTGAACTCGGCGATGCCGTACGCCTCGATGTCCTTCTTGCCGTTGAAGCCCAGCTCCTTCTCGACCGCGAGCTCGACCGGCAGACCGTGGCAGTCCCAGCCGGCCTTGCGGCCGACGTGGTAACCCTGCATGGTGCGGAAGCGCGGGAAGACGTCCTTGAAGACGCGGGCCTCGATGTGGTGGGCGCCCGGCATTCCGTTGGCGGTCGGCGGGCCCTCGTAGAAGACCCACTCGGGGCGGCCCTCGGACTGCTCCAGGGTCTTGGTGAAGACCTTGCTCTCGCGCCAGAAGTCGAGCACTGCGTGCTCCAGAGCGGGCAGGTCGACCTGGGCGGGTACCTGGCGGTACTGCGGCGATGTCATGTGCGGCTTCCTCCGGCGGACGTATTCCACTTCCGTCGGAGGGACGAGAACCGGTCGGGCTCCCGCGGTACCACCCTCCTTGGCCCCGGGCGTGCGCCCGCGGCCCCCTCATTGGGGTGCGAAGCCGGTTCTACTCGCCTTGCGCCCGTGGGCCGGGCCCACGGTCCAAAGCTTTCCTCCGGCGGCTCCGGGTGATCTTCACGACGCGCTCGCCCCCGGGCTCCCACCGTCCCCGGGTCGCTCCTGGCTGCGTACGACGCTACTCGTCCCATCCACGCCTCTCGCTGCCGTCAGTGTACGGGCCCAGGGGTGTGACGGCCGACCGGTTCAACAACGGGCCCCGGCGTGACCCGAATGGCCAGACCCGGCGTACGGAGTCCTGGTGGGGCCCGGCGGGGGAGCGGAAGGCGGATTACCGGGCGGGGAGCTGGGCACAACGGATTCAGGCGCGCTGTGATCCGGACACGAGGAGGGGCGATTCGGCGGCGTGCCCCGTTGCCGCGGGGCTGGGGTCGACTTATCGTCCCAGCACGACTCGCGAGCAAGATCACAATGCGTGAAGGGGCCGCGGCCATGGTGGCGAAGAAGACCGCCGTAAAGAAGACGGCGTCGGCGCGATCCACGGGCGAGGCCGCCGAGGACAACGCGACGCAGAAGGCTGCCGAGAAGGCGGCGCCCAGGAAAACGGCGACCAAGAAGGCGGCGGCGAAGAAGGCCGCGCCGAGGAAGAGTGCGGCCGGGAAGTCCACGGCCCAGAAGGCTTCGAAGAAGGCCGCCGCGGCGGCCACGGGGGCGGCCGAGGCCGCCGAGCAGACGGGAGCCCACACGGTGGCAGCCAAGAAGAGCGCGGCCAGGACCCGGACCGCCGGCCGGAGCGCGGCCCCCGTGCCCCCGGCCCGCGCCGCCGCGACCACGCCTGGGGAACTGGCCGTACGGCCGGGCGAGGACCCCTGGACGGCGGAGGAGGTCGCGGCCGCCAGGTCCGAGCTGACCGGCGAGATCACGCGGCTGCGCGACGAGCTGGAGGCCTCGGGCCTGGCCCTGGCCGGGCTGATGCGGGACTCCGGCGACGGGGCGGGTGACGACGAGGCGGACACCGGCACCAAGAACATCACCCGCGAGCACGAGATGTCGCTCGCCGCCAACGCCCAGGAGATGCTGGAACAGACCGAGCGCGCGCTCACCCGCCTCGACGCGGGGACGTACGGGCTCTGCGAGATCTGCGGCAATCCGATCGGAAAGGCGCGGATGCAGGCGTTCCCCCGGGCCACCCTGTGTGTCGAGGACAAGCAGAAGCAGGAGCGACGCGGCTAGGGTCTGTCCGCCGTGTGTCGTACGCTCGTCCTCAGTCGGGAACTAGGTTGAGGGACTCACGTGGCAGAGGCGGAGAGCATCATCGGTACGCCGGACATCCCTGAGGCTGAGGGAGACGAAGGCACCGAGCCGGAGCAGAGCGACGGGGCCGGGGCATCGGACGGGCAGGCGGCGGACAGCGCCGCGGCCGAGGACGGCGAGGCGGCGGTCGACCGTTCGCCGGCCACGCGCCGGCGCCGGATCATCCTGCTCTTCTGCGTCGCCGTCCTCGCCTACCTGCTCGACCTGGGCAGCAAGATGCTCGTGGTGGCGAAGCTGGAGCACCAGGAGCCGATCGAGATCTTCGGCAGCTGGCTCAGGCTCGACGCGATCCGCAACGCCGGAGCCGCGTTCGGTATCGGCGAGGCCTTCACGATCATCTTCACGATCATCGCGGCGACCGTCATCGTGGTGATCGCACGGCTCGCGCGCAAGCTCTACAGCCTGCCGTGGGCCATCGCCCTGGGCTTGCTGCTCGGCGGTGCGCTGGGCAACCTCACCGACCGCATCTTCCGGGCGCCGGGCGTCATGGAGGGCGCGGTGGTCGACTTCATCGCCCCCGCCCACTTCGCCGTCTTCAACCTGGCCGACTCCTCGATCGTCTGCGGCGGCATCCTGATCGTGATCCTCTCCTTCAAGGGCCTGGACCCCGACGGCACCGTGCACAAGGATTAGGACGCGGCACAAGGATTAGGACGCGCAAGGCATACTCGACAGGTGAGTACGCATCCCGATATCCGAACCCTGCCCGTACCCGATGGCCTGGAAGGCGAGCGTGTCGACGCCGCCATTTCCCGCATGTTCGGTTTCTCCCGCACCAAGGCCGCAGAGCTGGCCGCCGCCGGGAAGGTACAGGTGGACGGTTCGGTGGCCGGGAAGTCCGAACGGGTGCACGGCGGCGCCTGGCTGGAAGTGGAGATGCCGCAGGCTCCCGCACCGGTGCAGATCGTCGCCGAGCCCGTCGAGGGCATGGAGATCGTCCACGACGACGAGGACATCGTCGTGATCATGAAGCCGGTCGGCGTCGCCGCGCATCCGAGCCCCGGCTGGACCGGCACCACCGTCATCGGCGGCCTCGCCGCCGCCGGGTACCGGATCTCCACCTCGGGCGCCGCCGAGCGCCAGGGCATCGTGCACCGGCTCGACGTCGGCACCTCGGGGCTGATGGTCGTCGCCAAGTCCGAGCGCGCCTACACCCTGCTGAAGGCCCAGTTCCGGGACCGGGTCGTCGACAAGAAGTACCACGCGCTGGTCCAGGGCCACCCGGACCCGATGAGCGGCACCATCGACGCCCCCATCGGCCGCCACCCCACCCACGACTACAAGTGGGCGGTCGTCGCCGAGGGCAAGCCGTCGGTCACGCACTACGACCTGATCGAGGCGTACCGCGCCGCCAGCCTCCTGGACATCAAGCTGGAGACCGGCCGCACGCATCAGATCCGGGTGCACATGTCCGCCCACCGCCACCCCTGCGTCGGCGACCTGACCTATGGCGCCGACCCGACGATGGCCAAGCGGCTGGGCCTGACCCGGCAGTGGCTGCACGCCGTCCGGCTCGGCTTCGAGCACCCCTCGGACGGCCGCTGGGTGGAGTTCTCCAGCACCTACCCGGACGACCTCCAGCAGGCCCTGGACCGGATCGCGGCGGAGAGCGAATGACCGGCACGCCCCTCTCGTACACCACCCGCACCGCCGCCGGGGAGCAGGACCGCGCCGCCTGCTTCCAGGTCCGCAAGGACGTCTTCGTCGGTGAGCAGAACGTGCCCGAGGAGATCGAGTACGACGCCTACGACGCGGACGCCGTGCACGTCATCGCCGTCGCGGCGGACGGCACGGCGCTCGGCACCGGACGGCTGCTGCACGGCCCGGTCGCGGTGGCGAAGACCGGCGGTGACCTCACGGTCGGCTCGCTCGGCCGGCTCGCGGTGACCAGCGGGGCGCGCGGCCTCGGGGTCGGCGCGGCGCTGGTGCGGGCCATCGAGGACGCGGGCCGTGACCTCGGCCTCGCCGCCGTCGACCTGCACGCCCAGACGCACGCGCTCGGCTTCTACGAACGGCTCGGCTACGAGGCCTACGGGCCCGAGTTCCCGGACGCGGGCATCCCGCACCGGGCGATGCGCCGCGCGCTGAACGGCTGAGACCTCCGGCGGCCGGCCCCGGGTCAGCCCGGCAGGCCCCATTTCGTCCACACCCCGTTCGACGGCACATCGCGCGGCGGGCGGCCGCGGCCGTCCCGTACCTCGACCGGGCCCCGGACCGAGGGGTCCAGGGTCAGCGGGGTGCCCGCCTCGCTGTGGACCCGTACCCAGCGCGTGACACCGTCCGACCGGTCGGCGTCCACGAGGAAGGCCCCCGGCGGAATGATCGGCCAGGAGGGCTGTGCGGCGGGGGTGTTGCCGGTTTCGCGTGACGTGCGTGGCAGGCTTGAATCCCGGATCGGCCGATCACCGAGGCCGGCTCGCCGCGCTCCGGAAGGCACCTCGTGGACCAAATGGCCCTGTTGCTCCTGCTGTTGCTGGGGGCGGTGGTCACCGTCCCGCTGGGGGACCGGCTCGGGCTCCCCGCGCCGGTGCTGATGACGCTCGTGGGCGTCGGGATGGCCTTCCTCAGCTTCGTGCCGAATGTGGACATCCCGCCTGAGATCATCCTTCCCGCGCTGCTTCCGCCGCTGCTCTACGCCTCCGTGCAGCGCACCTCCTGGCGGCAGTTCGCCGCCAATAAACGACCGATCTTCCTGCTGGCCGTGGCGCTGGTCTTCCTGACGACGGCGGCCGTGGCCGCGGTGGCGAACGCCATCGTCCCCGGGCTGCCCATCGCCGCCGCCGTCGCGCTCGGCGCGCTCGTCGCACCGCCCGACCCGGTCGCGGCGACCGCCGTCGCGGGTTCGGTCGGACTGCCCCGCAGGCTCGTCTCCATCCTGGAGGGCGAGGGGCTGTTCAACGACGTGACCGCGATCGTGCTCTACCACGTGGCGATCGCGGCCGCGGTGAGCGGCACCTTCTCGCTGCCGGAGGCGTTCGGGCTGCTGATCCTGTCCGCGGTCGTCGCCGTGGCGGTGGGCGTCGCGCTCGGCTGGCTCACCATCAAGCTCATGGGGCTGCTCGGCGATGCCACGCTCCAGGTCGGGCTCACCCTGCTGGTGCCGTTCGTCAGCTATGTGCTCGCCGAGGAGCTGATGGGCTCGGGCGTCCTCGCCGTCCTCACCACCGCGCTCTTCCTCGCCGAGCACACCGCCGACGCCGACGACGTCCTGGGCCGGCTCACCGGCCGCACCTTCTGGGAGATCGTCGACACCCTCGTCACCGGGGTCGCCTTCGGGCTGATCGGCCTCGAACTGCACAACGTCTTCGGGACCGCCGACGGGCGCGAACTGGAGATGGCCGGCTGGGCCCTGGCCGTCGTCGCGGTCGTCGTCGGCGTCCGGCTGCTCTATCTGCTGCCCGCGACCTGGCTCGCCAAGCGGCTGCACACCCGCCGCGACGTCAGCGAGGAGATCCCCACCGGCTGGCGGGAGACCGTCGTCATGTGGTGGGCCGGGATGCGCGGGGTGGCGTCGGTCGCGCTGGCCCTCGCGATCCCGCTGAAGACGGACGACGGAAAGCCCTTCCCGGGCCGTGACGAGATCGTCTTCATCGCCTTCGCCGTGATCATGGTCACCCTGGTCCTCCAGGGCCTGACCCTGCCGTGGCTGGTGCGCAAGCTGCGGGTCAGGGCGGACACCGACGCCGAGGAGGCACTGGAGAAGGACCTCGCGATCCGGGCCGCCAGGGCCGCCAGACAGCGGCTCAAGGAGATCCAGGAGGTCGAGGAGTTTCCCGAGGACGTCGTGGAGCGCCTCCAGCGGCTGGCCTACGACGTGGGCGCGCGGATCAGCCCCGACATGGTCGACGACGAGCGGCGCGAGGCGTACGCGAAGCGCGCCGAGCGGTTCAAGGAGATCAGCCGCATCCAGCGCGAGATGCTGTCGGCCGCCCGCCACGCGGTGCTCTCCGCGCGCAGCGAGGCCGGGGCCGACCCCGAGATCGTCGACCGGGTGCTGCGGCAGCTGGACGTACGCAGCCTGCGCTGACCCGGTCCCGGGGCGGGCCGGTCAGCCGCGCCCGGTGCGCGGCGCCCTGTCCCGCTTCCCCGGCTTCCCGTTCGGGTGGGACCCGAGCGGCCACCGGTCCTCGGGCGGCAGCGCCGCGGGCGCCGTCGCGATGCGCGGCAGGGCGTACGGATGGTGATCGCGCAGCCAGCCGATCAGCTGCTCCCGGACCGCGCAGCGCACCGTCCAGATGTCGTCCGCGTCCTTCGCCGTGACCACCGCGCGCACCACGACGGTGGACGGGGTGGTGTCGGTGACGGCCAGCGACCAGTTCCGGCCGTCCCACGCGGCGCAGTCGCCCAGGATGTCCCGCAGCTGTTCGCGCATCGCGGCGACCGGCGCCGAGTGGTCCAGGTGGAAGAAGACCGAACCGGTCATCTGGGCCCCGCCGCGCGACCAGTTCTCGAAGGGCTGGCTGGTGAAGTACGAGACCGGCATCGTGATCCGGCGCTCGTCCCAGGTCCGTACCGCGAGGAAGGTCAGCGTGATCTCCTCGATCGTGCCCCACTCCCCGTCGACCACCACCGTGTCACCGATCCGCACCATGTCGCCGAAGGCGATCTGCAGGCCCGCGAAGAGGTTGCCGAGCGTGGACTGGGCGGCGACACCCGCGACGATGCCGAGGACACCGGCCGACGCCAGCATCGAGGTGCCCACCGCCCGCATGGCCGGGAACGTCAGCAGCATCGCGGCGACGGCGACCGTCGTCACGACCGCGGTGACCACCCGCTGGATCAGCGTCACCTGCGTCCGCACCCGCCGCACCCGCGCCGGGTCCCGGGTGTTCGCCGCGTAGCGCGCGTACACCGAGTCCACCACCGCGATGGCGATCCGCAGCACCAGCCAGGCCGAGGCGCCGATCATCACCAGCGTCAGCACCTGTCCGATGCCCGTGCGGTGGTCCTTGATCAGGTCGAGCCGGGTGTGGGTGTAGCCGGCCCGCAGCAGCGCCGTGCACAACGCGAGCTGGAACGGTATCCCGCAGCGCCTCAGCAGACCCCACAACGGGGTCTCGTGATGCCGCCCGTCGGCCCGTCTGAGCAGCAGGTCGACCAGCCGTCCGACCGCCAGCGTGATCACTACCGAACCGCCGACGACGGTCAGCGGACGCAGTAGGTTCTCCATCCTGTCGCTCTCCAAGCTCTCGACGGTAACTGGCACCATGGGCGTCATGAACATCATGCTTTTCCACTCGACGTACGGTCTGCGCCCCTCGGTGCACGCTGCCGCCGACCGGCTGCGTGCAGCCGGGCACGAGGTGCGCGTGCCCGATATCTTCGCGGGGCACACCTTCGGGACCGTCGAGGAAGGACTGGTCTTCCAGCAGGAGACGGGCAAGGAGGAGCTGCTGAAGCGGGCCGTGCTGGCCGCCGCGCCCTACTCCGACTCCGGACTGGTCTACGCGGGCTTCTCGCTCGGCGCGTCCATCGCCCAGACGCTGGCGCTCGGGGACGCGAAGGCGCGCGGGCTGCTGCTCTTCCACGGCACGTCGGACATCGCTTCGAGCGCCTCGGTTGACGAGCTGCCCGTACAGCTGCACGTCGCGGACCCGGACCCGTACGAGACGCACGACTGGCTGAACTCCTGGTACCTCCAGATGCAGCGGACCGGCGCCGACGTCGAGATCTACCGCTACCCCGGCGCGGGCCACGTGTTCACCGACGCGGAACTGCCGGACTTCGACCAGGCATCGGCCGAGCTGGCCTGGAAGGTCGCGATCGGCTTCCTCGCCACGCTGTGAGGACGCGAGGGGCCCCGCGGCGCACGGAAGCGGCGCGCGGGGCCCCTCGGGGGTGCGGAACGGATCAGCCCTTCAGTGCCGCGGTGATCGCGGTGCTGAAGTCGTCGGCCGTCATCGGAGCGTTCTTCTTGTCCGAGCCGGTCAGCGTCTTGCCGTCCATCTTGAGCGTCGGGGTCCCCTGCACGCCGCTCTTGTCGAAGGCCCCGGACATCTTCATCGCCCAGGCGTCGTACGTGCCGTCCTTGACGCTCTTCTGGAACGCGGCGTTGCCCTTCAGGGCGTCCACCGTGTCGGCGATCTTGATCAGGTACGAGTCGTCCTTGAACTTGTCCTCGGTCTCCTGCGGGTGGTACTTCGCGGAGTAGAGGGCGTACTTGTAGTCGAGGAACGCCTCGGGGCTGACGTCGAGGGCGGCGCCCAGCGCGCTCAGCGCGTTCTTCGAGCCCTCGCCGCTGTCGCTGTTGTCGATGAACGTGGCACCGACGTACTTGATCTTGTACTTGCCCGCGTCCACGTCCTTGTGGACCGTCTCGCCGACCGCCTGCTCGAACGTGGCGCAGATCGGGCAGCGGGAGTCCTCGTACAGCTCCAGGGTCTTCTTGGCCGTCGACTTGCCGATGACGACGGTCGTGCCGTCCTTGCCCGAGGTGTTCTTCGGGGCGGTGACGCTCTTGGCGTCCTTCGCCTCGTCCCAGTGGTCGGGCTTGTTCAGCTGCATCACGCCGTAGCTGACGCCTGCGGCGATCGCCAGGACGGCGACCACCGAGACGCCGACGACCACCTGACGGCGGGTCTTGTCCTTCTTGGCCTGGCGGTCGCGCTCGGCGCGCAGCCGCTCGCGGGCGGCGGACTTGTTGGCCTGGCTGTTGCGGTTGCTCATGGTCGGTTCTCCGTGAGGTGTGGGGTGGTGCGTCGTCAGGGACTCGTGTGCTCAGGCGGTGGCGCAGGCCGAGCGCGGGGGTCCCCTCCGTCCCACGGAGTGCACGAGGAGGCGGGCGGTCGCGTGCGCGTGGGGGCCCCGGGGCACGGGCCGTGCCGCGCGGCGCACGCGGTGACGGGCCGTGCCCACCACCGCGACCGCGACCAGCAGCGGCCGGAACGCCAGCAGCGCGAAGGCTCCCAGCAGACCGGCGAGCGCCAGCTCGCCCCGGTGGAGCCAGGCCGCGGCGAGCAGCCCGACCGTGACGTGGGCGGCCAGCAGCAGCCACGGCACCAGCGGGCCCGGGGAGGCCAGCAGCGCGGCGGCACCGTGCCCGGCGCCGGTCACCGAGGCCAGCGGGGTGCCCAGCTCGCCGACGTTGCCGAACTGGGCAGCGCCCGCGCCCAGGTCTCCGCCGCCGCAGAACACATCGACGCCCACCGAACGCAGCGGACCGGCGATCGGGCCGCCCGCAGCGCCGTAACAGAGGTGTTGACCGGTGGTGAAGACGGTGTCGGCGGCCAGCTCCAGCGGCACCAGCAGCCCGGCGATCGCCCCGAAGCCGCGCTCCCGGCCGGCCAGCGCGTACGCGACGGCGAAGACCCCGCCGGCCAGTGCGGCGACGAGGGTCAGCGGCAGCGGGACCCGGGAGAGCAGCACATGGGAGGCAGCGGAGAGCGTCACGACGAGCGCTGTGAAGAGCGCCGCGCGTACGACCCTGAGCTGCGTCCCGGATATGTCCATCGTCGAGGAGTGTCGCATGCGAACCTGTATGCGAGCCCTAAAGGGTCCCGCCCCAGTGGGGGCTCACAGCCCCGGGATCCGGCCGTTGCGGAACAGGTCCACGAAGATCTGGTGGTCCGCGCGCGCCCTGGCACCGTAACTGTGGGCGAAGTCCACCAGCAGGTCCCCGAAGCCCTCCTCGTCCGCCGCGATCGCCGCGTCGATCGCCCGCTCGGTGGAGAACGGCACCAGCGAGTGGCCGCTCTCGTCGTCCGCCGCGGAGTGCATCGTCGCCGTCGCCCGGCCGAGGTCGGCGACGACCGCCGCGATCTCGTCGGGCTCGTCGATGTCGGACCAGTCCAGATCGACCGCGTACGGCGACACCTCGGCGACCAGCTGACCGGACCCGTCCAGCTCGGTCCACCCCAGCCACGGGTCGGCGTGCGCCTGGAGGGCACGCTGCGAGATCACCGTGCGGTGCCCCTCGTGCTGGAAGTAGTCCCGTACGGCCGCGTCCGTGATGTGCCGGGAGACCGCGGGGGTCTGCGCCTGCTTGAGGTAGATCACCACATCGTTCTCCAGGGCGTCGCTGTTGCCCTCCAGAAGGATGTTGTACGAGGGCAGGCCGGCCGAGCCGATGCCGATCCCGCGCCTGCCGACGACGTCCTTGACCCGGTAGGAGTCGGGGCGGGTCAGGCTCGAATCCGGCAGCGTCTCCAGGTAGCCGTCGAACGCCGCGAGGACCTTGTAGCGCGTCGCCGCGTCCAGGTCGATCGCGCCCGCGCCGTCCGCGAAGCGGCGCTCGAAGTCACGGATCTCGGTCATCGAGTCCAGCAGCGAGAACCGGGTCAGCGACCGGGCGTCGCGCAGCGCCCCCAGCAGCGGGCCCTCGGCGGTGTCCAGGGTGAACGGCGGCACCTCGTCGTTCTTCGCGCCCGTCGCCAGCGCGTGGATCCGCTCGCGGTAGGCCGCCGCGTAGATCCGGACGAGCTCGGTGATCTGGTCGTCGCCCAGCGCCTTCGCGTAACCGATCAGGGCGACCGACGCGGCGAAGCGCTTGAGGTCCCAGGTGAACGGGCCGACGTACGCCTCGTCGAAGTCGTTCACATTGAAGACCAGCCGGCCGTTGGCATCCATGTACGTGCCGAAATTCTCCGCGTGCAGATCGCCGTGGATCCACACCCGGCCGGTGCGCTCGTCGAGATACGGACCGCCGTGCCGCTCCCGCTCCAGGTCGCCGTAGAACAGGCACGCCGTGCCCCGGTAGAAGGCGAAGGCCGAGCCCGCCATCTTGCGGAACTTGACCCGGAACGCAGCCGGGTCGGCGGCCAGCAGCTCCCCGAAGGCGGTGTCGAAGACCTCAAGGATCTGCTCCCCGCGCCGCGCTGCGCCGGTCTGCGTTTCCGACATCTCTGGGTGCCTCCTGGTACCTGGCGTGCATGACGACGTACATGACAAATGGGACGGGTGTCCCCGCTCTCCCAACGCGCGACCGTATCCCGGAGTGCCCGCCCGTTGTCACCTCGGAGACGTAGACTTCGGGACACCCCCCAGCCCGCCATCCCCAGCTCCCCCGGAGGCACAGCGCCGTGACCAAGCCGCCTTTCACGCACCTTCACGTCCACACCCAGTACTCGCTGCTGGACGGTGCCGCGCGGCTCAAGGACATGTTCGAGGCGTGCAACGAGATGGGCATGTCCCATATCGCGATGACCGACCACGGCAACCTGCACGGCGCCTACGACTTCTTCCACTCGGCGGCCAGGGCGAATGTGACGCCGATCATCGGGATCGAGGCCTACGTCGCCCCGGAGTCGCGCAAGCACAAGCGGAAGATCCAGTGGGGTCAGCCGCACCAGAAGCGCGACGACGTCTCCGGCTCCGGTGGCTACACCCACAAGACGATCTGGGCGTCGAACGCCAAGGGCCTGCACAACCTCTTCAAGCTGTCCTCGGACGCCTACGCCGAGGGCTGGCTGCAGAAGTGGCCGCGCATGGACAAGGAGACGATCTCCCAGTGGTCCGAGGGGCTGATCGCCTCCACCGGATGCCCCTCGGGCGAGGTGCAGACGCGGCTGCGGCTCGGGCAGTTCGACGAGGCGGTGCAGGCGGCCTCCGACTACAAGGACATCTTCGGCGAGGGCAAGTACTTCCTGGAGCTGATGGACCACGGCATCGAGATCGAGCGCCGGGTCCGTGACGGGCTCCTGGAGATCGGCCGGAAGCTGGACATCCCGCCGCTGGTGACGAACGACTCGCACTACACGTACGCCAACGAGGCGACCGCGCACGACGCACTGCTCTGCATCCAGACCGGCAAGAACCTCTCCGACCCGGACCGCTTCCGCTTCGACGGCACCGGCTACTACCTGAAGACGACGGACGAGATGTACGCCGTCGACTCCTCGGACGCCTGGCAGCAGGGCTGCGCCAACACCCTGCTCGTCGCGCAGCAGATCGACACCACCGGGATGTTCGAGAAGCGCGACCTGATGCCGAAGTTCGACATCCCCGAGGGCTTCACGGAGATCACCTGGTTCCAGGAGGAGGTCCGGGCCGGGATGAACCGGCGCTTCCCCGCCGGGGTGCCGGAGGACCGGCAGAAGCAGGTCGAGTACGAGATGGACATCATCATCCAGATGGGGTTCCCGGGGTACTTCCTGGTCGTCGCGGACTTCATCATGTGGGCGAAGAACAACGGCATCGCGGTCGGCCCCGGCCGTGGCTCCGCCGCCGGATCGATCGTGTCGTACGCGATGGGCATCACCGACCTCGACCCGATCGAGCACGGCCTGATCTTCGAGCGGTTCCTCAACCCCGAGCGCGTCTCCATGCCGGACGTCGACATCGACTTCGACGAGCGCAGGCGCGTCGAGGTGATCAGGTACGTGACGGAGAAGTACGGCGCCGACAAGGTCGCCATGATCGGCACGTACGGCAAGATCAAGGCCAAGAACGCGATCAAGGACTCCGCCCGCGTCCTCGGCTACCCGTACGCGATGGGCGACCGGCTCACCAAGGCCATGCCCGCCGACGTCCTCGGCAAGGGCATCGACCTCAACGGCATCACCGACCCCAAGCACCCGCGCTACAGCGAGGCGGGCGAGATCCGGGGGATGTACGAGAACGAGCCGGACGTCCAGAAGGTCATCGACACCGCGAAGGGCGTCGAGGGCCTGGTCCGGCAGATGGGCGTGCACGCCGCGGGCGTCATCATGTCGAGCGAGCCGATCGTCGACCACGCCCCGGTCTGGGTGCGCCACTCCGACGGCGTCACCATCACGCAGTGGGACTACCCGCAGTGCGAGTCGCTCGGCCTGCTCAAGATGGACTTCCTGGGGCTGCGCAACCTGACGATCATGGACGACGCCATCAAGATGGTGAAGTCCAACAAGGGCGTCGACCTGGAGATGCTGGCCCTCCCGCTGGACGACCCCAAGACGTACGAGCTGCTCTGCCGCGGCGACACGCTCGGGGTGTTCCAGTTCGACGGCGGGCCGATGCGTTCGCTGCTGCGCCAGATGCAGCCCGACAACTTCGAGGACATTTCCGCCGTCTCGGCCCTGTACCGGCCGGGCCCGATGGGCATGAACTCGCACACGAACTACGCCGAGCGCAAGAACGCCCGCCAGGAGATCACTCCGATCCACCCGGAGCTGGAGGAGCCGCTCAAGGAGGTCCTCGGCCTCACCTACGGCCTGATCGTCTACCAGGAGCAGGTCCAGAAGGCCGCCCAGATCGTCGCCGGGTACTCGCTCGGCGAGGCCGACATCCTGCGCCGCGTCATGGGCAAGAAGAAGGCCGACGAGCTGGCGAAGAACTTCGTCCTCTTCGAGGCCGGCGCCAAGAAGAACGGCTTCTCCGACGCCGCGATCAAGGCTCTGTGGGACGTACTGGTCCCGTTCGCCGGGTACGCCTTCAACAAGGCGCATTCCTCCGCGTACGGCCTGGTCACCTACTGGACCGGCTACCTGAAGGCGAACTACCCCGCCGAGTACATGGCGGCGCTGCTGACCTCGGTCAAGGACGACAAGGACAAGTCGGCGGTCTACCTCAACGAGTGCCGCCGCATGGGCATCAAGGTGCTCCCGCCGAACGTCAACGAGTCCGAGTCGAACTTCGCCGCACAGGGTGACGACGTCATCCTCTTCGGGCTGACGGCCGTCCGTAACGTCGGCCAGAACGTCGTCGACTCGATCATCCGGTGCCGCAAGACGAAGGGGAAGTACAGCAGCTTCCCCGACTTCCTCGACAAGGTCGAGGCGGTCGTCTGCAACAAGCGGACCGTGGAGTCCCTCATCAAGGCCGGCGCCTTCGACGAGATGGGCCACACCCGCAAGGGGCTCGTCGCACACCACGAACCCATGATCGACAACGTGGTGCAGGTCAAGCGCAAGGAGGCCGAGGGACAGTTCGACCTCTTCGGCGGCGGTGAGGAGGACAGCGACGAGCCGGGCTTCGGGCTCGACGTGGAGTTCTCCGACATCGAGTGGGAGAAGTCCTACCTGCTGGCCCAGGAGCGCGAGATGCTCGGGCTGTACGTCTCCGACCACCCGCTCTTCGGTATCGAGCACGTGCTGAGCGACAAGTCCGACGCCGCGATCTCGCAGCTCACCAGTGGCGAACACAGCGACGGCGCGATCGTCACCATCGGCGGCATCATCTCCGGCCTCCAGCGCAAGATGACCAAGCAGGGCAACGCCTGGGCCATCGCCACCGTCGAGGACCTGGCCGGCTCCATCGAGTGCATGTTCTTCCCCGCCACCTACCAGCTGGTCTCCACCCAGCTCGTCGAGGACACCGTCGTCTTCGTCAAGGGACGCCTCGACAAGCGGGAGGACGTGCCCCGGCTCGTCGCCATGGAGATGCAGGTCCCCGACATCTCGAACGCGGGCACCAACGCCCCCGTGGTGCTGACCATCCCCACGGTCAAGATCACCCCGCCCATGGTCAGCCGGCTCGGCGAGGTGCTCAACAGCCACCGCGGCGACACAGAGGTCAGGATCAGGCTCCAGGGCCCCCGCAAGACCACGGTGCTCCGGCTCGACCGGCACCGGGTGAAGGCCGACCCGGCGCTCTTCGGCGACCTCAAGGTGCTGCTCGGCCCGTCCTGCCTGGCCGGCTGAGACCCCGGACGACCGCACACGCACGAGAGGGGCGCCCCGCGGAAGCGGGAGCGCCCCTCTCGGCTACCGGCCGGTGGCCGTACCGGAGGAGTCCGGTCAGTTGTGGCCGAAACGCCGCTGATGCTTACGCGCAACATCGGCAGGGCTGCCCTGGGACTGCGCCTGAGGCTGGTTCTGCGACTCGAAAGCCGTCGACCGTGCCTCCTGCTCACCGCGCTCCGACTCGGTAGCGCGGTCCTGCTGGCTGCCCTGCTTGCGGTTCTTGTTCTTGGCCATGGTGTTCCTCCTAGGGGGACTCTCGGGGCCAGGACCGCTGTCAGATTCACATAATCGGATAAACATCGCATGTTGGATCATTACCGTGCGTAGTGGGGGGGTATGATGCGCCGTTTTCCGGATCCGCCACGCCGATGATCGAGTTCCGGCCGTTAACCCTCGCGTGGTCGGGCAGACTCGAAGGAAACCCTGAGTAAGCGGGTCCGGTCACAGGAGGGTGCGACGCCGCGCTCCGAACGCCGGATCCGCTGAACCCGTTCCCGAATTCCTGGAAGAGGGTGGAACGCGTGGACCGTTGCGTCGTCCTGGTGGACGCCGGCTACTTGCTGGGCGCAGCCGCGAGCCTGCTGGCCGGAGAGCCCGCCCGTTCCCGCATCACCGTCGACCACGCGGCCCTGATCCAGGGGCTCCGGGAGCGGGCGGAGGCCGATACGGAACAGCCGCTGCTGCGGATCTACTGGTTCGACGGGGCCCCCGACCGCGTACCGCAGCCCGAGCACCGCAGACTGCGCGTCATGCCACGCGTGACGGTGCGCCTGGGCGCTCTCACCCGCAGTGACGGGCGGTGGGCTCAGAAAGGCGTCGACGCGGCGATGCACGCCGAGCTCACCGAGCTCGCGCGGAACCGGGCCTGCTCGGACGTGGTCCTGGTGACCGGCGACGGCGATCTGCTGCCCGGACTGATGTCCGCCAAGGAACACGGCGTCGCCGTCCACCTCTGGGCGGTCCAGGCCGCCGACGGCGACTACAACCAGTCCGAGGACCTCGTCGCCGAGGCCGATGAACGGCGCGTGCTGGACCGGGCCTGGATCACTCGCGCCGTACGCGCCAAGGAGACCGGCGGCGCGTGCGCGCCGTCACCCGCCGCGCGGAATTCCGAGATCGCCGCGATCCTCTCCGCGCCGCTGCCCGAAGCGGCCCTCGCGGCCTCCGCGGAGCGGGGCTCCCAGGCCCAGGCCGAGGCCGCCCGCGACGGCGCGGCCGAACCGTCCGACGATGCCTCCGCCCCCACCCCGCACAGCCACGCGGGCCGCGGCGTCCCCACCCCGAAGGACCTCGCCGGCACCCTGCGCGGCCCCGGCGCCCAGCCCGCCCAGCACCCCACCCAGCCGCCGCCCGCCAACGCCACCCTTCGCTGGTCATCCGACCGGGGCTGGGTGGAGCGCGGCGGCCCCCTCGGCGAGCCCCCGGAGACCGCGTCCCTCCCGACGCTGGCCCAGGTCACCAGCGCCGAGCAGCGCTGGGCGGACCGCGAGGAGGACATCACGACGGTCGGCGGCGACCCGTTCGAGGTGGGGCAGGTCTTCGCCCGCCGCTGGATGGAACGGCTGCCGGAGACCGTCCACCTCCAGAAGCTGTCCACCATGTACCCCCGCGTCCCGCACCGCATCGACGGCGAGCTGCTGCGGTACGCCGCCCGGTTCGGGCTGCTCGCGCACAAGGACGACCAGATCGACGAGCACGACCGGTACGCGATCCGGGCGGGATTCTGGCGCGAGATCGATGTACGGGCAGCCGCGGAGCACACGCCGCCGCTGCCCGACAAGCACGCTCCGCCGGCGGGGCGGACGGAGAAACCGGCGCCGGCCGGGGACTGAGGGCGCATCGGGTCGACTTCTGTGGTGCTGCCTGTCCGCATGGCCGGTCCGGCTCATTCGGCAGCGAAGTAGCCGGACAGTGTGACGGCGAGCCGTGGCCGCGTGGCAAACGAAGGCCTGGGCAGGACGCTGCGCCGCTTGCGTCGTCTGGCAGCCCTGACACAAGAGGACTTGGCCGAGAGCTCCAGCGTGTCTGTCGATGTGATCCGCCAGCTCGAACAGGGACGGAAGCACTCGGCCCGCCTCCCCACACTGCGCGCACTGGCGAACGGCCCGGGTGTGGAGCTCACCACGCTCCTGGGAGATCCACCTGCGGTGTCCTCCACGGGGGAGAACGGCGGACCCCGGTTCGTGGCCGTGCGCCGGGCCGTCATGCCCGTGCTCCGGGGCCCGGCTTCTCGCTGGACCGCCTCCGGGAGCAGATCGCGGACGGCTGGACGCAGTACCACGCAGCCGAGTTCGACACGGTGATGAAGGCGCTGCCGGACATGCTCTCGGATGCGCGCACCGCCACGGCTTCGGAGAGCGCGGACGACCGCAGGGCCGGTTTCGCAGCCCGGGGCAAGGCGCTCCAGCCGGCCGGGCACGTCGCCGTTCGGATGGGCAGGACGGACCTCGTGCTGACGAGCCTGGAGCGCGCCATAGAGGCAGCGGGGCAGTCCTCGGATCCGTTCACGCGGACATCGGGGACGCGGCGGGGGCGGTGAAGACTCTGGAGTCCCTTCGCCGGGTGGCGCCGACGTGGGGCGGTGCCGTGCGGGTGTTGCGGCCCGAGTGCGGCTACGGCCGGTGGACCTCCGACCGGCCTGACCGCCTGACCGTGGTGATGCCGCGCGCGGAGATTGCGGCACCGGCTGTAGGTGCGCGGAAAGCCCCGGGCGTAATGGGGGTGCCCGGACCCCGTAGTCTCGTACCTCGTGAGTACGGGCACAGCACAGGCGCAGACGGCGGACGGCACCGTGTGCGCGGTGCGTGACCTGGTCAAGACCTATCCCGCGGCCCGGGGCCGGCGCGGTACACCCGCCACCCCCGAGATACGCGCCACCGACGGCATCAGCCTGGACGTCCGGCGCGGTGAGATCTTCGGACTGCTCGGCCCCAACGGCGCCGGCAAGTCCACCCTGGTACGGCAGCTCACGGGGCTGATGCGGCCCGACTCCGGCAGCGTCGACATGCTCGGCCACGACCTCGTGCGCCACCCCGAGCGGGCCTCCCGGCTGATCGGCTACCTCGGCCAGGAATCGACCGCACTCGACGAGCTGACCGTGGCGCTCGCCGCCGAGACCACCGGACGGCTGCGTGGCCTGCCGGTACGGGAGGCCCGCGCCGAGCGCGACGCGGTACTCGACGAACTCGGCCTCGGTGAGATCGCCGGCCGCCCCCTGAAGAAGCTCTCAGGCGGGCAGCGGCGGCTCGCCTGTGTCGCGGCCGCACTGGTCGGGGAGCGTCCCGTGCTCGTCCTCGACGAGCCGACGACCGGTATGGACCCCGTCGCCAGGCGCGCCGTCTGGGCCGCCGTCGACCGGCGGCGTGCCGAGCGCGGTGCGACGGTGCTGCTGGTCACCCACAACGTCATCGAGGCCGAGACCGTCCTGGACCGGGTCGCCGTCATCGACCGCGGGAAGGTCATCGCCTGCGACACCCCGGCCGGGCTCAAGGAGCAGGTGGCGGGCGAGGTCAGGGTGGAGCTGGTGTGGCGCGAGCGGGCACCGCTGGACGTGCCCGAGGTCGCGGCGCTGCGGGCGTCCGCGCAGGAGTCCGGACGCCGCTGGGTGCTGCGGCTCGGGCCCGACGAGGCGCGTGCGGCGGTCGCCGCGGTGACCGGTGGTGCGGCCTTCGCCGCGCTCGACGACTTCACCCTGGCGACGCCCAGCCTGGAGGATGTCTATCTGGCGCTCGGCGGGGGCGCGACCAGGGGGCTGGTGAAGTCATGACCGCGATGCGTGCGACGAGTGGCTCGGCCGGGGCGGACCGGTGCGGGCGTGCGGCCGGGCAGGGACCGAACAGGAGCAGCGCCAGGTGACGAGCATCGTTCCCACGGAGGCGGTGTCCGGGCAGACCGGGCGGCCGGCACACTCCGAGCCGTCGGGCAGGTCCGGCGGGGCCGGCCGGGACGGTTCCGTCGACGGCCGGAGCACGGAGCCCGCGGAGCTCGCTCCGAGGGCCCGGCTGTTCCCCTCGCTCGCGGCCGTCTACCGGGCCCAGCTCTCCCGGGCCAGGGTCGCCCGCATCCCGCTGCTCTTCGTGGCGACCTTCCAGTCCGTCGGGATCATGGTCCTGATGCGCGGGGTCGTCGACGGCGGCTCCGAGGCGCGGGCCGTCGTGGCCGGGTCCAGCGTCCTGGTCGTCGCCTTCGTCGCGCTGAACCTGCTGGCCCAGTACTTCGGGCAACTGCGGGCCGGCGGGGGGCTCGACCACTACGCGACGCTGCCGGTGCCGCCCGCCGCCGTGGTGCTCGGGGCGGCCGGGGCGTACGCCTCCTTCACCGTGCCCGGCACGATCGTCACGGCGGTGGCGGGCAGCGTGCTCTTCGGGCTGCCGATGACCCACCTGTGGGTACTCGTCGCCGTCATCCCGCTCTCCGGCGCGGCCCTGTCCGGACTCGGCGCCGCACTCGGGCTGCTCGCGCCCCGGCAGGAGCTGGCCACACTGCTGGGCCAGCTCGGCATGTCCGCGGCGCTGCTGCTGGGCGTGCTTCCGGCGGACCGGCTGCCGGAGCCGATCGGCTGGGCACGCGACCTGCTGCCCTCCACGTACGGGGTCGAGGCGCTCGCTCGCTCCTTCGGCGCCCACCCCGACTGGGCCGTCGTCGCCCTCGACCTGGCTGTCTGCGCCGTTGTGGGCGTGCTCTCGCTGGCCGTGGCGACCTGGGCGTACCGCAGGGCAGCGGTCCGGTGAGGCGCGACACAGGGACGCCTGGCACGATGGCACGGTGACAGCACCTTTGACGCCGCCGCACCAGCCCTCGCCCCACGACCCGTGGCAGACGCCGCCGGCAGGGGGCGGCCCCGGCGGCTCCCACCTCGGGACCCTGCTGGAGTCGCCGGAGGAGAAGGATCTCCGTGCGGACCTGCGCCGGGCCGCCCTCGTCTGTGCGGCGGTGACGGTCGCCGGTGTCGGGCTCGGGCTGCTGTGGCTGTGGCTGGCACCCCGGGTGCCGCTGGTCTCCGACAACACGGCCGTCTTCCTGAGCGACAGCGAGGGCGAGGAGGCGATCGGGGCCGACGGCACGTTCGCGCTGCTCGCGCTGGCCTTCGGCGCGGTCTCCGGTGCGCTGGCCTTCTTGTTCCACCGGCGGGGCGGAGCCGCGTTCGTGGTGGGGCTCGCGGTGGGCGGGGTACTCGGCTCGGTGCTCGCGTGGCAGCTGGGGACCCGGCTGGGACCGACCGACGACGTGGTCGCCCACGCACGTGAGGTCGGCAAGGGCGTGATCTTCGACGCGCCGCTGGAACTGCACGCCAAGGGGGCGTTGCTGGCGTGGTCGCTGGCGGCGACGGCCGTGCATCTGGGGTTGACGGCGATGTTCGGGCCGCGGGATCCGGAGCCGGAGTGGGGGGTGTACCACGCGCCGGGGGGTGCGCCGGTGTACGGGCCTGCGCCGTCTCCTGGGGCCGTGCCGTCTTCTGGGCCTGTGCCGTCGGCCGGTCCCGAGCCGTCCTCTGGCCCTGCGGCGTCCTCTGGGGACGCGCCGGCTTCCGGCCCTGCGGCGTCCGGGCCGTCGTCGCCCGAGCCGCCTGCTCCGTCGTCGGGGTCGTAGCGGGGCGGGTGGTGCGCCTGCGGCGGGCCTTGTCCCCTCCCCTCCCCTTCCCGTAACCGGGGCTCCGCCCCGGACCCCGGTCCTCAAACGCCGGACGGGCTGGGTGTGGGGCGGCCGGGTGGGTTGGGCGTGCCTCAGGCTGGGTGTCTCGTGTGGACCGGTCCTCAGACGCTGGGCCGGGCAGGTGGGGCCGCGGTCTCTCGGCCCCGGGTCGCCGGACGGGATCTAGGGCGTGTTTCGAAAGTAGCGCCGTCCGCCCGAAGGGCGGGCCCGGCGGTGTCTGGTGCGTGCGATCGCAAGGCGGAGGGTCGCCCCGA
>NZ_JBFAJY010000023.1:0-112743 GCF_040655445.1 Streptomyces sp. NPDC050423
ACTGCAGGGGGGACCCTGTGGGAGAGTAGGACGCCGCCGAACTCCTTTTATAGTTAAGCCCCGTGCCCTTGTGGCACGGGGCTTTTCTGCGTTCCCGACCAGAAGGACGGGATGCGAGGTGACGTACGAGCAGGGCCTGGAGCGGTCCGACGACTTCTGGCGCGAGCGGGCTGCCGATGCGTCCGAGGCGGGGGACGGCAGGGTGCGGCGGTTCGTCGCCGAGGCGCCGGACGGAAGCTGGGCCGGCGGGGGCAGGTGATCAGGGGACGCTCGGCGTGCGGAGCTGTTGGGTCCAGCGGGCGCGGCCCTGTTCGGGGGAGCGGAGCAGGGCGACGGTGGGCAGGCCCTGGTTCGTGCCGGTCGCCAGCAGTTCGGGAAGCCGGGGCAGGGGTGCCACGGCTGCGACGTCGTCGAGGACGAGTGTCATTGGTGGGTCGAGCCGACCGTCGGATGACCGTGCGGCCATGCGGCGGCCGTGCTCGACCACGTCTGAGGCGAGCGCCGTGAGCAGGGGCATGGCTCCGGGGCCCGACCGTGGGTTCTCGATGGGCTCACCCACCACATAGAGGGTGCCCCCCTCGTCCGCAAAGGAATCCAGCGCGAGCGCATCGGCCCGGTTGGGGGTGCAGGCGTCGCGGATGTGGACCGAGGAGAGCGCGCCGAAGGCCCGAACGGTGAGCTCCTGGGCCATCTCGCGGCGTTCGGGGTGGGCGGTGAGCGCGGACTCCAGGAGTCCGGCGAGTCCGGACGCGGCCTTGGGGTGGGTACGGAGCAGCCGCACCGGTTCGTGGGCGGTGCCGCCCTGTGCCCAGCGGTGGACCTGGCGGAAGGGGCGGCCGTCGATGGCGGCGGCGTGCAGCCAGCACTGGAGGAGCGTTTCGGCGGTGTCGGCCGTGGCCGCGTCGATGCGGGCCTGCGGTCGGACGGGGGCGAGGAGGGCCGCGGCGCGGGCGGCCGCCCGGTCGGGCAGCTCACAGCCGGCGGTGGGTGTCCAGTGGAGCCGGGCCGGGGTGTCGCAGAGGTGGCCGGGATCGTAGATGAGGACCGGTCCCAGCTTGGCGCGGGCGTCCTTGGTCTCGGCCCAGACGCCGGGGTCGGAGGTGACGACGAGCACGGGTCCGTCGGCCTCGCTGATGGCCTGGATGACGGTGGGCCGGCGGGTGGCAGCCGGCCCGTAGACGACGAGGGGGGCGCGGGGAGAGGGCACGGTGAGCGGCGGTGCGGTCGCGAGGAGCTCGGTGGCGGCTTCGGCGGCTGTGGTGGGGGCGTCTGGGGTGTCGGGCGGGGGTGCGGCCTGTGGTGTCGGCTGTGGTTGGGCGAGGGGCAAGGTGAGGGGTTCTGTGGGCTCCTGGGTCGGGGCCTCGTGCACGTACTCCTGTCGCTTCCTCAGGTCGGGCCGCAGCCGGGTGTGTTCCGGCTGGTGGTGCTCCAGTTGCTCCAGCCGTTGGGCGCGCTGCCGGGACCGTACGGCGCGCCAGCGCGCGACCACGCCCATGACGAAGATGCTCAGCACCACCAGCACCATCAGTTCGCCGATGAACAGGCCCCAGAACAGGCCGTAACCGGAGAACTCCCCCGCGGGCGTGGTCGGCCAGGCGGCCGGCAGGTCGTGCGGGGCCTCCACCAGCCGGCGCATGGCCAGCGGGGTCTCCGCGAGGGTGACGCCGTGCGGCCAGGCGCCGTGCGCGAGGAGTCCGGACAGACCGGTGGCCGTCCAGGCCAGCAGGGTCAGCCCGAGCAGGAAGGCCAGCAGGCCGATCAGCAGCCCGTCGGGGATGCCGCCGCTGCCGTTCCCGTTGCCACCGGGCCGTGCCTCGCCGCGCCGTGCCATGTCATGCCACCGTTGACTCGGACGACTCGTTGAGCCGCTGCTGGTTCTCGATCCGGGCCGCGCGTTGTTCCGCCTCCAGTTCGGCGGCGCGTACGTCCTCCGGGAGCAGGTCGACGGGGGAGGACTCGGTCATGGCGCGGTCGGTGAAGACGAGGGGGCGTTCGGCCTCGGTGATCAGGTGTTTGACGACCTGGACATTGCCGTTGACGTCCCAGACGGCGATGCCCGGGGTGAGCGTGGGGATGATCTCGACCGCCCATCGGGGCAGCCCGAGCACCCGGCCGGTCGCTCTGGCCTCGTCGGCCTTCTGGGCGTAGATCGTGCGGGTCGACGCCATCTTGAGGATCGCCGCCGCTTCCCGGGCCGCGGCTCCGTCGACCACGTCGCTGAGGTGGTGGACGACGGCGACGAAGGACAGCCCGAGCCGTCGGCCGAACTTCAGCAGACGCTGGAAGAGCTGGGCCACGAACGGGGAGTTGATGATGTGCCAGGCCTCCTCCACCAGGAAGATGCGTTTCTTCCGGTCGGGCCTGATCCAGGTGTGCTCCAGCCAGACACCGACGATCGCCATCAGGATCGGCATGGCGATGGAGTTGCGGTCGATGTGCGAGAGGTCGAAGACGATCAGAGGGGCGTCCAGGTCGATGTCGGCGGACGTCGGCCCGTCGAACATGCCGCGCAGGTCGCCGTCGACGAGCCGGTCCAGGACGAGGGCGACGTCCAGGCCCCAGGCCCGTACGTCGTCTATGTCGACGTTCATCGCCGCGGCCGACTCGGGTTTCGGGTGGCGGAGCTGGTCGACGATGTCCATCAGGACGGGCTGGCGTTCGTCCTTCGTCTCGTTCACGAAGGCGTGCGCGACCTTGAGCGCGAAGCCGGACCGTTCGTCGAGGCCGTGGCCCATGGCGACTTCGATGATCGTGCGGAGCAGGGCGAGCTGCCCGGTGGTGGTGATCGCGGGGTCGAGCGGGTTGAGCCGGATGCCGCCGTTGAGCGCGGAGGTGGGGTCGAGGCGGATGGGGGTGAGGCCCAGCTCCTGGGCGATGAGGTTCCATTCGCCGACGCCGTCCTCGCCCTGGGCGTCCAGGACGACGACCTGGCGGTCGCGGAAGCGCAGCTGGCGGAGCACGTACGTCTTCTCCAGCGCGGACTTGCCGTTCCCGGATTCGCCGAGCACCAGCCAGTGCGGGGCGGGGAGCTGCTGTCCGTAGAGCTGGAAGGGGTCGTAGATGTAGCCCTTGCCGGAGTACACCTCGCGGCCGATGATCACGCCGGAGTCACCGAGGCCGGGGGCGGCGGTGGGCAGGTAGACCGCCTGGGCCTGTCCGGTCGAGGTGCGGACGGGCAGCCGGGTCGTCTCCACCTTCCCGAAGAGGAAGGCGGTAAAGGCGTCCGACATCGCGGACAGCGGATCTCGCATGGCGTGACCGACCTCCCTCTCGTCTCTCTCGGTCGTGTGCGGCTAGCGGCGGATGCCGGTGGCGAACGGCAGGGTGTTGACGAACGCGCGGTGGTGCTCGCGGTCGCACCACTCCAGCTTCAGGTACGACTTGCCGGCCGAGGCCCGGATCGTCCGCTTGTCACGGGCGAGGGACTCGGGCGAACGCGACGACACGGTGATGTACCCCACCAGGTTCACCCCGGCCGCGCCGCTCGCGAGATCTTCACCCCGCTGGTCGAGCCTGCCGTGGGCGGCGATGTCGCGGGGGTCGACGGTGCGGTTCATCTTGGCCTGCCGGCTGGCCTCGGCCTCGTCGTTGGTCTTCTCGGTGAGCATGCGCTCGATGGCGATCTCGGTGGGTTCGAGGTCCATGCAGACCGCGACCGTACGGATCACATCGGGGGTGTGGACGAGGAGGGGGGCCAGGAAGTTGACGCCGACCGGTGTCATCGGCCACTCCTTCACCCAGGCCGTGGAGTGGCACCAGGGCGCGCGGGTGGACGACTCACGTGTCTTGGCCTGGAGGAACGTCGGCTCGACCGCGTCCAGTTCGGCCGGCCAGGCGTTGCGCTTCGTCATGGCCTGGATGTGGTCGATGGGGTGGTCGGGGTCGTACATCGAGTGGACGAGGGAGGCCAGGCGGCTCTGGCCGAGCGGCTGGCGTACCCGGATGTCGGCCTCGGCGAGGCGGGCGCAGATGTCGGTGAGCTCGCGCGCCATGACGACCGCGAGTCCGGCGTCCCGGTCGAGCTTGCGGCCGCCGTGCGGGCGGGCGGCGCGGGCCATGGCGTTGGCCTCCGCGGCGAGCTCGCGGTCGAACTCCATGCAGGCGACGAGGTAGGCGCGGTGCTGCTCGCTGGAGGTGGAGACCATGGACTGGAGCTGGTCGTAGGACTCCTGGAGCCAGCCCGGGGAGGCCTTGTCGCCGCGCTGGGCGACGTCCTTGGCGTGTGCGTCGGGGTCGGCGGGGAGGGTGCGGGCCAGCATCTGGATGCGGGTCACGAAGCCGTCGCCGTTGGCGACGTGCTTGAGCAGCGTGCCGAACCGGTCGACGAGTGCTTCCTGGTCCTCGCTGTCGCGCAGCCCGACGCCGGGCCCCTCGATCTCGATCGCGGCGGTGACGGTGCGGCGGTCGGCGTGCAGGAGTACGGCGATCTCGTCCGGTCCGAAGGGCGCGGCCAGCCAGTTGATCCGGCCGATGCCGGGGGGTGGCCCGATCTCGACCTCGCGCCCGTCGGCGCTCACGCCCGCTTCCATGGCGCCGGACTTGTACGTGGTGCCGCGGCGCAGGGAGCGCTTGTAGCTGCGGTTGATCTCGAACCACTTGTAGAAGGTCCGGTGCTTGTACGGGACGTAGACGATCGCCAGGGCGAGCAGCGGGAAGCCGGTGAGCAGCACGATCCGCATGGACAGGACCGGGACGAGCAGCCCGCTCATCATGCCGAGGAACGCGCCGCCGATGATCAGGGCGATCTCGCCGGTCTCGCGGTTCTTGCCGACCATCGCGTTGGGTCTGGCCCGGCCGATGAGATACGTACGGCGGGGCGCGATCGGTTGGGACTGCGTGCTCAACGCCCGCCACCTCCTGTGCTGTTGTTACCTGAACCGCCTGATCCGCGGCGTGGGCCGCGGCTGCTGTGGGGGGTGCCGGAGGTGGGACCCGATCCGCTGCGGGGCGGAGGTGCGGCGGAGGGGACAGATCCGCCGCCGACCCCGCTCCCGGAGTTGCGGGAGCTGTGGGCGGCGACTCCGCCGCTGACCGGATTGGCGGGGCGTCCGCCGCCGCTGTTGTTGCCTCCGCCGCCGTCCTGGCCGCCGCCGCGGCTGCTGTGGGTCTTGATGCCCTGGGAGACGAGAGCCGCGGGAGAGCTGATCATCGCGGCGGCCTGGGAGCCGTCGGTGGCCTGCTTGCGGTTGGTGCGGGCGCCCTGGATCTCGTCGCCGAAGCCGGGGACGAAGCGGTAGATCATGCCGGAGGCGAAGATCGCGAGCAGGATGATGGCCAGCCCGGAGACGACGGCGGAGAACGCGTTGGGACCGTCGTCCGATGACAGCGCGCCGGCCAGGCCGAGCACGATGACGATGACCGGTTTCACCATGATCACCGCGATCATGATGCCTGCCCAGCGGCGTACGTGTCCCCACATGTTCTTGTCGACGAGCCCCGCGTACACGGCGGTTCCGAGCAGGGCGCCGACGTAGAGCAGGGCGGCCCGGATCACGAGTTCCAGCCAGAGGATGCCCGCGGCGAGGATCGACACCAGCGAGACGACGATCAGCATGATCGGCCCGCCGCCGATGTCGGAGTCCTTCTTGAGGGCCTCGGCGAACGACCCGAAGAAGACGTCCGTCTGCCCGCCGGAGGACGAGGCGATGACCTCGGTGACGGCGTCGGTCGCGGAGACGATCGTGTACAGGATCAGCGGCGTGAAGGCGGAGGCGAGGACCGTCAGCCACAGGAAGCCGATGGCCTCGGAGATGGCGGTGGTGAGCGGCACGCCGCGGATGGCGCGCTTGGCGACGGCTAGCAGCCACAGGATGAGCGTGAGCACGGTGGAGGCGGCGAAGACGATCGCGTACTGCTGGAGGAACCGGGTGTTCGTGAAGTCGACGTTCGCGGTGCTTTTGACGGCGTCGCTGAGCTTGCCGACGATCCAGGCGGCGGCGTCGGCACAGCCGCGGCCGAGGGAGGTGAGGGGGTCCAGGGCGGGGTCGGTGCTTTTGGGGGCGTTGGACTTACTGGTGCCTGCGCCGCCTTCGCAGTAGTCCTTGGCGGGGCCGACGATGAGTGAGCAGTTTCCATCCCCTGAGGGCGAGGGGGAAGGCGTCGGAGCCGCCGCAACGCGGGTTGCCAGAATCACCAAAGTCGCTTGGACGCTCGCCAGGGCCGCACTCAGCTTGAGCGCTTGCCGTGAATTAGCGGGCATAAGTAAACCCTCCGTACTCCTCGACGGCCTTGGCGATTTCATCGGCGTTGGAGGCCGTACGGTCGGTATTGACCGGTGCAGGGCCGTCCTCCTGGGCGAAGCTGTCGACCTTCCAGTCGTTGTTCTCCCACTGGAGCTTGAGCGTCATGGTGAACCAGTCGTTGCTCACAGGATTGGTGGAGCCGACACCGGCTGTGCCGAAGACTCCTGTGCACCACACCTCAACGGTGGCGGAAGAGTCCGCGAACTGCGTCACCTTGGTTCCGACAGGCGCGGTCCTTGAGATGTACGTCATGCCTTCAGCGGCCTTGCCGCTCTCGTCAAGGCCGACCTTGTCAAGGAAGTCCTTGCTGTAGGCCTGGTTGAACCTAGTTTCAAGTTCGCCGACTCTGCCTGCGACGAAGACTTGGCGTACGATCTGTGTCCGTTGAGCTGGTTTGAGGATGTCTGCGGATACAAGCGCCACGGAATAGTTCGCCGCCGCACTCTGCGCCCCTTGCTGGTCATGCGCGAACCCGGAGGCGATGTCGCCGTTCTTCCCCGCCACCGGCTTCGTCCCCGTAGCCGCGGTAGGCGCTGATCCGGCCTTCTTGCCCCTGCTTCCCGGTGTGCCGTCGCCGTCGTCACCGCCGCCGCCTCCGCCCATGTTCGCGAAGGCGATAGCGGCCAGCAGCAGGACCACCACGCCGATGACCGTGAAGAGGGAGCGGGATTTGCGGGGCGGGCGGCGGAGGCCGTAGCCGTCGCCGCCTTGGCCGTCGGGGAGGCGGGTACGGGTCTGGCGCGTACCGCCGAGGGTGCTGTAGCCGTCGTTCGAACGGCCGGAGTCGTTGCCGTAGCCGTCATCGTCGCCGGGACTCATGCCGCGTACGCCCCCTCAACCGTTGCCTGAACCGCCTCGTGGTACGACGGTAGCCGTGCTGGTTTCCGCGCGGGCGCGGTGTGGTGACTCGACATCAGGGAGACGCAACCTCTGCCGGTGGGCACGACGGACGGATGGTGGGGACGGGGCGGGATCGCCCCCGGACGCGGGCTGACGGCTGGTTAGACGGCCATCCCGTAGACGATGGTGAACAGGGTTCCCAGCGATCCGATGATGAACACACCGGTCAGACCGGCAACGATCAGCCCCTTGCCCTGCTCCGCGCTGAACGTGTCGCGCAGAGCCGTCGCGCCGATCCGCTGTTTCGCCGCTCCCCAGATCGCGATGCCGAGGCAGAGCAGGATGGCGATCGCCATCACCACCTCGATCATTACGCGGGCCTCGTTGCCCAAGGTCCCGAACGGCCCCCAGTTCGGGGCGATTCCGCCGATGATGGTGGTGATGTCGCCCTTTTCCGCTGCCAGGATCATGTAAGTCACCGCCCCTGCTGGGTAGTTCGGTGCCCGTGCCGCTCGGCACGAGTCACCCTCTATCTTCGCTGATGAAACTGCCTTCGTACGACGACTTGGCGGCTCTCTTTGCCCGGATCTCGCACATTTGACCGGTCTGACCGCCCTGACCTGCGGATCGAATCGGTGTGTGAGTGAATTACGTATCGTTACTCTGTGTATCACGGAGGGTGACGCCGGGCAATGATTGCCATCACGCCACCCTGGCCGAGACCTGCATCGAGGCCCGGACCGCAGCCATCGGGGCAGGCGGGGCGAGGTGGGTGCGCGCATCGTTCAGAGGAGCGAGCGGCGGGGGTTCGGGGGGCGAGGTGGTGTCGTCCAGGCCGGCGGTGGCCGGAAATCGCACCAGGAGCCGTCGAAGGGAAACGTTCCGGCCTCGGCGAGCCGTGCCACCGTGTCGCCCTCGGTCCGGATGGCGGCGGCTTCTTCGGCGGTCCAGTACGCGGGGTGGCCGGTCTTCTCGGCGAAGGACTGCTCGTCCTTCCACCGCCAGGTGCGGTCCGGCGCCACGTTGAGGTCGAGTTCGTGGTCGGCGATGTCGATGTCGTCACCGTGGTGGACCCGACGTTCCAGATTGACGTACCAGCCGCGGAACTTCTGTCTGCGCCCGAAGAGCCACAGGACGGAGTGGGCCGCGGCGGTCGGCTGGTAGAAGAGGGCGTTGCCCATCGGCCACCGGTCGGCGACCACGGGGTAGCCCTCGGCGGGGCGGTCGTGCGGGGCGATGTCCCGCAGGTGTGTGGCGCCGCGTGGGAGGACGGTCCGCCACATCGGTGTGCCGGTCTCCATCCACACCAGTTGACCCGCGGTCGTACGTTCGACGAGGCGCACGGGTACGGAGGCGCTCAGGTGGCCGCCTATGAAGAAGTTCCAGTGCAGGATCTGCCCCGGCTTGTCGCTCGCGTCCTCGCCCGTGCCCGCGTTCATGCAGATGATCATGCCCGCGGCGGGACGTCGGGACACGTGGCCGGGGGTATCTGTCGACATCCGGCCACGGTTCGTCCCCGGCCGTAGCTCACCGCCGCCGTACCTCTGGCTCGGCCGGTCCGGCGGCCGGTGCCGTCACCCGTACTGGACGGCTGTTCCGTACGCCTGGTGGAGCACGGTGGTCTCGACCGTCGGACCAGCCGTGAAGTGCGTTTTTGTGCACGTGTCCGAGACCGTGGTGACGCGCACCGTCATCACCGTGCCCGCGTGTCCGCCCGGTGGCTCGCGGCAGTTGTCCGGAGTCCGGAGTCCGGAGTCCGGAGTCCGGAGTCCGGACATCGCGTGGCTGAGGGAGTCGGCTTGGGCGCCCCGGATCATCCAGTTGTGGGACACCTCGCGTCCGGGCGGCAGCGTCTCGGTGGCGGTATGTGAACCGCGCGGTTCTGATGCGCCATCGGGTCGGTGTGGCGGCTGCCGCAGGGGCAGCGGAAGCGGGCCATCGCATGCTTCCGGCCACCTTCGGCGGTACCGCGTCGCTCTTTGCTGTGGTCAGGCCTCTGATGCCGGGATGGCCTCGGCCGCTCCGTGCGGCGATCCCGCGCGGAGTCTTGCGTGTTGAGCGATTCCGTCTGATGGTGATGGTTCTTGTTGTCTTCCGTTCGGAGTCGCTTCATGAGCGCATACCGTCCGAGCCGTCGTTCCGTCCTTTCGACCGGTGCGGCCCTCGCGGGCTGGGCCGTCTTCTCAGCGCAGAGACAGGCCTTCGCCGCGGACGGTCCCGGCCCCGAGTGGGACGCGGAGCCGAGAGTGTTCCAGGTCGGCAGAGAGGCGGCGCGGTCCAGGCTCGTGCCGTACGCGAGCGGCTCCGAGGCGCTGCGCGGAGACATGGAGAAGTCGCCCTACTTCCGCTCCCTGAACGGAACCTGGCGCTTCAAGTGGTCCAGGAACCCCGACGCCAGGCCGGCCGGCTTCGAGGCGCCCGACTACGACGACGACGGCTGGGACCGGATCCCCGTACCGTCGAACTGGGAGATCGAGGGCTACCCGGAACCGATCTATCTCAACATCCGCTACCCGTGGATCGGCTACGAGACCCCCGAGCCGCCCGCGGTTCCGCACGACTTCAACCCGGTCGGCTCCTACCGCCGCACCTTCACCGTGCCGCGCGACTGGTCGGGCCGGCGCACCTTGATCTCCTTCCAGGGCGTGAAGTCGGCGTTCTTCCTCTGGGTCAACGGCGAGCGGGTCGGCTACAGCGAGGACAGCTACACGCCCGCCGAGTTCGACATCACCGGCCATGTACGGCCGGGCGACAACACCCTGGCCGTCGAGGTCTACCGGTGGTCCGACGGCAGTTGGCTGGAGGACCAGGACATGATCGACCTGTCCGGGATCTTCCGGGACGTCTACCTGTACGCGGTCGCGCCGGTCCATGTGCAGGACCTGTTCGTGCGGACCGCGCTGGACGACGCGTACCGCGACGCGGTCCTCACGGTCACCGCGACGGTACGCAACCGGGGCGACGCCGACGCGGGCGGCCACCGGATCGAGGCGGTGCTGTACGACGGCCGGGGGCGACGGGTCGGCGCTCCCCTCACCGGGGACGTCGACCCGAAGGGTTCGGGGCAGGGCGAGGGGGACGTGGAGGTGACGCTGAAGGCGGACGTCGCCGCGCCCGCGCTGTGGTCGGCCGAGGACCCGAACCTCTACACCGTGGTCGTCACGCTCACCGATGGCTCGGGGCGGACGGTCGACGTCCAGCGGACCCGCACCGGCTTCCGCGAGGTCGAGTACGGGCCCGGGAAGTTCACCGTGAACGGCAAGCCCGTCATGTTCCGCGGCACCAACCGGCACGAGTCCGACCCCGACCACGGCCAGGCGATCCGCGAGCCCCGGATGCTCCAGGACATCCGGCTGATGAAGCAGCACAACATCAACGCCGTGCGCACCTCGCACTACCCCAACAGCCCGCGCTGGCTCGAGCTGTGCGACGAGTACGGCCTGTACGTCGTCGACGAGACGAACCTGGAGACGCACGGTGTGCGCGACACCGTGCCTGCCTCCCTGCCGGAGTGGACCGACGCCTGTGTCGACCGGCTCCGCTCCATGGTCGAGCGCGACAAGAACCACCCGAGCGTCGTGGTCTGGTCGCTCGGCAACGAGGCCGGCGGGGGCTCCAACTTCCGGGCGATGGCCGACTGGGTGCACGCCCGGGACGCCTCCAGGCCCGTGCACTACGAGGGCATGAACGAGGTCGCCGACCTGCACAGCGAGATGTACACCAAGCCGGCGGACGTGGAGGCGTACGGCAGGTCGGGCAAGGAGACGCCCTTCATGCTCTGCGAGTACGCGCACGCCATGGGCAACAGCAGCGGCAACCTCAAGGAGTACTGGGACATCTTCGACCGCTACCCGAACCTGCACGGTGCGTTCGTGTGGGACTGGGTGGACCAGGCGATCCGGCTCCCGGTGCCGGGCGACGCGAAGCACACCTATCTGTCGTACGGCGGGGACTGGCACGACGGATACCCCACCGACGCCAACTTCTGCTGCAACGGCCTGGTCGCGGCCGACCGTACGCCGCACCCCGGCCTGCTGGAGCTCAAGAAGGTCTACCAGCCGGTCGCCGTCGATGCCGCGGATCTCGCGGCCGGGACGGTCAGGGTGCGGAACAAGCACCTGTTCAGCGGCCTGGACGCGTACGAGCTGCGCTGGGAGGTGACCTGCGACGGCCGCAGCGTGCAGCACGGCAGGCTCGCGGCACCGAAGGTGGCCCCGGGCGGCGAGGGGACCGTGCGCATCCCCTGCCGGAAGCCGCAGAGGCCCGAGCCGGGTGCCGAGTACTGGCTGAACGTCTCCTTCGTACTGAAGGCAGCGGCCAGTTGGGCGGATGCCGGGCACACCGTGGCCGCCGAACAGCTCGGTCTCGACTGGCACACCCCGGCCCCCGCCGACCCGGCCCCCGGCACGCTGCCCGCCCTCGACCTCGACGAGACCGACGCGCGGGTGCGGATCAGCGGGCGCGACATGGACGTGGTCCTGGACAAGTCCACCGGAACGCTGGCGTCGTACCGGGTGAAGGGGCGGCTGCTGCTGGCCGGCGGCCCGGTGCCGAACTTCTGGCGCGGGCCCACCGACAATGACATCGGCCGCGGTGCCCAGAACTCCCTGCGGACCTGGCGGGACGCCGGCACCGACCGCGAGGTCACCTCCGTCACGACCGGCCGGCCCTCGCCCGGAGTGGTCACCGTCGAGGTGGAGTGCACCCTGCCCACCGCCCCCACGCCCTCCACCTGGACCACGGTGTTCACCGTGCGCGGGGACGGCGAGATCCGGGTCCGGCACACCCTGGAGGCTGCCGACGGGCTGCCCGACCTGCCCATGGTGGGCGCGCTGCTGACGCTCCCGAAGGGCTTCGAGCAGATCGACTGGTACGGGCGTGGCCCGCAGGAGAACTACTGGGACCGGCACACCGGAGCGTTCGTGGGCCGCTACCGCTCCACGGTCGACCAGCAGGTCGCGCCGTACGTCCGGCCCGAGCAGACCGGCAACATGACCGACGTGCGCCATCTGTCGGTCACGGACCGGTCGGGGACCGGACTCCTGGTGCGGGCCGATCCGGACGAGGGCGGACCCCTGCTGGAGACGAGCGTCCTGCACCACTCGCCGTTCGACCTGGACGGGCCCAGGCACCCCCACGAGGTGAAGCGGCGCGACGAGACGATCATGGGCGTCAACCACCGGCAGATGGGGGTCGGCGGCAACGACTCCTGGGGAGCCCCGCCGCTCGCGGAGTACCTGCTGCACGCGGGGCGCACCTATACGTACGCCTACCGGCTGCGGTCCGCGTAACCGGGCCGGGGCCCGAACTCCCGTCAGGAACGCCGTGTCCCGCCCTCCCCGGCACCGGGGAGGGCGGGACACGTACAGCGCCGGGACAGGACTCAGGCGATTGCTCCGCCCGTCCCCGTCGCTCCGCCGATGTAGTCGGTCATGGCCTTCCCGTCGTACACCGTGATGTCCACATAGGCGCCTTCGGGAATGTCGAAGTCCCAGAAGCCGTAGTCGACTACGGCCGACGTGCCCGGAGCCGAGTGCGTGCCGAGGTTGTGCGTACTGCCCTTGTACGAGTACTGGACGTGTACGTAGAACGTGTCGCCGTCATTCTTGGTGTCGTAGACGTAGAGCTTCTCGTCGTACGGATGGAACTCCACCTTGCCGATGAACGAACCGCCGGCGGAGAGCTCCATCTTGACGGCGTAACCTCCGGGGTCGCGCTGGAAGTACGTACCGTCGAACGGGTCGCTGAGCGTGCCGCCGCTGCACGGGCAGCTGCCCGTGTCGCGGTAGTACGTCTTGACCGTCGGGTTCGGGCTGTAGGCCTGGGCCGGTGCGGCCGTGCCGGCCAACGCCCCGGCCACCAGAGCCGTTCCGGCGAGCAGCCCCGCAATGCGTTGTTTGATCCTCATCCCGTTTCTTTCCCCGTTCGGACAGGTGCCGTTCGGCACCTGTCGGTCAACCCCTGTCACTGTGGCAGACGGGGAAGTGGCGGGGTAGCCCACGAATGGGTATAAGAATGAACCGAGTTGAGGAAGAGGAACTTCCGGGTCGGGATATTCCGTAAGGATGTGCGATTCAATATCAATATCAGTACCAGTACCAGTATCGGCATTGGTATCGGTATCGGTACTGGGAAGGATTCGGGGACGTCGTTCTCCTGGCCGGCTCTCTGCCGGGTATATCGCGGCTGGTGACCACGGCATCCACGGGCGCCGCGCAACCGGAACCCCGCCGGCACGGCCGGTGGCTGTCCGCCCGGCCGTTGACCGCCCTCGCGTCTCACTAAGGTTGTCAGGTGCGGAATTTCGTCCGGGTGCGACATTGCCCGTGACCTCGACGGCCGAACCGCGTTAGGAGAGATGTGCCCAAGACTGTCATCTCGCAAGAGACCGCCGCCTCGCCGCCCGTGAAGCCCGTCCCCCCGCCCTTCCTGCTGACCACACGGCAAGGGGAGGCGGCACGCGCGCTCCTCTCGTACGTGGTCGAACTGCCGCTCGCGTCCGTCGACGCCCAGTTCCTCGCCGTCGTCGTGGCCATCCGGGCCGCGCGGGGCGGCGTGGGCAATGTCACCGGCACCGACGTGCGCTCGTTGAAGCTGGAGGACCCACGCCGGGCCGTGGCCGATCTGGAGGCCGTCGGATGGCAGGTGCCCGGTCCGCTGGTCGACGGGGACCAGGACGTCCCGGTGGGGATCAGGGTGCCGGACATGAGCAGCGAGACGGACCACCCGCTGCCCCTGGGCAAGGGAACGCGGTCGCGGGTGTCGGGATGGGCCATGCGCGCGCGGATCGCGAAACCCGTCAAGAAGACGTCGCCGGCCACCCGGCTGGCCGCCCTGTTCCTGGCGGCCCACAGCACCTCCGAGCTCCACGGGCAGATCCCCGCCCAGCTGCCGGAGGCCTGCCGCGCCGCCGTGCCCGAACTCGCCGCCAAGGGCTTCCTCGCCGACCTCTCAGGCGACGCGTACCGGCTCGACCCGGTGGTGCGCCACCTCGCGGGCATGTTCCGCACCCCCGCCGAGATCGCGGAGGAGGCGCGCGCCGAGGCGAACCGGACGCCTGCCGCCCCCGAACCGGAGCCGATCGGCCCGGCCGAGTGGGCCGCGTGGAAGTCCGGCGTCAGTCCCGCTCTGCGGCGGCACGTCGAGGCGGTCGAACACTGCGCGCTGTGCCGGTTCTCCACCGGACGCGTCGCGAAGGCGTTCATGTACCCCCCCGCCGACGTCCCCGCCCCCCGGTCCGTGTTCACCGCCTACGACGTCTGGCAGGACGGGCATCCCGACCGCGGTCCGCAGGCCGCGGGCTTCGCCGCGGCCTTCCGCGCCGAACACGGTCACGGCCCCTCCTACGGCCAGCTGTGCAAGGGCCTGGGCTGGAAGCTGCCGCGGTCGCTGCGCGGCTTCGTCGTGCACCGGATCGTCGCCGAGGACTGGCTGACCGACACCTCACCGGTGCCGTGGACCCTGCGTCCGGGGAGGGTCGCCCAGGCCCATGGCATCGTCGTGCCGGGGCAGGCGGCCCGCAGCACCCGCTGACCGCGCCGCGAGGCTGTTCAGCGATCGAGCGGGGGCAGGGCGGCCAGGCAGGTCAGGCCGGTCTCGTCTTCGTGGCGCCGCGTGCGGAGAGGGCCAGCTTCGCGGCGATGAGGAGCGCGGCGAGGATGCCCGTGACGAGGACGGACGAGGGCGTGAACGTTGCGGCGAGAACGGCGGCGACCGCGACCGGATGCACGAGGTCGGCGGCCTCGCGCCGCACCGGGGTGGGGTGGTGCAGCAGCCACACGAGGGTGACGAAGACCGCGACCGGAACGGTGTAGGCCGCTGCCGCCGCGTGGTCGGAGAGGTGACCGTGCCCCGCGGTGTGGGTCACGTTGAGTGCGAGGCCGGCACCGACGGCAGCCGCGGAGGCGAAGACGAAGTAGTGCCCGTAGCCCCAGAGGAGAGCGATGCGGAGGGTGGTGAGCCGTCGGGGCGCACTCTGCGCGAAGTACAGCCACCACAGGGCGAAGACGGTCAGGATCCCCCCGACGAGGAGCGCCGCGAGGTCACCGAGAGCCGCGTGGGTGTCGAGGGAGGTGCGCACGGCGCCGGTGGCGGCGGTGATCGATTCACCGAGCACGATCAGCGTGAACAGGCCGTACCGCTCCGCGATGTGATGCGGGTGCCAGGTGGTGACGGCCGCTCGCTCGGCCCATACCGGGACGGCGATCTCGGCGACCACGAGGACCGCGAACGTCGCGAGTCCGCTTCCTTCGGGCAGGGCGAGTCGGGCGACCCAGCCGACCTGCACCACGAGGATCCCCACGGCGTAGCGCAGACAGCTGCGGCGCCGTTCGGGATCGGCACGGGCGGCGCGCAGCCACTGGGCGACCATGGCTAGCCGCATGATGACGTAGCCCCAGGTGATGACCGTGAAGTCCTCGTGCTGAACCGCCTCGGTCGCGCCGGCGGCCAGGACGAGCGCGCCGGTGATGTGTACGAGGGTGAGCAGCCGGTAGGGCACGTCGTCGGTGTCGTACGCGGAGGCGAACCAGGTGAAGTTCATCCAGGCCCACCAGATCGCGAAGAACACCATCGCGTACCCGAGCACCCCGTGGCCGATGCGCCCCTCGGCGAGTTCGTGCTCGAACGCCGTCGCCGCTTGTGCCACGGCGGTGACGAAGCAGAGGTCGAAGAAGAGTTCCAGCATGGTCGCGGTGCGGTGCTGCTCGTCGGCCGGGCGGGCGACCATCGGCCGGTGCCACGCGGACCCGTTGCGGGCGGGCTGTGAATGGCTCATGGGCCCGCATTCTTCCCGCCGGGCGGGCCGGGGCGCGGTTGATCGCGCCGGGTGGCGAAGGCCGCCGGACCGTGTGACCGGCCGGAGCTCCTCTCCCGTTGGAACGTGCGACTGGGCTGGGTCGGCACGGACTTCCGGGACCCGACCGCGCGGCGGCGGCACTGCACCGGTTCGCCGCGGCGGACCCGGGGGGCGGACGCCGCGGTGCCCCGGTCCACCGTTCGGGTGATCCATGGGCGGTGGCGCTCCGTTGGGGGGCCAGGGGAACAGCGGGACTGGCCGCCCCCGGACGCAGGGTGTGCGGCGTGTCGCGGTTGCCCGGTTTGGCACAGTGCCGCTCCAAGATCAAGGAGCGGGGTGAGCGGTGTGGCCGTTGTGGGGCAGCCCGGGGGGCGGCAGAGGCTGAGCGACCTGGGGGTCGGCGGGGGCGGCGGCGGGGACGAGCTGAGGCACAGCGACGGGGTGTGGGTGCGGGCTGCGGGTGGCGCGGAGGGGATGGCCGTGCACCTCGGGCCGGTGAGGACGGAGCTGGAGGTGGCGCACGAGGGTCTGCTCGCCGGTACGGCGGGGCTGAGCGCGCTTGCGGAGCTGGGGACGGTACGGGAGTCGTGGGAGCGGCGCTTCGAGTCCGCGCGCCGGGAGTGCGGGTCCCTGGCCGGGAGCCTGCGGACCGTCGCACGGGCCCAGGGCGAGACGAACGAGACCGTGAGGTCGTCCTTCTCCGCCGTGGCGAGTCGCACGCACGGGGACGAGCGTTGACGCCGCAGGCCGCCCCGCTGACCTGGGGCCAGTTACGGGACCTGAAGTGCGCCGAGCTGGAGGGCGCGGCCGACGGATGGGGAAAGGCGAGCAACCGCGCCGACGCCGGACGGGACCGGATCGAGAAGCAACTGCTGAACGGCTTGCGCGAGACCCAGCAGGGCGCGGCGGCGGACGCTGCGGTGGGCAGGCTGCGGCAGCTGGGCCGGAACCTGCAGTACGTGTACACGGAATGCGGCTTGGTCCGTACGGCCCTGAACAGCCTCGCCCACGAGATGAGGGCTCAGCAACGGGTGTTGCGGGACGCGTTGGACGAAGCGGAGGCGCTGAGGTTCACCGTGCACGCGGACGGCTCGGTGACCTACCCGGCGGCCGGGGAGGGCCTGATCGACGGGAAGCCGTTGGCGGGCGGCACGGCGTCGGTGGGGGCGGCGCCGGGACTGCTGCCGCCGTCGGGGCTGGTGGCCCCGAACCCGAACGCGGCCAAGGCGCAGGACATCGCGGACCGGGTGACGAAGGCCGTGCGGACAGCGGCCGAGATCGACTGGCGGTTCGCCGGAATCCTGCGAGAGCTGAAGGCCGAGGAGGGCCTGAAGGTCCCGGACCGGACGTGGACGGACGCGGCGCGCGACGCCGCATCGGTACGGGACGCGGCGCGCGGCTACCTGAAGGCGGGCATCCCGCTCGATGCGAGTCCGGCGGCGCGCCGGGCGTGGTGGGCGGGCCTGACGGACGAACAGCGCGAGGAGTACCTCGCGGTGTACCCGGACCAGATCGGCAACCTGGACGGCATCCCGGCCCTGGTCCGGGACGCGGCGAACCGCGACAACCTCCAACTGCTGATCGGCAAGCTGGAGGGGCGGGGCGATGAGGGGGCGGAGACGCAGTTGGCGGGGCTGCGGGAGATTGACCGGCAACTTCGGGCAGGCCATAGGCCTGGGGAGCCGCCCATGTACTTGCTTGGCATCGGAGATGAAGGGAATGGTCGCGCGATTGTTTCGTTCGGCAATCCAGATGCGGCTAGGAATGTTGCTACGTACGTTCCAGGGTTGAATACTTCCCTTGATAAAGAGTTTGCGGATAGCGACCTAAAGCGGGCGCGTGATACGGCGATTGGCGCTCGATATTACGATTCATCGAGTGCGGCAATTGTGTGGCTTGGATACGACGCGCCGCAGTCACCAGATGGGGTTAACAGTCTCGATGTGATGGGTGATGAGCGGGCCGAAAGAGGTGGAGTCTCTTTCAATCGCTTCATGGCTGGCGTTTCTGTCACGAATGAGAACGAGGATCCTCACATGACGGCGATCGGTCACTCGTACGGTTCGCGAACGGTTGGAGCAGCGACGCAGCATGGGGGTGGTATTCCAGGAGTGGATGACATTGTTCTGGTCGGAAGCCCAGGGGTGGGTGTTGACCGTGCTGAGGACCTTGGAGTGGGCAAGGACCACGTATTCGTCGGGGCAGCAGAGAACGACATCGTGACCAAACTTCCATCGAAGCAGCAGGCCGCCATCGGCGCCGTCGGCTGGGCTACTGCCGGCCCTCTTGGTGCGCACCTTCTCGGAGAGGTGGCGGATCAGGGAGATGATGATCTTTGGTTCGGTAAAGACCCAGCAAGTAGAGCTTTCGGTGCTCGACGTTTCCAAGTAGACGACGGGCCCAAGTTGGTAAGTGCCGAAGGCTTTTCGATTGATGCGCACTCTCGCTATTTCGATCCAAATAGAGATGCTGTGTCCGCGAACAACATCGCCCTTGTGGCAGCTGGGCGGCCGGGCAAGTTGAAGACTGAGGAGTATCGATGATGCGTGGTATCGCCAGTGTGGTTATTGGGCTGTCCTCGTGTGCGTTGATCTCTTCGTGTGTCAGCGATGTTGGGAAATTGGATGGTGGTGAAAGGGTGGGCATGGATATGCAGGAAGCTGCTGAGCGTGCTGACGGGCTACTTGATGACGTTCTGGCAGAGATTCGCCCAGAAGTCCATTGGACGCATGGTCCGACCACCACTGGGAGTTGCGACGTGACCCGCAGAAGGGTGATCATGACCACTATCTCCGCTGAGCGTCGCGGAAGCTTCTTGGGCCTGGTTGATCGGTTCTGGAGAAAGAGTGACTACAAGATCAAGGCCGTCAATAATGATGTTGATGTGCCAGCAATCTTTGCGCAAACGAGGGATGGCTTCGGGGTTAGCCTGATCGTTGGGGGCAAGGGGCAGGCCTTTTTCGAGGTCGACAGTCCGTGTGTCCGAGAGTCAGAGGTTGCTGAGCCCATGGCTGAGCCGAACGGACCGAGCTACGCGGATGCTGAAGTCATTCCCCGCCCCAACGTCCACTCCGACTTCTGGTCCGCCGGAGCGTCCTGATGGGCCATCAGTGACCCCAATGACTCGTACACACCGTCGAAACCGCCCATGAACCCGTCCCCGATGGGGGATGGTTGAGGGGTGCGGAAATTCTGGATGGTGGGTGGGATCGGCGTCGGGGCCGCCATGTGCTTCGTGGCGTTGCTCGTCGTCGGTACGTACTCCGCCGCGGCCGGCCTCGGGGGCGGCGGCGGTGGGGCTGTTGGGCTGGCCAAGGGGGCCGTGCCGGCCAAGTACCAGCCGTTGGTGGAGAAGTGGGGCAACCTCTGTCCCGCCATCAACCCAGCCCTCCTGGCCGCCCAGCTGTACCAGGAGAGTGGCTGGGACCCGGACGCCGAGAGTCCGGCCGCCGCGCAGGGCATTGCGCAGTTCATCCCCGGGACCTGGGCCGGGCACGGGATCGACGGGAACAACGACGGCAACCGGGACGTCTGGGATCCCGCCGACGCGATTCCCTCCGCCGCGTCGTACGACTGCGAACTGGCCGGGTACGTGAAGAAGGTGCCGGGGGACGCGACGGACAACATGCTGGCCGCCTACAACGCCGGTGCGTACCGGGTGATCAAGTCGGGCGGGGTCCCGCACATCGCGGAGACGGAGAACTACGTCAAGATCATCCGCTCCCTGGAGAAGAGCTTCGCCAAGCCCGTGGGCCGGGTGCAGCCCTCGCAGCAGGCCGCGGGCGCGATCTACTTCGCGCAGAAGAAGCTCGGCACGAAGTACCTGTGGGGCGGAAACGGCACGGCCGAGCAGGGCGGGCGGTTCGACTGTTCGGGGCTGACGCAGGCCGCGTACCGGACGGTGGACATCGAGCTGCCGCGGGTGGCGAACGACCAGTACAACGCCGGGCCGCACCCCTCGCGCGACGAGCTGCTCCCCGGTGACCTGGTGTTCTTCTCCGACGACCTGACCAACTCACGGGCCATCCACCACGTCGGCCTGTACGTCGGCGGCGGGTACATGATCAACGCTCCGTACACTGGTGCCGTCATCAGGTTCGACAAGATCGACTCGCCCGACTACTTCGGTGCGACACGCGTCACCAAGGACGGTGCCGCCGCCCTTCCGACCACGCAGCCGGCCGCCTGACCGTTGGGCGGCGGTGGCCGGAACTCTCTGTGAAGCCTGGGCCCTGAGCTGCGACGATGAGTCACTCTTCGATAACGTCATGGTGATCATTCGGTGGAGAGTGGAACGTACGCACGGGACGCGTCGTTCTCTGGTTGGACCGGGGCCGCAGCCACTGACCGAGCGTCGTCCCACGTACGTGATCGAAGCGAACACGGGGGTTCGTCAAAGCGGTGCACATGGGTGTGTGCCGCAGTACCAACAGCAGACAAGGCAAGGGGCCGCGGCAGATGGCTGGACTCGCACTGGATGGGTCGAACCCCGACGTCAGCCTGCTCTACGACATCAACGGGCTCGCCAAATCCGCTCCCACCTGGTTCGACCGGGTCATGGAGTTCATCGGCGAGTACGGGATCATGCTCGGCATGGTCCTGGTGGTCCTGTGGTGCTGGTGGAGTGTCCGCAGGCGCGGCACCTCCGAGGATTCGGTGACGGCTGTCTCCGGAATCGTCTGGGCGCCGCTCGCCGCGGGGATCGCACTGCTCATCAACATCCCGATCCGCGGATTCGTCGAACGGCCGCGGCCGTTCAAGGACCACCAGGGGCTGAACGTCCTGGTGGACGGGAAGAACGACTTCTCCTTCGTGAGCGACCACGCCACGATGGCGATGGCCCTGGGTGTCGGACTCTTCGTGGCGAACCGCAAGTTCGGCATCGCGGCGATCGGGCTCGCGCTGCTGGAGGGTTTCTGCCGGATCTACATGGGCGTTCACTACCCGACCGACGTCATCGGCGGTTTCGCCCTCGGCACGGCCGCCGCGCTGCTGCTCGCGCCGCTCGCGATGATGCTGCTGACGCCCCTGGTGGGTGCCGTCTCACGGTCTCCCCGGCTGGGCCGGCTCGTGCGGTCGCGCCGGCCGCTGTCGGCGGCAGGGGCCGGGAGCCGGGGCGAGGCCCTCGGGATTCCCGAGCCGCGGCCGGGATCGGGCGGCGGCGAGGACGGCGAGAAAGGACTCGCGGCGTAGGGGTGCAGACGCCGCGAGTCCTTGACCACGCAGGTCCTTGACCACGCAGGTGTTTGACCACGCAGGTGCTTGACCACGCAGGTGCTTGCAGGCTGACGTGCTTGCAGGCTCAGCCCTCGGAGGGCGCCCCGCCGCTGGTGGCGTTCCGCAGCCGCAGCCGCAGCCGCAGCCTCCCCCGACCGGCCACCGCGAGGGCGGTCCGGTCCGGGGAAGCGGCGGCTGTCCGCACTGGTGGCCCGGTGCTCAGAGCGACTGCGGGAACGTGAAGAAGCCGTCCGGGTCGTACTTCTTCTTCACGTCGCCCAGACGGGCGGCTGCCGTGCCGTAGTAGGCGTTCCGCCAGTCGGTCAGCGCCGGGTCCGCGTAGTTCTGGTATGCCGCTCCGGAGGCGTAACGGCGAAATGCGGAATGGGTGTCTTTCAGCCAGTTCTGTTGGGTGTTGCCCGAGGTGCCGGGGCGCCAGGCGCCGATGTACTGGGCGAGTATCCGCGAGCTCCGGTGGACGAACGCCGTGGCCTGCGGGCCGACCCGGTTGATGGCCCCGCCCAGCGCGGTGAGCGCGATCGAACCCCCGCCGCCCTGCGTCGCGTCGAGCCGGGTGAAGGCCTCCGTCCGGTCGAGGAGGGCCTGGACGCCGGCCGGGGGCAGCGAGTGGTCGTAGAAGTCGGACGCGGCCGCGTACGTCTCGCGCCGGAGGGTGCCCTGCGAGGTGCGGCCGGGTGTGGTGCCCGGCAGGTGGCACTGGGCGTCGGTGATGCCCGAGCAGCCCGCGTACACGAGCATCGCCTCCTGGTAGCTGCGGCGGCGCAGCGAGACGGAGGAGGCCGGGGCGCCGATCCGGTCGGCGAGGCGGTCGACGGCGTTCTGCAGATCGCCGTACGTGCCGAGGCTGAACGCCGCGACGGACACGGTCGGGTTGCCGCCGCCGGGGCCCGCCGCGAGGTGGGCGGAGGACCAGATCTCGTCCGGCTGGTCCGGGCCCCACTCCTGCCAGGCCGTGACGACGGACCGGGCCCGCGACCACGGCCAGGACATGTACGCGGTGACGGTCTGCGGGGCGGGGCGGGTGCGGAAGCGGAGTTCGGTGACGACGCCGAAGTTGCCGTTGCCGGCGCCGCGCAGCGCCCAGAAGAGGTCCGAGTGGTGTTTGGCGTCGGCGGTGAGGGTCTTGCCGTCGGCGGTGACGATCGTCGCGGCGGTGAGGCTGTCACAGGTGAGGCCGTATGCGCGGGATGCGACGCCGTGGCCGCCGCCGAGGGTGAGGCCGGAGACGGCGACCGTGGGGCAGGAGCCGCCGGGGATGGTCACGCCGTGCGCGGCGAGGCCCTGGTAGACGTCGAGGAGGCGGGCCCCCGCGCCGATCGTGCCGTTCCCGTCGACGCGGGAGAGTGATGAGACGTCAACGACGAGCCGGCCGTTGCCGCTCGACCAGCCGCCGTAGGAGTGGCCGCCGCTGCGGATGGCGACGGGTGTGGAGCTGCGCCGGGCGAAGGCCAGGCACTCGCGGATGTCGGCCTCGTGCCTGACGTAGGCGACGGCGGCCGGCTTCTGGCCGTCGTAGCGGGTGTTGTAGAGCTGACGGGCGGTCCGGTAGGCCGCGTCGTCGGGGCGTACGAGGGACCCGTCGAGGCTCTCGGCCAGCGCGGGCCAGTCCGCAGGGCCGGAGGGTGCGGTCGTCGACGGGGCCGCGGACGTGCCCGTGGCCGTCGGTGGGGCGGTCGATGTGGCCGGGGTCGAGCCGCCGGTGGGCGTGCCGGATCCGGTGTCGTCGCAGGCGGTGGTGGTGGCTCCGGTGAGTACGGCTGCGGCGCCCGCGGTCAGGACGGTGCGCCGGTTCGGCAGGGTCATCGGACCTCCGGGGTGGGGGGACGGGTCCTCGTGGGGCATGGCGGGCGGCCCGGTCAGGGGGCCGCGCGGTGCGCGTCGGCGTCGGCGCGGGCCCGGTCGCGGGATCTGCGGGCCGGTCCGGACCAGCCGCAGCCGCATCGGGCGGTGCAGAACGAGCCGCGTTCGACGGTGGTGGGTTCGTGGGCGGACCGGGCCGGTGGGACGGCCGGCGGAACCTCGGCGGTGTGTTGGTCATACACGCGTCCACGGTACTGGGCGGGGCCGTCCGGCGGTGAGGGGTGGGCGAGCGGCGTTACGGGGGGCAGGGGCCGTCGTTATCCGGAACGGGTGGGGGGCTCGGGCAAGCGGCACGGCGTTGGGGGTTGGCAGGCGATGGTGGTGCGGCAGCACAGATCCGGAGGCGGGGCGCGCGCTGTGTGTGCCCTCGCCGCGATGGGCGCGATGGCGGCGGCCGCCGGTTGCTCGGGCGGTGGCGGGGACCGGGTCGCGGCTGACGGCCGGGCCGGCGCCGGGGCCGTCGAAGCGGTGCGGCGGGCGGCGGTGGTGCTCGCCGGGACGGGGACCGGCGGCGCGTCCCCCGCGGGGAACTCCGGCGCGGAGAACCGGTCCGTGGCCGCAACCGCCGAGGTGAGTACGTCGATGGAGACGGCTGCGGGCGGTACCTGGGTGACGATCAGGGGCAGGGGGACGTACGACTTCCGTACCCGGTCCGGCCGGCTCAGGGTCGTCCTGCCGCAGGACGCCGCGGGCGAGGAGGAGCACCTGCCCATCACGGAACTGCTGACCCCCGGCGCGCTCTACATGCTGAACCGCGGCGCCGGGGTGCCCGAGGACAAGTGGGTCAGGATCGACACGACGGCACTGGCGGACGGCAACCTGGTGACCGGTGGGGTGACCGATCCGATGGCGGCGGCGGAGCTGCTGCGCGGGGCGCGCGCGGTGACGTATGTGGGCGAGACCGATCTGGCCGGGGTGACGGTGCGGCACTATCGGGGCACCACGGACATCGCGCGGGCCGCGCGGCAGGCGTCGGCCCCCTCGCGGGGTGCGCTGACGGCGGCGGCCAAGGGGTTCCGCACGCGGACGGTGTCGTTCGACGCCTATCTGGACGAGCAGGGGCGGCTGCGCAAGGTGCGCCACCGGTTCAGCTTCGCCAACGAGGGGCCCGCGGTGGAGGTGGTGTCGACGACGTTGCTGTACGGCTTCGGAGTGGCGGTCTCCGTACCGATCCCGGCCGGGCGCGACATCTACACCGGTGAGATCGAGCAGGGGCGGCAGCCGTGACCGCCCCGGACGGGGCGGGTCCCCGCGAGCCCGAGGTGATCCGAGGGGCACGCCCTAGGCATCTGGCTGAGGCGAAATGGCCCGTCCGTGCCATGCGCGGTGCGTGGTGCGCTCCCTACCCTAGGAAGTCGGCGACGGCAGTGAGAGGTGAGTGACGTGGTGACGCTCAGCGCACGGACCGTATCGGACCATGTGGCACTCGCCGAGATCGAGCTGTGCGGGGAGCTGATGATCGCGGCGTCGGCGGCGATCGGGGAACGGCTCAGCGCGGACCGCATCGACGAGGTGCTCGACGTCAAGGTGATCACCGAACGCACCACCGTCCCCCGGCAGGGAGAGCGCCGGGGGTGACGGGGGCGGTGTGACGGGCGCGACAGGGCCGGCGCGGCAGCGGGTGCCGGTGTCTCAGGTGCGCAGCAGCCGGGCGATGGCCTTGGTGGCCTCCTCGACCTTCGCGTCGATCTCCTCGCCGCCCTTGACCGCCGCGTCGGCGACGCAGTGGCGCAGGTGCTCCTCCAGCAGTTGGAGTGCGAAGGACTGGAGCGCCTTGGTGGAAGCCGACACCTGGGTGAGTATGTCGATGCAGTAGACGTCCTCGTCGACCATGCGCTGCAGGCCGCGGATCTGGCCCTCGATGCGGCGCAGGCGCTTGAGGTGCTCCGCCTTCTGGTGGTGGTAGCCGTGTATGCCCCGGTCGTGATCGGTGACGATCGCGGCCGCGGGAGCCGTGGCGTCCGCCGGGGTCGTGACGTCCGCGGCGTCCGGCGACTGGGCCGCCCCGGTGGCCTCGGTGGTGGTCATTACTGCCTCCCGTTTTCCCTTTACCCTGCCGTATATACCCCTGGTGGGTATATCCTAACGAATTCAGCTGAAACGTGACCGGGGCCCCGTGCTGATCACTCTGCCTGATGCGCGACACTGAAGAATGCCGGTTAGCCGTGGCCGGATGATGCGCCTAGCATCAGCCTGACCGAATCCAAAGCACCCCGAGGACCCCACGTGCGCTTTCGTCTGACCCCCAGGGAGACGAGCTTCTACGACATGTTCTCCGCGTCTGCGGACAACATCGTCACGGGCTCGAAACTCCTGATGGAACTGCTCGGGGCGGATTCTGCCTCCCGAGTCGAGATCGCGGAGCGTATGCGGGCAGCGGAGCACGCGGGGGACGATGCCACCCACGCGATCTTCCACCAGCTGAACTCCTCCTTCATTACGCCGTTCGACCGCGAGGACATTTACAACCTCGCATCCTCGCTCGACGACATCATGGACTTCATGGAGGAGGCAGTCGACCTCGTCGTGCTGTACCAGGTCGATGAGCTCCCCAAGGGTGTCGAGCAGCAGGTCGAGGTTCTGGCGCGGGCGGCGGAACTGACCGCCGCGGCCATGCCGAACCTGCGGACCATGGACAACCTCACCGAGTACTGGATCGAGGTCAACCGCCTTGAGAACCAGGCCGACCAGATCCACCGCAAGCTGCTCGCCCAGCTCTTCAACGGCAAGTACGACGCCATGGAGGTGCTGAAGCTGAAGCAGATCGTGGACGTACTGGAAGAGGCTGCCGACGCATTCGAGCACGTCGCGAACACGGTGGAGACCATCGCGGTCAAGGAGTCCTGAACCACGTGGACACCTTTGTACTGGTCGTGACCATCGGCGTCGCGCTCGGTTTCACGTATACGAACGGCTTCCACGACTCGGCGAATGCCATCGCCACCTCGGTCTCCACCCGGGCGCTGACCCCGCGTGCGGCACTGGCCATGGCAGCGGTGATGAACCTCGCCGGCGCGTTCCTCGGCAGCGGGGTCGCCAAGACCGTCAGTGAGGGCCTCATCGCGACGCCCGAGGGCGACAAGGGGATGGGAATCCTCTTCGCCGCGCTGGTCGGCGCGATCATCTGGAATCTGGTCACCTGGTACTTCGGCCTGCCGTCGTCGTCCTCCCATGCCCTGTTCGGCGGCATGGTCGGCGCCGCGCTCGCGGGCGGGACGCTGGTGCACTGGAGCGGGGTGCTCGACAAGGTCGTCATCCCGATGTTCGTCTCGCCGGTGATCGGCCTGGTGGTCGGCTATCTGGTGATGGTCGCCATCATGTGGATGTTCCGGAAGTCCAACCCGCACAAGGCCAAGCGCGGTTTCCGGATCGCGCAGACGGTCTCGGCCGCGGGCATGGCGCTCGGCCACGGTCTGCAGGACGCGCAGAAGACGATGGGCATCGTGGTGATGGCCCTGGTCATCTCCGGTCACGAGAAGTACAGCGACCCGATCCCGGTCTGGGTGAAGCTCGTCTGCGCGCTGATGCTGTCGCTGGGTACGTACGCGGGTGGCTGGCGCATCATGCGGACGCTCGGCCGCAAGATCATCGAGCTGGACCCGCCGCAGGGATTCGCCGCGGAGACGACGGGGGCGTCGATCATGTTCGGCTCGGCGTTCCTGTTCCACGCGCCGATCTCGACGACGCACGTCATCACCTCGGCGATCATGGGTGTGGGCGCCACGAAGCGGGTGAACGCGGTGCGGTGGGGTGTCGCGAAGAACATCATCCTGGGGTGGTTCATCACGATGCCGGCCGCGGCACTGGTCGCTGCGGCGAGCTACGGGATCGTCGTGCTGCTGTTCGGCTGACGCCGGCCTGGGCACCACGGGCTTGAAGTGGGTCCGCCCCCGCTCTCCACAGGAGAGCGGGGGCGGACCCTTCGCCTTGTGGTGGCACCGCCATGCAGCACCTCAAGGCCGTCTGCGGGAGAGGTTCCGGCTCAGCCGAAGCGGCCGGAGATGTAGTCCTCGGTGGCCTGGACCGACGGGTTGGAGAAGATGCGTTCCGTCTCGTCTATCTCCACGAGCTTGCCGGGCATACCGACCGCGGCGAGGTTGAAGAACGCCGTGCGGTCCGAGACGCGGGCCGCCTGCTGCATGTTGTGCGTCACGATGACGATCGTGAAGCGTTCCTTCAGCTCGCCGATCAGGTCCTCGATGGCGAGGGTGGAGATCGGGTCGAGGGCGGAGCACGGCTCGTCCATCAGCAGCACGTCCGGCTCGACCGCGATCGCGCGGGCGATGCACAGCCGCTGCTGCTGGCCGCCGGAGAGGCCGGAGCCGGGCTTGTTCAGCCGGTCCTTGACCTCGTTCCAGAGGTTCGCGCCACGCAGCGACTTCTCCACGATGTCGTTCAGGGCGTTCTTGCGGTAGCTGCCGTTCAGCCGCAGGCCCGCCGCGACGTTGTCGAAGATCGACATGGTCGGGAACGGGTTCGGGCGCTGGAAGACCATGCCGACCGTGCGGCGCACGGTGACCGGGTCGACGCCGGAGCCGTACAGGTTCTCGTCGTCCAGCAGCACCTTGCCCTCGACGCGGCCGCCGGGGGTGACCTCGTGCATCCGGTTCAGGGTGCGCAGGAAGGTGGACTTGCCGCAGCCGGACGGGCCGATGAAGGCGGTCACGGAGCGGGGTTCCACGGTCATGGAGATGTCGTCGATCGCCTTGTGGGCGCCGTAGTAGGCCGACAGACCACTGATGTCTATGCGCTTGGCCATCTGAATCACTGCTTTCCGTCGGCCTCAGCGGCCGGTCTTCGGGGCCTTCCAGCGGGCGATGCCGCGGGCCACCAGATTGAGGATCATGACGAAGGCGATCAGGACCAGGGCGGCGGCCCAGGCGCGGTCGTACGACGCGGTCTCGCCGATCTTGTACTGCTCGTAGATGTAGAACGGCAGTGAGGACTGGGCGCCTTCGAAGGGGTTCGGGTTGATCAGCTGACTGCCGAAGACCAGCAGGATGATCGGTGCGGTCTCTCCGGCGATGCGAGCGATGGCGAGCATGACGCCGGTGGCGATGCCGCCGATCGCGGTCGGCAGGACCACCTTCAGGATGGTCCGCCACTTCGGGATGCCGAGGGCGAGGGAGGCCTCGCGGAGCTCGTTCGGTACGAGCTTCAGCATCTCCTCGGTGGAGCGGACCACGACCGGGATCATCAGGATCGTCAGGGCCAGCGCGCCCATCAGGCCGGAGGGTTCGAGACCCGCGATCAGCATGATCGAGAGGATGAACAGGCCGGCCACGATGGACGGGATACCGGTCATCACGTCGACGAAGAAGGTGACGGCCCTGGCGAGCGAGCCCTTGCCGTACTCCACCAGGTAGACCGCGGTGAGCAGTCCGAGCGGGGCGGAGATCACCGTGGCGATGCCGACCTGTTCCAGCGTGCCGATCAGCGCGTGGTAGACACCGCCGCTGTCCTCGGACCCCAGGACACCGGCCATCGAGTGGGTCAGGAAGTAGAGGTCCAGGCGGCCCGAGCCGCGGCTGACGGTCGTCCAGAGGAGCGAGGCCAGCGGGACGACGGCGATCAGGAAGCACACCCACACCAGGCTGGTGGCGAGGCGGTCCTTGGCCTGCCGCCGGTTCTCCACGACGCTGGTCGCGACGTACGAGATCACCAGGAAGAGCAGCGCGGAGACCAGGCCCCACTGGACGCGGCTGTGCCAGCCGGCGGCCGCACCGGTGCCGACGCCGAGGGCGATCGACAGGGCGGCGAAGCCGAGCGGGGCCAGGCGGGGGAGCGTACGGCTGCTGAGGCTGTTGCCCGGTGCGGGCGGTGTGGGCGTCGGACGGTCCTGGACGCTGGTGGACGCGTGGTTCATGCGTTGGCCCCCGAGTACTCCTTGCGGCGGGCGATGATGAGCCGCGCGGCGCCGTTGACCAGCAGGGTGAGGACGAAGAGGACCAGGCCGGAGGCGATCAGGGCGTCGCGCCCGAACGCGTCGGCCTCGCCGAACTTCGCGGCGATGTTCTGGGCGAACGTCCCGCCGCCCGGGTTGAGCACGTGCAGCGAGATGAGGAAGCTCGGCGACAGGACCGTGGCGACGGCCATCGTCTCGCCGAGCGCGCGGCCCAGGCCCAGCATCGAGGCCGAGATCACGCCGGAGCGGCCGAACGGCAGCACCGAGAGGCGGATGACCTCCCAGCGGGTGGCGCCGAGCGCGAGTGCGGCTTCCTCGTTCATCTTCGGGACCTGGAGGAAGACCTCGCGGCTGACGCTGGTCACGATCGGCAGGATCATGATCGCGAGCAGGATGCCGACGGTGAAGAGCGAGCGGGCGACGCCGACCTCGGTCTTCTCGAAGATGTACGTCCAGCCGAAGAACTGGTCGAGCCAGAGGTTGAGGCCTTCGAGGTACGGCACGAGGACGAGCGCGCCCCAGATGCCGTAGACGATGCTGGGCACCGCGGCGAGGAGATCGACGACGTACGCGATCGGGGTGGCCAGCCTGCGCGGTGCGTAGTGCGAGATGAAGAGGGCGATGCCGACAGCGATCGGAACCGCGATGACCATCGCGATGATCGAGCTGACGACGGTCCCGAAGAGCAGGACCGCGATGCCGAAGACGGGGGGGCTGCCTGCCGGGTTCCAGTCGAAGGTGGTGAAGAAGTTGCCTTCGTCCTTCGAGATGGCGATGCCGGCGCGGTAGCTGAGGAACACGGCGATCGACGCCATGAGCACGAGCAGCAGGATGCCGGAGCCCTGTGACAGGCCCAGGAATATCTTGTCGCCGAGGCGACCGGTCGGCCTGGGGCGGGTGCGCCCGCCCGGCCGGACCGGTGGTGTCTCTGTCTGTGTGGTGGAAGCCATGGTCTTTCCGGTCTGTGTGGGGGAGCGGAGGGCTCCCCTGGCGGCGGTGCACCGGATGGGGGTGGTGGGGGCCGGCCGGTCCGGAGGGGTGTACCGGACCGGCCCGCCTGTCGCGTCTGCGTTCGTGCCGGTTGCGCGGGTTCGGTTACGAGAGGGAGGCGACCGTCTCGCGGACCTTGGTGTTGATCGCCTCGGGGATCGGGGCGTAGCCGGCCTCGGTGAGGAGCTGCTGGCCCTCGGTGGAGGCGGTGTAGCCCAGGAAGGACTTGACGGTGTCGAGGGTGTCGGCCTTGTTGCCGGTGTCGCAGACGACCTCGTACGTCACCAGGACCAGCGGGTAGGCGCCCTCGGCCTTGGTGGTGTAGTCGAGGTCGAGCGCCAGGTCCTTGCCGGTGCCCTTGACCTTGGCGGCGGCGATGGCCTTGGAGGCGTTCTCCGAGGAGGCCTTGACCGGGGCGGCGCCGCCGGTGTTGATGTCGACGGTGGAGATCTTCTGCGACGAGGCGTAGGAGAGCTCGAAGTAACCGATCGAACCGTCGACCGCCTTCACCTGGGAGGCGACACCGGAGGAGCCGGACGCGGCCTGGCCACCGGGGGCCGGCCACTTCTTCTCGGCCTCGTACTTCCAGTCGCTCGGGGCGGTGGCGGCGAGGTACTTGCCCAGGTTCTGGGTGGTGCCGGAGTCCTCGGAGCGGTGGAAGGGCTGGATCGGCTTGTCCGGGAGCTTGGCGCCGGGGTTGAGCTTGGCGATCGCCTCGTCGTTCCACTTCTTGATCTTGGTGTCGAAGATCTTGGCGAGCGTCGGGGCGTCCAGCGTCAGGCTGTCGACGCCTTCGAGGTGGAAGCCGACCGCGATCGGGCCGCCGACCATCGGGAGGTTGATGCCCTGGCCGGTCTTGCAGATCTTCTTCGAGTCGGCGGCCTCTTCGGGCTTCAGCGCCGAGTCGGAGCCGGCGAAGCCGACGGTGCCCTGGTTGAAGGCGACGATGCCCTCGCCGGACGAGGAGGAGTGGTAGTTGATCTCCACGCCGGAGCAGGCGGCCATGTAGTCCTTGACCCACAGGTCCATGGCGTTCTTCTGGGCGCTGGAGCCGGAGGCACGCAGCTGGCCCTTGGCGCCGTCGCACTTGACGTTCGAGGCGGCCTTCGTCTTGCCGCCGCTCCCGCCGGTGTCGCCGCCGCTGTTGTTGTCCGAACCGCACGCCGTGAGGACCAGGGCGCCGGAGACGGCGAGGGCACCGAGCGCGGTGGCACGAAGCCGGTTCTTGCGCTGAAGCTTCACTTTCGGGTGTTCCTTCCAGGAGCCGCCGAGGTTGTTTTCGTTCTACGACGGCGTGCGAGGTGATGGGTGGTGCGGAAGTCTTGGCCGGTGCGGGGGTTTCCCGGGTGATGCGGTGGTTCGCCGTGCACCGTGTACTGCCGAAATTAGGCAGCAGAGGTGAAGCGGTTTGCGGGGGTGGGTGAACGGGAGGTGAACCGTGTCGGGCGGCCTGGTTCCGGACCGCGGAGCGGGTCCGGGGGCGCGGCTTCGGGGGCCCGGTGCGGGGGCCGTGCCGAGGCGGCCCGGTCCCGCGCAGGGGTTCCGTCCTCCATACGCCGGACGGGCTGGCGGGCGGGCGCGGCCCGGACCGGCCGGACGGGCTGGCGGGCGGGCCCCGTCCCGAGCGGCTACGCGTTCGGCAGCGTCGGGAGGGCCGTGTCCAGCAGGGCGCGGTCGCGCGGGTGGGTCAGGCGGGCGCGGGCGGCCTCCGGCGGGAGCCACACCACCTTGTCCACCTCGCGGTTCGGGACGAAGGCGCCCGCCGTGGCCTCGGCGGACCAGTACGTGACCTCCTTCGGGCGTCCGTTCGCCGGGTACCGGACCATGGGGAGCACGGCGCCCGGCACGCAGTGGTGGCCCGTCTCCTCCAGGACCTCGCGCAGAGCCGCGTCCCGCGGGGACTCGCCGCGTTTCAGCTTGCCCTTGGGGAACGACCAGTCGTCGTAACGCGGCCGGTGCACGAGACAGATCTCCACGCCGTCGGCGCCGCCCGCGCCGTGCGTGCCGTGCGGCGGGCGGCGCCAGAGCACGCACCCCGCCGCCCGCACCGTGGTGCTCATCGCGCGGTCACGGCCGCCGCGTACGGCCAGGTCTCCCGGAACACCGCGCGCGCCGCCCCCACCTCGTGGCGCTGGTCGGCGTGGAGCACCCCCAGGGCGTACGCGGTCGCCGGGGCGATCCGCGGTGTGCGGGCCGCGGACGCCGCGGCGGCGGCGGCCTCCGCCGCGTCCCGGTGCAGGTCGAGCGCGTGACCCGGGCCCGCCAGGACCGGGTCGGGGGCGCCGTGCACCACCTCGTGGGCGTACCGGTGCAGCCGCAGCAGCAGGCGGGCCTGGTGCCAGGGCGCGTCCCGCGACTCGTTGTACGGCTCGGCCGCCTCGTCCGACGCGAGCGCCGCCACCGCGCCGAGCAGCCGCTGTTCGGCCCGGTCCGCGGGCTCGCCCAGCAGCTCGGCGGCGGGTGCGGCGGCCGCGGGGGCGAGCGGGACCTCGGAGGCGAGCAGCGCGACCGCGTCGGCCACGGCGTGGAAGCGGGAGGAGCCGAGCGCCTGGAGCGCCGCGGAGTGGGCGCGGGTCCGGGCGAGGGTGAGCCGGCGTTCCAGCAGTGCCCCGGCGCGTGCCGCGCCGACGCCGAGGCCGGCGCCCTCCTTGGCGGCGGCCTCGGCGGCACGGCCGCCACCGGACTCCGTTCGGGCCGCGGGCAGCGGTGGCCCCGAGAGCCCGTGCAGCGCGTCCAGGAGCCGGTTCAGCCGGTCCGCGTAGGCGTGCTCGCGGGCGAGCGTGCCGGACAGCCAGGCCAGTTCGGTGCGCAGCTGCTCGGCCCAGGGCGGGTCGAGCGCGGTCCGGAAGGTGTGCAGGGTGCCGCTGATCCGGCGGGACGAGCGGCGGAGCGCTGCGGCGGCCTCTTCGGCGGCCTGCGGACCGGCGTCCGTGGGGGTGCTGTTCTCGCGGTGCAGGCGCAGACTGCGCAGGAAGTCCGCTGCCTGCGCCCGGAGATACGGTGCGAGCACCGCCCCCGCGGTCACGTCCGTCCGGGTCTGGTGGTCAGGGCGTCGCACGCCGGCGCCTCCGGGCGTCAATGAGCATTTCCTGTACGTGCCGCAGCGGCCGGCCCTCCGCGTCCGTGGCGTGCCGGGTCCAGTTCCCGTCGGGGCCCAGGTGCCAGGAGGAGGTGGTGTCGGCCATGCCCGTCTCCAGGAGCCGGCTGAGCGCGGCCCGGTGGGCGGGGTCGGTGACCCTGACCAGGGCCTCGATCCGGCGGTCGAGGTTGCGGTGCATCATGTCGGCGCTGCCGAACCAGACTTCGGGTTCGCCGCCGTTGCCGAACGAGAACACCCGGGAGTGTTCGAGGAAGCGGCCGAGTATGGAGCGGACCCGGACGTTCTCGGAGAGCCCGGTGACGCCGGGGCGGATCGCGCAGATGCCGCGCACCCAGATGTCGACCGGCACACCCGCCTGCGCGGCCCGGTAGCAGGCGTCGATGATCGCTTCGTCGACCATCGAGTTGACCTTGACGCGTACGTAGGCGGTGCGGCCGGCCCGCTGGTGGGCGATCTCGTTGTTGATCCGGGCGATCAGCCCGTCCCGCAGTGACTTCGGGGCGACCAGCAGGCGGCGGTAGGTCTCGCGGCGCGAGTAGCCGGAGAGCCGGTTGAAGAGGTCGGAGAGGTCCGCGCCGACCTGCGGGTCGGCGGTGAGCAGGCCGAGGTCCTCGTACAGCCGGGCCGTCTTGGGGTGGTAGTTGCCCGTGCCGACGTGCGAGTAGCGGCGCAGGGTGTCGCTCTCCTGGCGGACGACGAGCGAGAGCTTGCAGTGCGTCTTGAGGCCGACGAGCCCGTAGACGACGTGGCAGCCCGCCTCCTCCAGTTTGCGCGCCCACTTGATGTTGGCCTGCTCGTCGAAGCGGGCCTTGATCTCGACGAGCACGAGGACCTGCTTGCCGGACTCGGCGGCGTCGATGAGGGCGTCCACTATCGGGGAGTCGCCCGAGGTCCGGTACAGGGTCTGCTTGATGGCGAGGACGTCCGGGTCGCCCGCCGCCTGTTCCAGGAAGGCCTGGACGGAGGTGGAGAAGGAGTCGTACGGGTGGTGCAGCAGCACGTCGCGTTCGCGCAGGGCGGCGAAGATGTCGGGCGCGGAGGCGGACTCGACCTCGGCGAGGTCGCGGTGGGTGCCGGCGATGAACTTGGGGAACTTCAGCTCCGGCCGGTCCAGCGACGCTATGCCGAACAGCCCGGTGAGATCGAGTGGTCCGGGCAGCGGGTAGACCTCGGCGTCGGACACCTTCAGCTCGCGGACCAGCAGGTCCAGCACGTACGGGTCGATGGACTCCTCGACCTCCAGGCGGACCGGCGGGCCGAAGCGGCGCCGCATGAGCTCCTTCTCCAGGGCCTGGAGGAGGTTCTCGGCGTCGTCCTCCTCGACCTCCAGGTCCTCGTTCCTGGTGACCCGGAACATGTGGTGCGCGAGGACCTCCATGCCAGGGAAGAGCTCCTCCAGGTGGGCGGCGATGACGTCCTCTATGGGGACGTAGCGCTGCGGGGAGGCCTCCAGGAAGCGGGTCAGCAGCGGCGGGACCTTGACCCGGGCGAAGTGGCGGTGGCCGCTGACCGGGTTGCGTACGACGACGGCGAGGTTGAGCGAGAGGCCGGAGATGTACGGGAAGGGGTGCGCCGGGTCGACGGCCAGCGGGGTCAGTACGGGGAAGACGCGCTGGCGGAAGAAGGTGAACAGGCGGGCCTGCTCCTTCTCGGTCAGCTCGGGCCAGCGGATCAGCTGGATGCCCTCGTCGGACAGGGCGGGGGCGACGTCCTGCTGGTAGCAGGCGGCGTGCCGGGCCATGAGTTCGCGCGAGCGGGTCCAGATCAGGTCGAGGACCTCGCGGGGCTGGAGTCCGGAGGCGGAACGGGTGGCGACACCGGTCGCGATCCGGCGTTTCAGGCCCGCCACCCGGACCATGAAGAACTCGTCCAGGTTCGAGGCGAAGATGGCGAGGAAATTAGCCCGTTCGAGGAGGGGGGTCGAGGGGTCCTCGGCCAGTTCCAGAACACGTTCGTTGAACGCGAGCCAACTGCGTTCCCGGTCCAGGAACCGGCCCTGCGGCAGCTCGTCCCCGTCGACATCGGGTTCGTACGCGTCGGCGTCGGCGTCGATGTCGGGGTCCAGATCGGCGGCGGTGGACAGGGCGGCGCTGCCGGAGGCGGGGGCGGCGACGGCGTGCGGCCGGTGTGCGGCGATGGAGCCGACGGAAGGCTGAGCGGCGGGCTGGACCGGGACCTCGGAGCTGGGCTGCTGGCTCATGGACCCATTCTTCCGCGCGGAGCGCTCCGGGGGCGCGTCGGAGGGGTGCGAGATCGCGGAGATCGCACGCTCGGCGCGTTCTCTGCCGGGAATTCGCCCGTTGCGGGGGGACGGCACAGCTGGCTGCATTGTGAGAGGGTCGCAAGGGCGTCTGAATGGCCGGTAACGGCGACATGACATGCAGGAAGCGGTGTGGCCGTGTCCGGGGGACGGTCAGGCCCCCGGACACGGCCGCGCGGCCGTGTGTCCGCTCAGCCGTGGCTGCGGCGCAGGACGCGGAAGGCGAGGGCGACGGCGGCCGCCGCGAGGCCGAGCAGGATGCCGGTCTCGACGAGCTGGAGCGGCCAGAAGTGCGAGGCCGGGTGGTAGTCGATGTACCACGAGGTGGCGCCGTGGCGGGCCATGCACGCGCCGACATCGGTGGCGTCGACGCAGGTGGTGTCGCCGAGCCGGGTGCCGTCAGCGGTCATCCAGCCGACGGCGACGTCGGAGGCTGCCGACGGGTAGCGGAGCCCGGTCCGGAGAGCCGGGGTGTCGGTCCGCATCGGCCACAGTCCGCTGCGTACGGCGTTCATGATCACGACCACCGCGGCGTAGGCGACCGCGGTGACGGCCATCGCGGGCAGCGTGCGCCGGATCAGTACCGCGGCGAGTGCGCCGAGCGCGAGGCAGAGCAGGGCGTAGCCCACGGGGGCGGGGCCCATCGCCCCGTACACCTCCCGCTCGAACCACTGGGCCGGGTAGTTCGTGCCGAGCCCTCGGGACCAGGCCCAGGCGTACACGGCCGACAGGACGGAGACGCCGGCCACGGTGAGGACGGCGGGTACGGCGAGCTTCGCGGCCAGCCAGCGGGTGGGCGTGACGGACTGGCTCCAGGAGAGCCGGTAGGTGCCGTCCTCCAGCTCCCGGCCGATCATGGGCCCGGCGACGAACAGGCCGATGACCGCGGGCAGGATCATCATCGCGACGCCCGCGTACGCGAGCAGGCGGCTGAAGTACAGCTCGACGCTGAGGAAATGGCGGACGGCGATGCCGCAGCCGTGGACGGTGTGCCGTACCGAGCAGCCGGTGCCGGCGAAGGTGGTGGCGGCGGCGGACGTCACCCACCAGGCCACGCCCACCAGGGCGATCCCGACGAGCGCGAGCGCCCCCGTGATCCACAGGACGCGGCGGTGCTGGAGTACGACGACGCGGGCCGGGCCGCGCAGGGCGAGGGCGCTCATGCCGCGTTCACCGGCTCACGGGTCCGGGCGTCCGCGCTCGGCGTGAGCAGCACGGGTGCGCCGGGGGAGCGGAGGTGGGCGAGGAGCAGCTCCTCCAGGGACGGTTCGGCGGTCTCCCAGTCGGTGTCCACCGGGCCCTCCTTACGGACGAGTGCGGTCAGCAGCCGTCCCGTGGTGCGGGATTCGACGACGGTGTGCGGGGCGAGGTCCCGTACCGGGCCGGTGAGCAGGGTGTGCGCGGTGAGCAGGTCGTCCGTCTCGCCGCCGAGCCGGATGCGGCCGTCGTCGACGAGGAGGAGGTAGTCGCAGGCGTCCTCCAGCTCGGCGAGGATGTGCGAGGACATCACGATGGTGGTGGAGCGCTCGGCGGCCTCGGCCATCAGGGCGCCCATCAGCTGGTGCCGGCCGAGCGGGTCGAGGTCGGCCATCGGCTCGTCCAGCAGCAGCAGTTCGGGCCGCTTGCCGAGGGCGAGGGCCAGGGCGAGCCGGGTGCGCTGGCCGCCGGACAGGGCGCGGACCCTGGCGTCCCGGGGGAGCGGCTCGACGATGCGCTCGGCGGCGTCCTGGTCCCAGGTGTCCGGGTTCAGCTCGGCGCCCGCCCAGAGGGTCTCGGTGACCGTCAACTGCGGGTACAGCGGCTTGTCCTGGGCCACGAAGGCCATGCGGCGGCGGGCGTCGCCGGGCGCCGAGCCCAGCACCCGTACCGTTCCCTCGGCCGGCCGCAGGAATCCCGCGGCCAGGCTCAGGAGGGTGGACTTCCCCGCACCGTTGGGTCCGACGAGGGCGCACACGCGCCCGGCGGGCAGCCGGAACGAGCAGTCGCGCAGCGCCCAGCCCCCGCCCCTGCCCCGGTACCTCATGCCGAGGCCCTCGGCCTCGATCGCAGCGCCTGTCATCCGGCCTGGTCCCCCTCGAAAGTCTTGGTCAGTACAGCGGTGAAGAGCGCGCTCACGTCGTCCTTGTCCAGGCCGGCGGCGCGGGCGCGGGCGGCCCAGTCGGCGAGTTCGGCGCGCAGCGGGGCGTCGTCGGCCGCCGCCGCGCCGCCGAGGGTCCGGGTGACGAAGGTGCCGAGACCGCGCCGGGCCTCGACGAGCCCTTCGCGCTCCAGCTCCCGGTAGGCCTTGAGCACGGTGTTCGGGTTGATGGCGGTGGCCTCCACGACCTCGCGTGCGGTGGGCAGCCGGTCGCCGGGCTCCAGCAGATTCAGCCGCAGGGCCTGTTTGGTCTGCTGGACGATCTGGAGGTACGTGGCGACGCCGCTGCGCCGGTCGATGCGGAACTCGACCGCTGCGGTCCGTGCCATGTTCACCCCTTTCACTAATTGAGTAGTGAAAGGGTGGCGTAAAAGAGGGGCGGCGTCAACCGACGCCGCCCCCGGGTGGGTTGTGGCCGCTCAGGACTCCGTGCGGTACATCAGGTCCACCTCGTGCGTGGTGAAGCCCATCCGCTCGTAGACCGCCACGGCCGCGGTGTTGTCCGCGTCGACGTAGAGCATCGCGGTCGGCAGGCCCTCGGCGGCGAGGTGGCGCAGCCCGATCGCGGTGAGCGCCTTGCCCAGGCCGCCGCCCTGCGCGTCGGGCCGGATGCCGACCACGTACACCTCGCCGAGCCGCTCCTCGGCGTGCACCTTCGTCCAGTGGAAGCCGATCAGCTCGGCGGCGCCGCCATCGGTGGAGCGCTCGGCGAGGAAGAAGCCCTTCGGGTCGAACCAGGGCTCGGCCTTGCGGTCGTCGAGGTCACGCTGGGTCAGTGAGCCCTGCTCGGGGTGGTGGGCAAAGGCGGCGCGGTTCACGGCCAGCCAGGCGGCGTCGTCCTGGCCGGGGACGAACGCCCGGACGGTGACGCCCGGCGGCAGTGCCGGCTCCGCGATGTTCAGCGGGCTCAACGGCCGCCGCAGCTGGCGCAGTTCGCGGAAGAGCGAGAGGCCGAGCACCTGCGCGAGATGGCGCGCCGCGGACCTGCCTCCGTGCGCCCACACCCGCAGCCGCTTCCCGGTGGCGGCCAGCAGCGCCGCCCCGAGCGCCCGCCCGTGCCCGTGCCCGCGGTGCGAGGGATGCACGACCAGCTCGGCGGCCGGCGCCTCCACGGGGTCGGTGTCCTCCAGCTGCGCGTACCCGACCAGCACGCCCCCGGCGGTCAGCAGGAAATGCCGCACACCTTCCCGGTGCCCGCCCCGCAGCTGAAGCCGCCCCTGCTCGGACACGGCCTGCCTGCCATCGGAGACGGCCGCCTCGGCGAGAAGCCCGGAGACGGCTTCCGCCTGCTCGGGGGAGAGGGCGCCGAGCGTCTGGATCTCGCGTCCGGGGGCGGGGAAGGGTACGTCAGTCGTCATGCTTACGAGCGTACGGGGGCGGCGGCGCGGAACGGAGGGTGGCGCCGGGCCCCGGAGAGGCCGGGAGTCCGGCTCACCCGGCGACCGGCGGGGTCTGCAGCACGTTGTCCGCGATGCGGGAGAGATCCTCGGCGCTCGGGAGCAGGGCGCGGACCCCGTCGGGCAGCGCGGCGTACGTACTGACGGCAAGGGGCTGGTTGTGTCCCCGCAGCGCGTACTCGACCATCGCCCGGTCGCGGCTCTCGGCGATGAGGATGCCGAGAGTGGGCCCGTCGTGCTCCTTGTCACGGACCAGGTCGTCGACGACCGAGACGTAGAAGCCGAGCTGCCCGAAGTGCCCGGGACTGGCTTTCCTGGTCTTGAGCTCCAGCACGACGTAGCAGTGCAGCTTGCAGTGGTAGAAGAGCAGGTCGATGCGGTATTCGCTGTCGCCGACCACGATGGGGTACTGGCGTCCGACGAAGGCGAAGCCGACGCCCAGTTCGGTCAGGAAGCGGACCAGGTTGGCGACGAGGGCGTCCTCCAGGTCCCGTTCGGCGGGCCGGCCCTCCAGTTCGGTGAAGTCGAGGCGGTACGGGTCCTTGAAGATCTGCTTCACCGCGTCGGAACCGGCGGGGAGCGTGACGTCGAAGTTGTTGGCCGCGGCGCCTTCGGCGAGGTGCAGTTGGGCGTGGATCATCGAGCCCAGGGGGTCGCGGGACCAGCCGTGATGAACGGCGTGCTGGGCGTAGAAGTCCCGCTCGAAGGTGGTCTTGCACTTGCTCATGAGGGTGACGATGTGGCCCCAGGGCAATTGTCCAACGGCTTGTTGGACAATTGAGTCCGGCCACGTCCTGGCCATCTGCTGCATGTAGTGGATGTTGGACCGGCTGAACCCCCGCTGGTTCGGGAACTCCGTCCGCAGCTCGGTGGCGATCCGGTCGACGACCTTCGTGCCCCATTTCTCTCCGCGCTGCCGATCCAGGATCGTCCGTCCGATCGCCCAGTACATCTGGAGCATTTCGGTGTTGACCTTGAGCTGTGCGCGCACATGTGCGCCCCGCACGATCGCCTTCAGATCGTCGATCATCTCGTGGAACCCCGGCGGCAGTCCTCACCCTCCTGATCCCTGCTGAGCAGGGACGACGGCCTTCGGTGTGGTGTTGCTGTCCACGGCGTACAGATTTGCGGCCTTGATGCGAGCGGTGACGTTTCTGCTCGCATATGTACGCCATAAGGGTGAACGGTCCGGTTCTGCTCAGTCGGCAACCAGTTCGTAACCCCGGACACCTGTCGCGCTACGCGCGTTGACTCTAGGCTGCGGCACGCAGGCTCCAGACTCGTCACCACTCTCAAACCTCCCGCTGAACTCACAAGGGGACCGATGTCAGCGACACCGCAGAAGAACCGCGCGTCCCGGCGGGTGCTCGCCGCCGCAGCCGGCCTTGCCACCGTCGGAGCGCTCGTCGCGGCCATGCCGGCCGGGGCGCAGGAGCGCGGCCACGGACACGGCAAGGACCACGGGCACCACAAGCCGGCCGGCACCGTCGATGTGCAACTGCTGTCCTTCAACGACCTGCACGGCAACCTGGAGCCGCCGGCCGGCTCGGCCGGCACGGTCAACGAGACGCTGGCCGACGGCACGACCAAGGCTGTTCCGGCCGGAGGGGTGGAGTACCTCGCCTCCTCGCTGCGTACCGCGCGCAAGGGCCACCCGTACTCGATCACCGCGGCCGGCGGCGACATGGTCGGCGCGAGCCCGCTGCTGTCGGGGCTCTTCCACGACGAGCCGACCATCGAGGCGCTCAACAAGATCGACCTCGACGTGACGAGCGTCGGCAACCACGAGTTCGACGAGGGTGCCACGGAGCTGGCCCGTCTCCAGAACGGCGGCTGCCACCCGGTCGAGGGGTGCTACGAGAAGGGCAAGAAGTTCAAGGGTGCCGACTTCCCGTACCTCGCCGCCAATGTGACGAGCGAGAAGACCGGCAAGCCGATCCTCAAGCCGTACACGGTGTGGAAGAAGAACGGCGTCAAGATCGGCTTCATCGGGGTGACCCTGGAGGGCACGCCGAACATCGTCACGGCCAACGGCGTCAAGGGCCTGAAGTTCCACGACGAGATCGAGACGGTCAACAAGTACGCCAAGGAACTGGACCGGCAGGGCGTCAAGTCCATCGTCGCCCTGATCCACGAGGGCGGCGCACCCGCCTCGTCGTCGTACAACTACGACTGCGACAGCCCGGGTGCAGGTGACGGCATCTCCGGGCCGATCACCGACATCGCCAAGGGCATCTCGCCGAAGGTCGACGCGCTGGTGACGGGCCACACCCACCAGGCGTACGTGTGCACCATCCCCGACCCGGCGGGCAACCCGCGCCTGGTCACCTCGGCCTCGTCGTTCGGCAAGCTGTACACGGACACGACGCTCACCTACGACCGCCGCACCAAGGACATCGTGCGCACGGCGGTGAAGGGCTCAGGTGCGTCGAAGGCGTCGAAGGGGTCGAAGCACCACCCGCAGCCCAAGCCCGCGAACCCGGTCTCGGCGAACCACATCGTCGACAGGGACCAGGCCCCGGCCAACGACATGACGGCCCTCATCGCGCGCTGGAACACCCTCGCGGCGCCGATCGCGAACCGGCCGCAGGGCTACATCTCGGCCGACATCAACGGCCGCGGCTCCACGGCCCCGGAGAAGCCGCTCGGCAACCTGATCGCGGACGCGCAGCTGGAGGGCCTCGCGCCGGCGGACAAGGGCGGGGCGGTCGTCGCCTTCATGAACCCGGGCGGCATCCGTGCCGACCTGGTGTACAAGGCGTCGGGCAGCGAGGGCGACGGCGTGGTGACGTACGGCGAGTCGTTCACCGTGCAGCCGTTCACCAACATGATGAACGTCCTCGACCTGACCGGCGCGCAGCTCGTCACCGCGCTCCAGCAGCAGGTCAGCGGCTCGAACGAGGCCAGCCCGAAGATCCTTCAGGTGTCGAAGGGCCTCACGTACACGCTGGACATGACGAAGTCGGGCGCCGACCGGGTGGTCGCCGACACGATTCTGCTGAACGGCGAGGCAATCGACCCCGCCAAGACGTACCGCGTCGCGATGAACGAGTTCCTGGCGGGCGGCGGCGACGGCTTCGCGGCGCTCGGTGCGGGCACCAACAAGCTGGTCGGCGCCTCCGACCTGGACCTGTTCAACGACTACCTGGTCGCGCACTCCACGGCCGCCGCGCCGCTGGCGCCGCCGGCGACTGACCGGATCACGGTCGTTCAGTAGCGAGTACGCACGCGAAGGGGCGGTGGGCCTTCCGGTCCACCGCCCCTTCGCGTGCGTACATCCGGGCCGCCCCGTCCCGGAACGCGTGGGGGCGGGCTCCTCTCACGAGGGCTGCGGGGCCCGGTCGTACTTGCGCATCAGGCCGGGGAGCCGTTCGGCCTCGGAGGCCTTGTGGTCACGGGTCTTCGCCAGCTCCCGCGCGTGTGCGTCGATGGCGGCGTTCTCGTAGCCCGTCTCGACGGCGAAGTTCACCCCCAGCACGTTGGTCCGCAGTTTGCAGGAGATGTCGGCCGTGGCGACGGCGACCTCCGCAGGGCTCGGCCCGGCGCTCAGCAGGTCCCAGCGCGCGTCCTCGATCGCCGCGTCGGGGTCGCGGTAGGTGAGTCCCTTGCCCCGCATACAGGAGGACCACCTGCGGTTCACCGCCGCGACGCGGGGGTCGGAGCGCGAGCGGTCGAACGCCTCACCGCGCAGTCGGGCGACCAGGTCGTAGCCCCGCTGGACCTCTGCCGTCCGGTCCCCGTGGACGGTGCGATCGGCCAGCCCGGCACATCCGCCGTCGGGGACGTCCTTGTTCCGCACGGGTGTTGTGAGCTTCTGCCCGTTGGGTTCCTGGCCCGACAGCACTCTGCGTTCCGGGACCGAAAGAGTGGTGGCGGCCTGTGGAGCACGAGTTTCGGCGGTCGCTTCGCCGAGGTGGTATCCGCGCCGTGCGGCGATGGTGCGCTCGCTGATTCCGTAGCGGCGGGACTCGTACTCGCGCCAGGTCGCGACCGTGGTGCCGATGTAGTCCGACGACAGGTGGGGCAGGTGTCGGAAGCCGTAGCCGCGCATGCAGTGCTGTTCCACACGGTAGATGAGGTACTCGCCGGTGGCCTGCTCCTCGGGTGTCGGCAGGTACGCGTTCAGCGGCAGCCGGAGGTCCACCGTGGTGGTCGGTGTGGGCGTGGCGACGGGCGGTCGGGTGGCCGAGGTACCCGGCGCTCCGCCGCCGCAGCCGGAGACGAGGAGCGAGGCGGCGAGCGCGGCGGCGGACAGTGCGGCGAGCCATGCCGCACGGCTCCGTGACGCGGCCCGTTCCGTGTTCACGCCTGGTGCTGCCACGATCAACTCCTGGATGAGGGGGCTCTTCCGGCCGCAGAGCGGGCTCCGCACGTCCCGCGCTGTTCGCGGTGCCCGGGACGTGCGGAGCGGCTGTGCGCAGTGGGCTCAGGTGCAGCTGTCCACGCGGATCGAGGCGTTGTTGTTGCGCAGATCGCCGTTCAGGTTCCCCGCATACCCGGCGTGCAGCCAGTTGGCGTCGCCCTTCCAGCCGGGGGAGTAGAAGACGGCGACGTGGCAGTTGGTGGTGTTGTTGCCCATCGAAGCGGCGTTGTTGCGCACCACCTGCCCGGCGCCGGCCGTACCGGTGCCGTGGTTGGCGAACTTGTTGCCGGCCAGGTCCTTGTCGGAGGTCCGGGTCGGCGTCCAGCTCGCGTTGGTGAGGTTGGGGCTGTAGTAGAGGCACAGGTAGGTGCCGCAGGGCTGCCAGAACGACGACCAGGTGTCGATGTTCGTCGAGGTCGCACCGGCCGCGGGCGCGAGCCCGAGCGTGACGGCGCCGACCGCGGCCATGGCGGTGGCGGCCAGGGCCGTCCGCTTGAGGGAGACGGTTCGTAACAGGTTCATCTGTGACTCCTGCGATTCTCGTGTGCGCGGATGGGACTGCCGGGCACTCGGCTCCCGCAGCCGCCTGAACGGCTGCGGGAGCCCACCCCCGTCGGCCCGGCCCCGGCCCGGTGCGAGCGGTCCGCACGAGGCCGAATTGGTGCTTCCGCCCGAGGAGGGCCGGTGCCACCCTCGAATGGCTTGCGTGTCCCATGGTCGGGACCGGGCCGCAGGACGGCGATCTGTTCGGTTCTGGCCGAACCGTGGGGCGCCGCCGGGGGAGGCCCGGCGCCGGAGCGAGGGGGACGGATGCTCAGGGTGCGATTCACGCCCGAGGACCTGCTGGGGGTGACGTTCGCGACCGGGCCCGCGCCGCTGATGGAGCTGGTCCTCGTGGCCGCGATGGCTCAGCGGGAGGTCTCACCGGTCTTCGGGCGGTGGCACCGCACGGTCCGGGCGGGCTTTCCGCGTGAGGCGCGCAGGCTGCTGGAGCTGGTGCCGCCGACGGCGACGGGGCCGATGTTCCTGGACCCGTTGAGCCGGGGACTGGAGGACGGCCTGGACACGGTCCTGTCGGCCCCCACGGACGCCGTCCGCGGCGAACTGGACCGGGTGTGCCGGACGAGCCGTCCGGTCACCCCGTGGCTTCGCGGGCTGGCGGACCGGGACGCGGCGGCCTGGCAGGAGCTGGAGCAGTCGCTCAGGTCGGCGTACACGGGCCTCGTGGGACCGTCCTGGAATCGCATCCGGTCGGGCTTCGACGCCGAGCGCGCCTGGCGCACCCGCCAGCTCGCCGAACACGGGATGCGCGCGACGCTGGCCGGTCTCGTCCCCGGTGGCCGCTGGCAGGGGACGACCCTGGTCCTCGACTGCGCGAAGGAAGCCGAGGTCAACCTGACCGGGCACGGCCTGGTACTGCTGCCGTCCGCCGTGTGGGACGGCCCGCCCGTGATGGCCGTGCACGACGACGCCCCGAGCGTCTTCATCTACCCGGCGCTGACACCGCTGCCGCTGCTGGGCGCACGCGACGGCGCGGACCAGCCGCTGAGCGCCCTGCTGGGACGGACCAGGGCCGCGGCTCTCGGCCTGCTCACCCAACAGCTCACGACCACGGACATCGCCCGGGAACTGGACATCAGCAAGTCGTCGGCCTCCGAACACGCGAAGGCGCTCCGGGACGCCCGGCTCATCGTCACCCAGCGCGAGGGCAAGGCGGTCTGGCACTCCTGCACCCCACTGGGGCTGGATCTGCTCACGGGGTCGGCCTGAGTCCGTGGCGATGCGCTGTTCCGACAATGACGTGCACCCGACATAATCCGAGGGCTTGCTCCCCACGGCATCCGGAGGCGTCCCCGCATGAGCCCGTACACAGCCAACCGCCGGAACTTCCTGGCCGGCGCACTGGCCGTATCCGCCACCGCCCTCCTGGGCGCGGCCCCCGCCCATGCCTCGTCCCGCCAGGCCCTCACCACCCAGGACTGGATGAGCGGCATCGCGGACGGCACCGCGTTGCAGCGGCTCACCATCCCCGGCTCGCACGACTCGGGCGCCCGCTACGGCGGACCCTGGACCGAGTGCCAGAACACCACGATCGCGGAGCAGCTGAACAGCGGGCTGCGTTTCCTCGACGTACGGTGCCGGATCACGGGTGGCTCCTTCGCGATCCACCACGGAGCCTCGTACCAGAACCTGATGTTCGGCGATGTCCTGGGCGCCTGCTGGGACTTCCTGGCGGCGCACCCCACGGAGACGGTGCTGATGCGGGTCAAGCAGGAGTACTCGGAGGAGAGCGACGCGGCGTTCCGGGCGGTCTTCGACGACTACCTCGACGTCAGAGGCTGGCGGCCGCTGTTCCACATCGATCCGGCGCTGCCCTCGCTGGGTGAGGCGCGCGGCAAGGTCGTGCTGCTTGCCGACAACGGAGGTCTGCCCGGGGTGCGTTACGCCGACCCGGGGCTCTTCGACATCCAGGACGACTACATGGCGGAGCCGTTCGCCAAGTACCCCAAGATCGAGGCCCAGTTCCGCAAGGCGGCCGAGCAGCCGGGCAAGCTCTTCATGAACTACGTCTCGACCGCCGCCCTGCTGCCGCCCCGCGGGAACGCGGACCGGCTCAACCCGCAGGTCCAGTCGTTTCTCGACGGCTCGGGGACGGCCGGCTGGACCGGTCTCGGCATCGTCCCACTGGACTTCCCGGCGACCCGGTCCGGGCTGGTGGAGTCGCTGATCCGGCACAACCCGGGGGCCTGAGCCGCCGTTCCGGGTCACGACGGGGAGCCGGTGGCCCGTACGGCCCGTTTGACGGCGTAGGCGCAGAGCCGGGTTCCGTAGAGGTCCAGGGCGTCGTCGGGATCGTCGTCGTAGTGGGCAGCCACTTCGTACCACCGGTCCCACGCGTAGAGCCGGGCGTGGCGGCGGTCGTCGTCCGTACGCGGCGGGGTGTCCGGCCGCCTGCTGTTCAGCCACTGCTGCCACTCCGGGTGGGTGGCGGGGTCGGCCGCGAGTTCGGCGTCCGCCGTGGGGGCCGGTGCGGCGGTCCGGTCCCGGGCGAGAGCGGCGGCGATGTACGCGGCCGGTCGTGCGGGGCGCCATCCGACGGCCATCCCGATGAGTTCGGCGGCGATGTCGTGGGCCTCCAGGCCCCGGTCGATCAGCGGGCGCAGTGCGAAGGCCAGACGGCGAAGCCCCTCCGGCTGGGTCCAGCCGACGAGCGGGCGTACGTGCCGCGCGATGCGGACGTCACGGGCCACCTGCCACGGGTTCCGGCGCGGCGAACTCCCACTGCCTCCTGCCCTGTTGTGCGCTGTGGCTCTCGCGCGCGGCGCGCACGTGCGCGAGGTAGTTGAAGCCCCCGTCCAGATCAGAGGTCGGTACGTCGTGGTGCCGCCCAGGAGAATGGGGTGCAGGCGGTGCACAACCTCGCCTGCGAGTACGCCCGTTGCCGACAGGGCGTGGATTCGGCCGGACGGCGGCCTTCGTCGCGAGCGCCCGCCCCCTGTCCGTCACTCCGGCCATCCGGGCCCGGTACCCGGCACCGTCGAGCCGGTGCCCCATCGCCTCGTCGTACGCGGCCGGGATCGTCGCCGCGTAGATCGTCGCGGTTGCCGTGTACGGGCGGCCCGGGAGTCGAAGGTTTCTCTTCGAGCCGTGCCGGTGCCACGCCAGTGCGCCCAGTTCCCGCAGCACCCGGACGTGACGCTTCACCGTCGCCGTCGACACTCCGCATCGGGCGGCCGTGCCTTCGAGGTCGTACAGGACGAAGCCCAGCCGGTAGTCCATCCTGGCCGCCAGGTCCCGGGCCACGGTCAGCGTCGTTTCCGTCGCGCGCGGATGCAGACCGGCGCCGGCCAGCCACGTCACGGCAGTCAGCCACGCCCGTGGCTGACTGTGCCGAGCAGGCGTCGAATCGACCTCTTGCATGGCGCGGGGAACAGGGGCCCAGGCCGGAACCGGGCATGGCGAAGGAGCGCAGCGTGAGGCCGCGCCGGTGGTGGGGCGCATTACGGTCCGTCGGGGTAGGCGCAGACCGGGGACGGCGGGCCGGATGGCCTGCCGGCCCCGCTTGTGGTGGGTGCCGGGGAGTTACGCCCTGCCGTCGCCCGGGACGGGCCGCCCGAGCGTGAACCAGACGACCTTGCGGCCGGGGTGGTGCTCGCCTGCGGTGTTCGCTCCCCAGGCGAGGGCGAGGCTGTCCACGATCATGAGCCCCCGCCCGCCCTCCTGTTCGGGTCCCGCGCGCAGTGCGCGCAGGAGCGGCGGGGCGGCGGGCCCGTCGTCCGCGACGGCGACGGTGACCCGTTTGCGGTTGACAGCCACGTGGACGCGGATCAGGGGCGTCCGGGTGTGGCGGTGGGCGTTGGTGACCACTTCGGTGACGCAGAGCTGCGCGTCCCCGACCAGGTCGTGGTGTCCGCTGACGCCCAGCAGTGAGGTGACGAAGTCCCGCGCGAGTTTGGCCGCGCTGGCGGTGTTCGGCAGGGTGAGCCGGTAGGTCTCGCCGCCGAGCGGACGGCTGGGCCGGGGAGTTGTAGTGGCGTGACTCATGTAGTTCTCCCAACGCGCTGCGGTCTGAACGGGTGTGTCGCTCGTTGAACGGCGGTAGGCGCCGTGCGGGGCAACGCAGCTCAGTACGGCCGAAGTTCGGCTTTCCCTGCGTGCCGATCGGTGTGGGTACTACCGTAGTGATGTGTATCAAGTGTTGTGGAACTACTCATAACTAAGGCAAGAAATAGACCCCTTCGAGGGATGCGGACACACTGGGATTCGACAAGAGGAGAGGCTGATGCCACCGAGGAAGCCCCCTACCGCGCGGCAGTGCCGACTGGGTGCGGAGCTGCGCAAGATGCGCGAGCGGGCCGGTTTGCTGCCGACCGAAGCCGCTGCCCTGTTGGGTACGGACCGCACCACGATCAGCAACACCGAGTCGGGGAGGTTCGGAGTGAGCGGCACGCGCGTGCGCACGTGGGCCGCCGCCTATGCCTGCCCCGACGCCGCCTATATCGACGCGCTGGTCGGTATGGCCGAGGAGCGGATAAAGGGGTGGTGGGAGGACTATCGCGGTGAACTCTCGGTGAGCGCGCTCGACCTGGCAGAACTGGAGCACCATGCGACCGGGTTCCGCTCCGTGCAGATCATGCATATGCCCGGGTTGCTCCAGACCGAGGACTACGCACGTGCTGTCTACGCGGAAGCGCTGCCCGCGCCGACCCCGGTCGGTTTGCGGCGGAGGCTGTCGCACCGACTCAGGCGGCGGGATGTTCTGGACCGTCCGGTTCCGCCCATGTGTGTCTTCCTGATCCATGAGGCGGCACTGCGGATGCAGTACGGAGGGCGCAAGGTTGCGGCCGGCCAGCTCGACCACCTGTTGAAGGAGTCGGAGCGGGACAATGTCACGGTGCGAGTGATCCCGTTCTCGGCGGGTGGCTTCCCGAACTCCGGGAGTTCCACCCACTATGTCTACGGTCCGGTCGCGCAGCTCGACACGGTGCAGACGGACACGCCGAGTGGCTCCGGCTTCGTGGATGCCGAGGCGCGTCTTCTGACCTTCCGCGCGGTGCTTGACCGGACGGAAGGCCGATCGCTCGATCCGCAGAGTTCAAGAGACTTCATCAAGGAAGTCGCAGAGCAAGTATGAAGGCGTGAGGACCATGGATATTCAGTGGCGAAAGTCGTCCAAGTCTGCCGATGCCGACGGCGACAACTGCTTGGAACTCGCTGAGAGCGGAGGGGAGATCCTCATACGGGAAAGCGACAACCCGGACGTGGTCGTCCGTACGACCCGCGTGAAGCTCCAGGCGTTCCTGAGTGGCGCGAAGGCCGGCGAGTTCGATGACCTGGCATAGCTGACCGCGTCTCGTCCGTCTCGGGTGGCCCCCACCGGCGCAGGGTGGGGGCCACCCGTTCTGCTGCCTGCTGCGTGTGGCGGGTTGTTCGTCTCACTCGTTAGAAGTCAAATGCTTGATACGGATCTGTATCACGCACTAGCTTCGTGACGTGGCGCCACGGGCTGACCCGGTGGCGGTCAACACCCCTGGTCTCTGCGCGGATTGGGGTTCCCGACGGGTCTCCTTGCCCGCCGCTCGTCACGCCGGTTGCGGGCAAGGAGGTCCCTTGGGTGAGCCTCAGGAGGCGACGTGGTGAGTGATTCCGAACCCGATAACCCCATCGCGCAAGCGTTCTGGTGCGAGCGGGTCACGTTCCGGACGATAGAGGCGGACGAGATCGCGGAGGTCCGCCGCTCGTCCACCCCGAGGCCGGCGGACGCGATCCGGCAGATCCGGGTGGACGTCCGCTCACTGGCTCCCGAGCTGCCGCCCCTGGAGCGGCACCGGGCTCTGAGCTGGGTCGACGGCGGAGGCTGCATCGGTGCTCTCGGGGCCCTGCATCGTGGGGACCCCTGCGGATTCTCGCTCAGCCATCGCGGTACGTGGATCGAGTGGACCGTTCGTCCCCAGGTGGTCGTCCACGTCGGCGGCAGGACCCGGCTGCCTCTACTCGGGGACGCGGTCGGCACCGCTCCCGCTGTGGCGTGCACCCATAAGGATGCGTGAGCCGGTCCCGCGCGGCGCGCGGCCGAGGGGAACCACGCGGTAGGTGTCGGCACCTGCGTTCTCTTTCCCAACTACCTCAGGGACACCCTGCTGAAGCTGGCGGAGGCGGGGCTGTACGAGCCGCTCCGGTCGGCTGACATCTTGGAGGAACTGAGGCGGAATGTCGCCGAGAAGGTATCTGCGGGTAGGGCCAAGGGGCTGGTCGAGGCGATGGCAGGGGCTTTTCCCGACAGTCTCGTCACGGACTACGCGAAGCTCGTATCAGCGATGACGAACGATCCGAAGGACCGGCATGTGCCGGCGGCGGCAGTCCGGGCGCAGGCGCACGCGGTAGTCACGCTGAATGTGCGGGATTTTCCGGCAGGCACGGCGGAGCCGTACGAGATCGAGGTGCTCGGGCCGGACGACTTCCTGCTGGACCTGCTCGACCTCACTCCGGTGGACGTGTTCGCGGTACTGCGGACTCGGGCGCAGAGCTACCGGCGCGAACCGCGCGATGTGCATGGGCTGCTGGACCGCCTGGCTGCCGGAGGAACTCCGCAGTTCGCAGCGGAGTTCCGGCGTCGCCTCTGAATCCCCGCCCCCTCACCCCAGCGGCGCGTCCGGCGGCGGCTGCGGCGCCCCCGGCAGGCGGATCGTCGCCACCGTGCCGTCGCCGTCGTCCGCCGGGAGCAGGGCGATCTCGCCGCCTGCCTGCTGGACCGTACGCGCGACGATCGACAGCCCCAGGCCGGAGCCGGGGAGCTGGCGGGCGGACGGGGAGCGCCAGAAGCGTGCGAAGACGTGGGGGAGTTCGTCCTCGGGGATACCCGGGCCGTGGTCGCGGACCGTCAGTTCGCCCCGGTGCAGGACCACGTCGATCGTGCCGCGCGTCGGGCTGAACTTCACCGCGTTGTCCAGGACGTTGACGACCGCCCGTTCCAGCGCGGCCGGTTCGGCGCGTACGTACCAGGGGGCCAGCTCCGCCGTGATGAGCAGCTCGGGGCCGCGCAGGCGGGCCCGTTGCAGGGCGGTGCGGGTGATGTCGTGCAGGGCGACCACCTGGAGCGGGCCCGGCTGGGCGGCGTCCGGGCGGGCCAGCTCCTGGAGGTCTCCGATGAGCGAGGCCAGCTCGGTCATCTGGGCCTTGACCGAGGACATCAGCGCCTTGCGGTCGTCCGGCGGGATGGCCCTGCCCGTCTCGTCGCTGCGGGCGAGCAGCTCCACGTTGGTGCGGAGGGAGGTGAGGGGGGTGCGCAGTTCGTGGCCCGCGTCCGCGATCAGCTGGGCCTGGCGGTCGCGGGAGGTGGCGAGGGAGGCCGTCATCGAGTTGAAGGAACGGGAGAGGCGCGCGATCTCGTCCTCGCCCTCGACCGGGATGCGGACGGTGAGGTCCTCGGTGCGGGCGACGTGCTCGACGGCCTCGGTGAGCTCGTCGACCGGGCGCAGTCCGGACCGGGCGACCCAGAGGCCCGCCGCGCCCGCGCCGACGACACCGATGCCGGAGACGAGGAGGAGGACCCAGGCCAGGGTGGAGAGGGGTTTGTCGATCTCGCTCAGCGGGCGGGCGACGGAGACGCCGAGGTCGAGGTCGGTGCGCGGCAGACCGGGCCCGCGCGACACCGTCACCGTCACCCGGTAGGTGAAGACCCGCATCTTCACCCCGTTGGCATCGACCTCGGAGTGAAGTGCCCCGCTCCGCGCGTGATTGACGACCGCGAGGTCGGCCGCGGTCACCGGGAGCGCGGACGAGTCCGGGGCGGTGCAGGCCGTCCCCTGGGCGTCGATGAGCTGGACGGTGAAGCCCGTGTAGGGCTGGGGCTGCAGCTTGCTGGTGCGGGTGCAGTACTGGTAGAGGCCGGCCAGGTATTCGTTGTCGACCTTCGTGGAACGCAGCGTCGTGTCCCGCTGCTGCTCAAGCTGCGCCTTCGTCACGAACCAGCAGGCCGCCGCGACCGCCGCCACCGCCACGGCCACCGCCACGGTGACCAGCAGCGCGAGCCGGGAGCGGAGCGGCAGGGCGCGGAACCGGTGCAGGGGCCCCGTCACCCCTCGCCCCCGCCGGGCCGCAGCGCGTACCCCACACCCCGCACCGTGTGGACGAGGCGCGGTTCGCCGCCCGCCTCCGTCTTGCGGCGCAGGTACATCACGTACACGTCCAGGGAGTTGGAGCTCGGTTCGAAGTCGAAGCCCCAGACCGCCTTGAGGATCTGCTCGCGGGTCAGCACCTGGCGCGGGTGCGCGAGGAACATCTCCAGCAGGGTGAACTCGGTGCGGGTCAGCTCGACGCGGCGGGTGCCGCGGCTGACCTCGCGGGTGGAGAGGTCCATCCGGAGGTCGGCGAAGGCCAGCACGTTGTTGTCGGGAAGGCCGCCGCCCGCCGTGGCCGCGTACGAGCTGCGGCGCAGCAGGGCCCTGATCCGGGCGAACAGCTCGTCCAGCTCGAAGGGCTTGACCAGGTAGTCGTCGGCGCCCGCGTCGAGTCCGGTGACGCGGTCGCCGACGGTGTCGCGGGCGGTGAGCATCAGGATGGGCGTGGTGGTGCCCGTGGCGCGGATGCGGCGGGCTGCGGTCAGCCCGTCCATCCGCGGCATCTGGATGTCGAGGACGATGAGGTCGGGGGCGTACGACTCCGCCTTGGTGAGGGCGTCGAGACCGTCGACGGCGACCTCGGTGCCGTAGCCCTCGAACGCGAGACTGCGTTGCAGGGCCTCGCGCACGGCGGGCTCGTCGTCGACGATCAGGATGCGTTGCGGATCGTCTTCGGCGGGGCTCATCGCTGCTTCGTCCTCTTCTCGGTCCGTACGGGCTGCGGCGCTGCCCTCCAGTTCCTCAGCCTCGCACGGCCCGGGTGCGGTGGCGCGGATCAGGAGCTGTCACCGGCCCGCAGGGTGTTCAGGTCGGCCTTGAGGGTGTTGACGGGGATGGCGAAGCCGAGGCCGACGCTGCCGGCGCCGGAGCTGCCCGAGCTTTCGGACGAACTCGCCGAGTACATCGCGGAGTTGATGCCGATGATCTCGCCGTTCATGTTGATCAGCGCGCCACCGGAGTTGCCCGGGTTGAGCGAGGCGTCGGTCTGGAGCGCCTTGTACGTGGTGGTGGAGTCGCCGGTGTCGCCGTTGAACTGCTTCCCGCCGAACTCGAACGGCCACTGCTGTCCGCCGCCCTGGCCCTGGCCCTGTCCCTGGCTGTTGTCGCCCTCCTTGGCGACCGTGACGTCCCGGTCGAGCGCGGACACGATGCCGCTGGTGACGGTGCCGGTCAGGCCCTCGGGCGAGCCGATCGCGACGACCTGGTCGCCGACGGCGATCTTGGAGGAGTCGCCGAGGGTGGCCGTCTTCAGCCCGCTCGCGCCCTGGAGCTTGATCAGCGCGAGGTCCTTGTCGGGATCGGTGCCGACGACGTCGGCGGTGTACGTCTTGCCGGTGCTGAGCGTCACCTTGACGGAGGAGGAGCCGGCGACGACGTGGTTGTTGGTGACGATCTCGCCGTCGGACGTGATGATCACACCGGAGCCGGTGGACTGGCCCGCGGTCGAGGTCGCGCTGATCTCGACGATCGTCGGTGACAGGGCCGCGGCCACGCCGGAGACGGTGCCCTTGCTGCTCTGCGAGACAGTGGTGCCGGGGATGACGCCGCTGCCGGTGCTGTTGGTGCCGTGGTCGGTGAGCTGCCCGATCACGGTGGCGGTGCCGCCGCCGACGATCGCCGCCGCGATGGCCACCGCCGCGAGGAGCGCGACCGGGCGGCGGGCCCGGCGCCGGGAGGCGGGCGGCTCGGGCGCGGGCTGCGGCAGCCCGGGGGCGGGCCACACGGGGTCGCCGCCGCCCGAGCCCGTCGGCTGCGCGGGCTGGTATGACGGCGGCGGCGGGTAGGCCGCGTCGCCGTTGCCGTACGAGGGGTACATCGGGTACTCGCCGCTCGGGCGCTGGCTCTCTGTCATGTCTAGAAGAGTGTCCAGCGAAGATGAGAGGAGCGTGAGGACGCTCTGAGAAGCCCGGCAGAACCTCGTATGCCCGATATAAGGACCCTGCCGGAGCGGGTCCTTATATCGGGCATACGCGACTCAGGACTGGACCCTGGCCGTCGGCGGCTCGCCGCAGCCGCAGGAGCGCCGGACCACCAGCGCCGAGGGGAACTGCTTCAGCCGCTCCCGCCGCGAGCCCGACACCCGGAGCGAGTCGTCGAGCACCAGGTCCACGGCCGCCCGCGCCATCGCCGGGCGGTCCGAGAAGACCGTCGTGAGCGGCGGATCGGTCAGTCCGGCTTCCTTCACGTCGTCGAAGCCCGCCACCGCGAGCTCGCCCGGCACATCGATCCGCAGCTCGCGCGCGGCCCGCAGCACCCCGATGGCCTGGTCGTCCGTCGCACAGAAGATCGCCGGGGGACGGTCCGGCCCCGCGAGGAGCTCCAGCGCCACCAGGTAGGCGTCGTAACGGTTGTACGGGGCCTGGAAGAGCCGGCCCTGTGTGGACCGCCCCGACTCGTGCATCGCCCGGCGCCAGCCCTCGATGTGGTCGGCGACCGGGTCGCCGACCGCCGGGGTCGACTCCACGCCGCCGAGGCACGCCACGTACTCGTTGCCGTGTTCCAGCAGGTGACGGGTGGCGAGCTGGGCGCCGCCGACATCGTCCGTGACGACCGCGACGTCGTCGATCGCCTCGGGCCGCTCGTGCAGCAGCACGACCCGGGCGTCCCACGCCTCTATCTCGGCGGCGGCCCGCTCGCTGGGGCCCTGGCTGACCAGGATCAGTCCGGAGACCCGCATACCGAGGAAGGCCCGCAGATAGTGGACCTCGCGCTCGTCGCGGTAGTCGGAGTTGCCGACGAGCACCATTTTCCCGCGCTCGGCGGCGGCCTGTTCGACCGCGTGCGCCATCTCCGCGAAGAACGGCTGCCGCGCGTCCGGCACGATCATCCCTATGAGGTCGGTCCGCCGCGAGGCCATCGCCTGGGCGACCCGGTCCGGCCGGTAGCCCAGCTCCTTGATCGCGGCGAGCACCCGCTCGCGCGTGGCCGGGGCAACCGGCCTGGGTCCGTTGTTGATGACATAGCTGACGACCGCTGTCGACGTCCCCGCCAGTCTCGCCACATCGTCCCGCGTCACCTTGGCCACGCGCGGCAGTCTACGCGGATGGACCTACCTCGTGGCAGGCCGGACCGGGGCTTCTTCCGAGACCTCGGTTACCTCCGGCTGCTCCGAACGGGTGAGGGTTTCGGCGGCTGCCTTCGCGGCGGCCGCCTTGGCCTCCTCGGCGGCGGCCCGCTCCACCTTCTCCGGCGCCACGAAGCGGTAGCCCACGTTGCGGACGGTGCCGATGAGCGACTCGTGCTCGGGGCCGAGCTTGGCGCGCAGCCGCCGGACGTGTACGTCGACCGTCCGTGTGCCGCCGAAGTAGTCGTAGCCCCAGACCTCCTGGAGCAGCTGGGCGCGGGTGAAGACCCGGCCCGGGTGCTGCGCCAGATACTTGATCAGCTCGAATTCCTTGAAGGTCAGGTCCAGGACCCGGCCCTTGAGCTTGGCGCTGTACGTCGCCTCGTCGATCGAGAGATCGCCGTTGCGGATCTCCATCGGGGAGTCGTCGGAGGTGATCTGCTGCCGGCCGGTGGCCAGCCGCAGCCGCGCCTCGACCTCGGCGGGACCCGCCGTGTCCAGCAGTACGTCGTCGATCCCCCAGTCCGCGGTGACGGCCGCGAGGCCGCCCTCGGTGACGACGAGGACGAGTGGACAGCCGGGTCCGGTGGACCGCAGCAGCTGACAGAGCGAGCGGACCTGGGGCAGGTCGCGCCGTCCGTCGATGAGGATGACGTCGGCACCCGGGGTGTCGACGAGAGCGGGGCCTTCGGCGGGCGCCACCCGCACGCTGTGGAGCAGGAGGCCGAGGGCGGGGAGCACCTCCGTCGACGGTTGGAGGGCATTCGTCAGGAGCAGCAGTGAACTCATCGCCGCCCACCTGCCTGGGTCGTCGGTCGATGATCGTGCACGGTTGGCTCGCCCATTACGTCGGTCCTCCTCGTTCCCTGCGAGAGGGGCACTCCCGGGCGGGGCCCGGGGGAGTATGCGGCACTGCTTCGTACGCTTATTCGTCTGTGGCCGTACGACGTTTCGTCATACGGGATATACGGGTTCGGCCCGGCGCCCAGGGCCGCTGAGCTTGTTGAAACGTCTCCGTAACAACGCGTGGAATGCACAAAAGGACCCGGGGGCTGCATTGCCCGGATCCTCTTCCCAGCAGAATAGCCCACATGAGTTCTGTGTCCGAGGGGCGATTTCGGAGTTCCCCTGTTCCCTTGATCACGCGCGGGCCGTCGCGGACCGCATTGCGGGCCGATGACGGGGTCCGGATCGAGGCGGTGTACGACCCGTGTACGGCGGATGACGGCGCATGCGCGGAGACCGGCGACGCCGGGACGGCGATCGTCGTCGCGCACGGTTTCACCGGTTCGGCGGACCGCCCCGCGGTGCGGCGCGCCGTGGAGGTGTTCGCCCAGCGTGCGGCCGTGATCACGTTCTCCTTCCGGGGGCACGGCGGCTCCGGCGGACGGTCCACGGTGGGCGACCGCGAGGTGCTGGACCTGGCTGCCGCGGTGGCCTGGGCGCGGTCCCTCGGGCACCGGCGCGTCGTTACGGTCGGGTTCTCCATGGGAGGTTCCGTGGTGCTCCGGCACGGGGCGCTGTATACGGATCCCGCGGCGGAGGGCGAGGGCGCCCGGTCCGTTCCGGTGCGCAGGGGGCGCACGGAAGCGCGTATGGGGGCGTATGCCGATGCGGTGGTGTCCGTGAGCGCCCCGGCGCGTTGGTACTACCGGGGTACGGCGCCGATGCGTCGCCTGCACTGGGTGGTCACCCGTCCCGCCGGCCGGCTCGTCGGGCGGTACGGCCTCCGGACCCGGATCGACCGCAACGACTGGGACCCGGTCCCGCTCTCCCCGGTCGAGGCGGTCCCGCGGATCGCCCCCGCGCCGCTGCTGATCGTGCACGGCGACAGGGACCCGTACTTCCCGCTCGACCACCCGCGGATGCTGGCCGACGCGGCGGACGGGGCCGCTGAGCTGTGGCTGGAGCGTGGCATGGGCCACGCGGAGAACGCGGCGGACGAGGCCCTGCTCACCCGCATCGCCGACTGGGCGACGGGCCGGTGACGCGGTGAACGATGATGGACAGCCGACGCGAGACGAGAGGAGCGCCGCCATGCCCGCGGGAACGATCCGTTACTGGGCGGCCGCCAAGGCCGCTGCCGGAACGGCGGAGGAGCCGTACGCCGCCGCGACGCTCAAGGAGGCGCTCGACGCGGTGCGCGACCAGCACCCCGGCGAGTTGACCCGAGTGCTGCAAAGGTGTTCGTTCCTCATCGACGGTGACCCCGTCGGGACCCGGAGCCATGAGACCGTACGCCTTGCCGAGGGCGGCACGGTCGAGGTGCTCCCGCCGTTCGCAGGAGGGTGAACCGCAGAACATGAGCAGCAGCGATCAGCAGCATCCGTACCCGAATCAGCCGCAGCAGCCGAATCAGCCGTACGGCCAGGAGCCGCGGCCGTACGGGGACCAGGCGTACGGGGACCCGGCCTACCCGGATCCCGCGTACGGGCAGCAGCCCCACGGCGGTCAGCCCCGGAGCGGTCAGCCGTACGGCGAACCGTCCTACGGGCAGCAGGCTCCCCACCCGGGCGGCGCGGCGCCGTACGCACCGCAGATGCCGCAGGGCACCTACGAGCCGCCGCAGATGCCGCAGGGCACCTACGAGCCGCAGCAGGCCGTACAGCAGCCCTACCAGGCCGCGCACCACACCCACCCCCGCCAGGCCGCACAGCAGCCGCACGAGCCGCAGCCGGCTCCTCAGCCCTTCCAGGCCCCGCCGGCGGGGGACGACTGGCCGGCCGGGGAGCAGGGCGTCGCGCAGACCTGGGAGGGCCAGACCTGGGACACCCAGTACCAGCCCACCATCCAGCCGAGGCAGCAGCCGGTGCAGCCCGCGCAGCCGGCGCAGGCCGCCGAGCCCGTCCGGCCCGCCGCCGACGCCGACCACCTCTCGCCGCAGGGCGCGTCCGGCGCGTACCCGCTGCCCCCGGAGGTCCCGGCCGCTCCTCCCGCCGCGCCCGCGCCGGTGGCCGCCGCCGCGGGCGCCGCGCAGGACGACGGATACAGCGCGCCCACCACGCTGGGCAACAGCCGCATCACGGACGCCCAGCGCGCACGGGCCGAGGGCCGTTCGCCGATCATCGCGCCCGGTATGCAGCCGGCCGCGATCACCGCGGGGCTCGGGCTGCTGCTCGCGCTCGGTGCGGCCATCGGCTCGTACGCCCTGGTCGTCCCGCTCGTACTGCTCCAGGCGGTGACCGCGGCCGGGTGGTTCCGGCTCAACGGCATGTGGCCGGCCCGGCAGGGCATCGCGCTCGCGTTCGCCGGCGGTCTCGTCGCCGATGTGGTGCTGCTGGCCGCGGGCCGGGAGAACGGGCCGGCCGCGATCCTCGGCACACTCGGTGTCTGGGTGCTGCTCACCATCGTCCTCCAGCTGCGCAGCCGGGCGGGTGCCGACGAGCGGATGCAGGGGCTGATGGCCACCGTCGCCTCGGCCGCGCTCGCGGTCCTGGCCGCCGGGCACCTCGCGGCGGTCCCGGACGCGGTGACGGTCGGCGGGGTCGCCGTCGCCCTCGCGGTGCTCGCACGGGCTCTGCCGCTGCCCGGACCGGCCTCCGTCGTGGCGGCGCTGGTCGTCGCCGCGGGTGCGGGTGCCGCGGCGGGTGCCGTCACCGATCTGGGGGCGAAGGGTGCGCTGCTCGGCCTCGCCGCCGGCGGCTGTGCGCTGATCGGGCTGCGGGTGGCCAGCTATGACTACCCGTCACGCTTCGTGCACATGACGGCCGGAGTCGCGCTGCCGCTCACCGCGGCCGCGCCCGCCGTGTACCTGATCGGCCGCGCGATCGCGTAACCGTCGCACGAGACCGTCACGCGAATCGCGTCACGTCTCACACGTCACAGAGGCCGAAGCCCTCCACGGGGAACCGATGGGGGGCTTCCGCTCGTCGATCACCCGGGGTGTGACGTGCGGCCGCAGTAGGCTCACGGGCGCCAGGGGTCCGAACGGACGCGGGTGGGGAGGACAGGCATGCGTGCACTGCGAATACTGCTGGTCATAGTGGTGGTTCTGGCCGGCGTGTTCATCGCCGTCGACCGCGCGGCGGTGTATTTCGCCGAGTCCCGGGTCGCGGACCGGGTACAGGTCTCCGGTACGGAGATCGGCTCGACGGACGTCGACATCAAGGGCTTCCCGTTCCTGACCCAGGTCGCCGGATCGGAGCTCGACGAGGTCGACGTGAAGATCACCGGCGTCGAGACCAGCGCGAACGGCCACACGCTCCGGATCAGCCGGATGAACGCCGAACTGCACCAGGTCCGGCTGACCGACGGGTTCTCCGGCGCCACCGCCGCACGGGCGACCGGGACGGCCGTGATCTCGTACGCGGACCTCACCAAGGCGGCCAGCGCGGACGTCGCCGTCGAGTACGGCGGCAACGGCAAGGTGAAGGTGACCGGCGCGGTCGACATCCTCGGCCGCACGATCTCGCGCAGCGTCCTGTCCACCGTCACCCTGGTCGACGGCCACACCGTCCGGGTGCACGCCGACAAGGTGCCGGGCGAGGGAATCCCCGGGCTGGAGGGCCTGGTGCGCAAGAAGGCCGACTTCGAGCGCGAGGTCGGCGGACTGCCGAACGGCCTGAAGCTGGAGAAGATCCAGCCGACCGCCGCGGGCCTGGAGATCTCGGTGACCGGCACCGACGTCTCGCTCGCCGGCTGACCCCCGCCACGACAGGGCCGCGACAGGGCCGCGACCGGGTCGCGACAGGGCCGCGCCACATACTGAGACGGCCGCGTCCGTTCCGTAGATGTCCGACGGGCGCGACGCTCCGGTGAGCGGCCCGGAAGTGGGCGCGACGGCCCCTCCGTCCCGCATGGTGGACGATCGTGTCTCAATATGCGACACAACGGTGACATGTCCGCCCGTACATCCCTACGATCGGTCCCATGCAGTGCTCTATTAGCGGTCTCCCACAGCGGGGACGGGCGGATCTCACGAAGCGGCGGGCAGTGGACCTGTGCCGCGTCGCCGCCATGCTCTGTCGCACTGTCTGAGCGGGATCCGTCGATTTCCCGCATTCCCGGCCCTTCGACCGTTCGTCGGGGCCATCCCGATGCCTCTGTGCACGCGCCGGACCGGCTCCCGTACATCCGCATCCCGCACCAACTCGCACCATCTCGCCGCAGACTGCCCCGGAGGAGAACACAATGAGCCGCAGTGACGTCCTGGTAGACGCCGACTGGGTCGAGGCCCACATCGACGACCCGAAGGTTGTCATCGTCGAGGTCGACGAGGACACCTCCGCGTACGAGAAGAACCACATCAAGAACGCGGTCCGGATCGACTGGACCAAGGACCTCCAGGACCCGGTCCGCCGCGACTTCATCGACCAGGCGGGCTTCGAGAAGCTGCTGTCCGGCAAGGGCATCGGCAACGACACCACCGTCGTCCTGTACGGCGGCAACAACAACTGGTTCGCGTCCTACGCGTTCTGGTACTTCAAGCTCTACGGTCACCAGGACGTCCGCCTGCTCGACGGCGGCCGCAAGAAGTGGGAGCTCGACTCCCGCGACCTGGTGGACGGCGACCAGATCCCGTCCCGCCCGGCCACCCAGTACAAGGCCAAGCCGCAGGACGAGTCGATCCGCGCCTACCGCGACGACGTCGTCGCCGCGATCGGCAACGAGAACATCGTCGACGTGCGCTCGCCCGACGAGTTCAGCGGCAAGCTGCTCGCCCCGGCCCACCTCCCGCAGGAGCAGTCGCAGCGTCCCGGCCACGTGCCGAGCTCGCGCAACATCCCGTGGTCGAAGAACGCCAACGACGACGGCACCTTCAAGTCGGACGACGAGCTCAAGGCCCTCTACGAGGACGAGCAGGTCGACCTGGCGAAGGACACCATCGCTCTCTGCCGCATCGGTGAGCGTTCGGCCCTGACCTGGTTCGTGCTGCACGAGCTGCTCGGCGTCGACAACGTCAAGAACTACGACGGCTCGTGGACCGAGTACGGCTCCCTCGTGGGTGTGCCGATCGAGCTGGGCGCCAACAAGTAGTTCTTCGCGCGCATCGGTGAGTCCCCGGAGAAATCGCGGGACTTGCCGACCGGCCCGCACCGGACCGGCACGAACCAGACCGGCATGACCCCCGATCAGAAGGACAGAACACCATGTGTGGAGCAAAGGCCGGCGGCCCCGACGCTTCGACGATCAAGCCCGGTGAGACCACCATCCAGGGCAGCGTGACCCGCGACGGCGAGCCCGTCACCGGCTACGTCCGCCTGCTGGACTCGACCGGTGAGTTCACCGCCGAGGTCCCGACCTCGGCCACCGGACAGTTCCGCTTCTACGCGGCCGAGGGCACCTGGACGCTGCGCGCCCTCGTCCCGGGCGGCAGCGCCGACCGCACGGTCGTGGCACAGACGGGCGGCCTCTCCGAGGTGGCCATCGCCGTCTAGGAGAGGTACCGGCTGCCGCCGCTCCGCGGCTGCCGAACCGGCCTGAGGGCCGTACCCCAGGGGGTTGGACGCCCACTGAACCGGGGTACGGCCCTTCGCGCCGTCCGGGCGTCGTCCCGTCCGCTCCAGGATCGGCTGAGCAGGCGGATCAGGCCTACGCTGGTCCTATGTACGCCCGACGCCGTCGCGCATATTTCCTGATGATGGGCGGATGTCTCGCCCTCTTCGTCTCGGCCTGGGCCTTCGTGAGGCTCTGGTCGGTTCCGGCCGCCATCATCATGTGTGTGATCGCCATGGTCATCCCGCCCGTCGCGGCGATCGTGGCCAACCGGAAGGGCCCGGAGGACCGCTGGTGGGACGATCCGCCCCCGGGCCCCAGGGGCGGGGCGGGCAAAGTGAACCCCACGGGCGACCCGGAGTCCGACGAGTGGTGGGACGAACTCGACGGGAAGAAGCGCCGCCGGTGACGGACCGGATCCGTCAGTAGACGAGGGCCTGGACGCCGTCGGCCATGATCTCGCTGACGAAGACCTGGGCGCCGGCGATCCGTACGCCCTCCAGGACGTCCTGCTCGGTGATGTCGCGGCGGGCCGCGCACTGGGTGCAGAGCGTGATGAGGCCGCCCGCCTGGATCGACTCGATCAGATCCGGCAGCGGCGCCGAATGCGGCAGTTCGAACTCGGCGGCCCGACCCGGCAGCGCGAACCAGGCGGATTCCCCGGTCAGCCAGAGCGAGACCTCCACGCCACTGGCGACGGCGACCGCCGCCACCGTGAACGCCTGCGAGCAGCGCTCGGCGGAGTCGGCACCTGCGGTCACCTTGATCACGAGCTTCTTCGGCATGTGCCGAACTCTAATCCTCGGGCGGGCCGCCCCGCGGAGCCGGCCGCCCCGAGGCAAACCCCGAACCGGCGGGCCGGGCCCCCACCCATTAGGCTGGGCCCCGGCCCGTACTGCTGCCATATCGCTCGTTCAAGGAGCTCCCGTGCTTGAGGCATTCTTCACCACCCTGCTGGTCCTGGTCTGTGTCGGCACCCTCGCCTTCGTCGGCCTGACCGTGAAGAAGCTGTACGAGGGTCAGCGCTGACCTCCCGGCTCCACGCGCGCCCCTCCCCGTCCCCCCGCCTCACAGATCGTCTGAGCCGCTCATGATCGAGATTCCGTCCGACCTCCACCCGGACCTCGTCCCGCTGGCCTTCCTCCTGGGCAACTGGGTGGGCGCGGGTGTGTCCGACTTCCCCGGTGCCGAGAAGTGCAACTTCGGCCAGGAGGTCTCCTTCAGCCACGACGGCCGGGACTTCCTGGAGTACGTCTCGCACTCCTGGGTGCTCGACGCCGAGGGCGAGAAGGTCCGGCCGCTGGAGTCCGAGTCCGGCTACTGGCGCATCGACAAGGACCGCAAGGTCGAGGTCGTGATGGTCCGGGACCAGGGCGTCATCGAGATCTGGTACGGCGAGCTGGCCCACAGGAAGCCGCAGATCGACCTGGTCACCGACGCGGTGGCCCGGACCGCGGCCTCCGGCCCGTACAACGGTGGCAAGCGGCTCTACGGCTATGTGAAGAGCGACCTGATGTGGGTCGGCGAGAAGTCCACGCCCGAGGTGGAGCTGCGGCCGTACATGTCGGCACACCTGAAGAAGGTCGTCACCCCCGAAGAGGTCGCCGCGATGGCGAAGAGCCTCGGTGACCTGCCGGACGACGGGATCGCGTTCTTCAAGTAGCCGGTGGGCGGTCACCCCGTCCCGCGGACTCCGCACTCCGCTGGGTGCGGCAGCCGCGCCCGCCTACACTGGGCCTGTGGTGAGCACCGACTGGAAGACCGATCTTCGGCAGCGCGGCTACCGGCTGACGCCGCAGCGGCAGCTTGTCCTGGAAGCCGTCGACACGCTGGAACACGCGACGCCCGACGACATCCTCTCCGAGGTGCGCAGGACCGCGTCCGGTGTGAACATCTCGACCGTCTACCGGACCCTGGAGCTCCTGGAGGAGCTGGGGCTGGTCAGCCATGCCCATCTGGGCCACGGAGCCCCGACGTACCACCTGGCCGACCGCCATCACCACATCCATCTGGTCTGCCGGGACTGCACGAACGTCATCGAGGCCGATGTCGGCGTCGTCGCCGAGTTCACCGAGAAGCTGCGCGGCACCTTCGGGTTCGAGACGGACATGAAGCACTTCGCGATCTTCGGCCGCTGCGCGGACTGCGCGGCGAAGGCGGCGGAGCGGTCCGCGAAGCCGGCCTGAGAGGTCGCCCGACCGTCTCCGCGGGCCCGAGTCGTACGCTGGTCGCATGAAGAGCCCCCTGCTGTCCCTGCCCGGCGCCGTCCCCGCCGAGGGCTGCGACGAAGGCGTCGCCGCGCACTACGGCGACCTGTTCCGCGAGCAGCGTGCCCTCGCCGACGGCTCCGGCCTCGTCGACCTCTCGCACCGCGGCGTCGTCACCGTCACCGGGAGCGACCGGCTGGCCTGGCTGCACCTCCTGATCACCCAGCACGTCACCGACCTGGCACCGGGTGAGGCCACCGAGTCCCTGATCCTCACCGCGAACGGGCACATCGAGCACGCCATGTACCTCGTCGACGACGGCGAGACCGTGTGGATGCACGTCGAGCCGGACACCCAGGGCGAGCTGATCGGCTACCTGGAGTCGATGAAGTTCTTCTACCGGGTCGAGGTCGCCGACCGCACCGAGGACTTCGCGGTCGTGTACCTGCCGGCCGGTTCCATCGCTCCGGCGCCGGAGGGAGTCGCGGTACGGGAGATGCCGTACGGCCGTGACCTGTTCCTGCCGCGCGCCGAACTCGAGGCGTACGCGGCGGAGAACGGCCCGGCCGCCGGGGTCCTGGCCTACGAGGCGCTGCGCGTCGAGGGCCACCGTCCGCGCCTCGGCTTCGAGACCGACCACCGCACCATCCCGCACGAGCTGGGCTGGATCGGCACCGCCGTCCACCTCCAGAAGGGCTGCTACCGGGGCCAGGAGACCGTGGCCCGGGTGCAGAACCTGGGCAAGCCGCCCCGCCGCCTGGTCTTCCTGCACCTGGACGGCAGCGAGGTGCTGCTCCCCGGGCACGGCACCCCGGTCCGGCTCGCGGCGGACGGGCCCGAGGGCCGTCAGCTCGGCTTCATCACCAGCTCCGCCCGCCACCACGAGCTGGGGCCGATCGCCCTGGCCCTGGTGAAGCGGAACGTGGCGGTGGACGCGGAGCTGCTGGCGGGGGAGAACACGGCGGCGGCCCAGGAGACGGTCGTCGAGCCGTAGACCCTGCCCTGCCGCCCTCCGGCCGCCGGATCAGACCTCGATGATGACGGTGAACGGGCCGTGGTTCGTGAGCGAGACCCGCATGTCCGCCCCGAACCGGCCCGTCTCCACCCGCGCCCCCAGCGCCCGCAGCCGCGCGACCACCTCGTCGACCAGCGGCTCGGCACTCTCGCCGGGCGCGGCGGCGTTCCAGGTGGGCCGGCGGCCCTTCCGGGCGTCCCCGTAGAGAGTGAACTGCGAAATCACCAGAAGCGGTGCATTCACATCGGAGCAGGACTTCTCGCCCTCCAGGATGCGGACCGACCAGAGCTTGCGGGCGAGCTGCGCCGCCTTCTCGGGGGTGTCCTCATGAGTGACTCCGACCAGCACACACAGGCCCTCGCCGATGATTTCGCCGACCACGGCGGGGCCGCCGCCCTCGCCGTCGGCGTCGGCCACCGTGACGCTCGCGCCGTCCACCCTCTGTACCACTGCACGCATACAGACCAACCTATCTTGGGCTGAACGGGTACAGAGCATCTCCACCGGCACCCTCGGAGTGGCACGATGCTCGGAGGCGGTGCGCCGACGCACCGGTCGAGGGGATGGACACAAGCATGAGCACCCATGGAACCGGGCAGTCCCCGGGCACCGTGCCGGTCACGCGTGCCGGCGTCAACAGCAGTGCGGGTACGGGTACGAGCACCATGCGCCCACCCGTGCAGCGGACCGGACAGGGCTCCGACGAAGGTCCGGCCGCGCCCCCGCCCGAACTGGGCGCCCTGCGGCTGCCGGAGCTGCGCACCCTGCGCCGCGACTCGCAGCGCGACGAGGCCGACCTCAGCTATGTGCGGCGGCTGGTCCAGGGCCGCATCGACATCCTGCGGGCCGAGCTGGCCCGGCGGCGGGACCCCGAGTCGCCGGTGGTGGACCGGCTCTCGGAGATCCTCGCCGACGCCCCGTCGCTGCACCGCTCCTCCGCCCGGCACGTGACGCTGAGCACCCCGCGCAGCGACGAGTACCGGCAGCTGGCCGCCGAGACGCTCGCCGAGGTCGAACTCTCCGACCTCGACGCCCGTACGGACGAAGAGCTGCACACCGCGATGGGCCGCCTGGTCCGCTACGAGCAGCAGGTCTCCCGGCGCCGTCACCGGCTCCAGCGCACCGCGGACGGCTGCAGTGCGGAGATCGCCCGCAGGTACCGTGACGGGGAAGCACAAGTAGACGACCTGCTCGCCTGAGGCAACCCCTCCGGGGGCGGGTCCCGCAGCCCGTCCCCGGAAGGCCACCATGACCTCCAGCGCAGCCCCGTCCGCCCCGTCCGGCGCCATATCCGGCCCGGCACCCGCCCCGCCGGTGCTGGCCGAGGTCGTACGGTCCGGTTTCGTCGAGGGCCACCATCGCGGATCACTGGTGGTCCTGGCCGCCGACGGCAGCGTCGAGCTGGCCATCGGCGATCCGGCGGCACCGGTCTTCCCCCGGTCGTCCAACAAGCCGATGCAGGCCGCGGCCGTGCTGCGGGCCGGGCTCGAACTGTCCGGGGAGCGGCTGGCGCTGGCCGCCGCGAGCCACGCCGGCGAGGGCTTCCACCTCGATCTCGTACGCAAGATGCTCACCGAGCACGGACTGTCGACCGACGATCTGCAGACCCCGCCCGACCTTCCGCTGGACCCGGCCGAGGCGGAGGCGTATCTCGCCGCGGGCCACGTCCGGGAGCGGATCACCATGAACTGCTCGGGCAAGCACGCGGCGATGCTCGCGGTGTGCGTGCGCAACGGCTGGGACCCGGCCACGTACCTCGACCCGGCGCACCCGCTCCAGCGGCTGGTCCACCAGGTGGTCGAGGAGGCGGCGGGCGAACCGGTCGCCGCGGTCGGCACGGACGGCTGCGGGGCGCCGCTGATGGCGATCTCCCTGGTGGGCCTCGCGCGGGCGTTCCGTACGTTCGTCACGGCGGCACCGGACACGGCGGAGCGCCGGGTGGCGGACGCGATGCGCGCCCACCCCGAGTACGTGGCGGGCACCCGCCGCCCCGACACCTGGCTGATGCGCGAGGTGCCGGGCACGCTGTCCAAGATGGGCGCGGAGGCGGTACAAGCGGTGGCGCTCGCGGACGGCAGGGCCCTGGCCTTCAAGGTCGACGACGGCTCGGGCCGTGCGCTCGGCCCCGTCCTGGCCCGTGCGCTGGGGCTGCTCGGGGTGGACGCCCCGGTGGTGTCGCGGATCGGCCGGGCGCCGCTGCTGGGCGGCGCCGCGGAGGTGGGGGAGATCCGGGCGGCGTTCTGACGCCGGTGCACGGGGCCGGGTTCCGGCCCGAACGCCGGTCCCGTACACCAGGAAAAGCGGGCGACATCCCGCACCGCCGTGTCTAGCGTGGAGCGCATGAACAGCCTTGAGGCCCGTCCCGTCACCGAGTCCGAGTTCGCCGACTGGCTGCGTGCCTTGAACACCGGCTTCCTGCGCCCGCCGACCCCCTCGGACGAGGAGGTGGCCGGACGGCTGCCGCACATGGATCCGGCCCGCGTCCAGGGGGTGTTCGACGCCGGCCGGTGCGTGGCGACGTTCCGTTCGTTCGCGCAGGAGCTGACCGTCGTCGGCGGGGCGACGGTGCCGGCCGACGCGATCACCAACGTCACCGTGACCCCCACCCACCGCCGTCGCGGGCTGCTCACCCGGCTGATGGCGAACGACCTGGCGGCGGCCAAGGAGCGCGGCGACGTGGCCGCCACGCTGATCGCCGCCGAGTACCCGATCTACGGGCGCTACGGCTTCGGTCCCGCGGCCTGGACCACCGAGTGGGAGATCGACATACCCCGGGCGGGGCTCGACCCCCGGCTGTCCGGGACGTCGCCCGCGGACGGCGGCCGGATCGACCTGGTGGACGGCGCGGAGGTGCGCAAGCTGGGGCCGGCCCTCCACGACCGGCTGCGGGCCCGGCAGCACGGGGTGGTGAGCCGCGGCGACCGCTGGTGGGACCTGACGACCGGCAACGCGCTCTTCCCGAACGACCACTGGACCGAGCCGTTCCACGCCGTCCACCGTGACGCCGAGGGCACCGTGGACGGTCTCCTCGTCTACCGCGCCGACGACCACTGGGGCGACGCCAAGCAGCCGCTGAACCGGGCGACGGTGCGCAGCATGATCGCGACGACCCCGGCGGCGGAGCGGGCGCTGTGGCACTTCCTCTGCTCGGTCGACTGGGTCACCACGGTCCGTACCGGCAACCGCGCCCCCGACGACCTGCTCCCGCTGCTCCTCCCGGACCCGCGCGCGGCCCGCGTGGTGACGCAGGCGGACTTCCTGTGGGTGCGCGTCCTGGACGTCGTACGCGCGCTGGAGGCCCGCACCTATGCGGTCCCCGGCTCCCTGGTCCTGGACATCCACGACGCCACCGGCCTCACCGCCGGCCGTTTCCACCTGGACGCGTCCCCGGCCGGCGCCACCTGCGCCCCGACGACGCGCAGCGCGGATCTGGCCCTGGACGTCAGGGAGTTGGGGACGCTCTACCTGGGCGACGAGTCGGCCCTGCGGCTGGCGGCCCTGGACCGCGTAGAGGAGCTGACCCCGGGCGCGGCGGCGCTGGCGGACGTGGTGTTCCGGGCGGGGCGGCGGGCCTGGTGCCCGGACGTGTTCTGACCGGACAGGTTCCGGCAGGAGTGCCCGGTTCCGTCGTCACCGGGTCCGCACCCTGAACAGCGCGCCCGACAGCGCCATCGCTGTCAGCAGGATGCCGCCGGCCCAGGTCAGCGCGATCCAGGGGGAGTTGCCCACCGGCTGGTCCAGCAGGAGACCGCGCAGGGACTCGATGGCCGGGGTGATGGGCTGGTGGTCGGCGAAGCCGTGGAGCCAGCTGGGCATGGAGTCGACCGGGACGAAGGCGCTGCTCGGGTAGGGCAGGAACGACATCAGGAAGGTGAATCCCCCGGCCGCCTCCGGGGTCTTGGCGAGCAGGCCGATCGCCGCCGACAGCCAGGACAGCGCGACGATGTACGCGACCAGGACGGCGAGGGCGAGGAGCCAGCCGGTGGCGGTGGCGGTGGGGCGGAAGCCGATCAGGAGGGCGACGCCCAGTACCAGGGCGGTGGAGACCAGGTTGCGGGCCGTGCTCGCGGCGACGTGGCCGGCGAGGATCGGCGTACCGCCGATGTCGAGGGTGCGGAAGCGGTCGATGATGCCGCTCTTCATGTCCTCGCTGACGGCCACCGCGGTGGTGGCGGAGCCGAAGCCGGCGCACAGGAGCAGGACGCCGGGGACGACGTAGGTGACGTACGCGGTGTGCGCGACCCCGGTGTCGATCGCGCCGCCGAAGAAGTAGACGAAGATCAGCATCAGCATGATCGGCAGCATCAGCGAGGTGACGAGGGCGTCGGTGTTGCGCCTGCTGATGCGCAGCGAACGGGCGGCCATCGTGCCGGCGTGGAGGAGCGGGGCGCGGATCCCGGACAGGGGCCGGGCCGGGGCGGTGGTGGCGAGCGTTTCAGACATGGGCGGCCGGTGTCCGCGTCGTCGCGGTCAGGGCCAGGAAGACGTCGTCGAGCGTGGTGGTGTGCAGGGTGAACCGCTCGACCGCCGTGCCGTCCGGGTCGATCTCGTCGAGCAGCGCCCGGACCCGGGCCGCCGAGCCGTCCGTCGGCAGCCCGAGGGTGAGGGTCGCGGGGGCGTGGTGGACGGCGCGGTGGGTGAGCCGGAGGTAGCTCGCGTGGTCGGCCATGACCAGGTCCAGGCGGTGTCCCCCGACGCGTGACTTCAGCGCGTCCGCGGTGCCCTCGGCGACCTTGCGGCCCCGGTCGAGGACGGCGATGCGGTCGGCGAGCCGGTCGGCCTCCTCCAGGTACTGGGTGGTGAGCAGGACCGTGGCGCCGTCGGTGGCCAGGCCGCGGACCACCTGCCAGAGCTCCTGCCGGCTGCGGGGGTCGAGACCGGTCGTCGGCTCGTCCAGGAAGAAGACCTCCGGCCGCGGGCTGCCGACCAGTCCGGCCGCCAGGTCGAGCCTGCGCCGCATGCCGCCGGAGTACGTGCGGACGGTGCGGCGGGCCGCTTCGGTGAGGCCGAAGCGTTCGAGGAGTTCGGCGGCGCGGTGGCGGGCGTCGGCCCGGGAGCGGCCGGCCAGCCGGCCCATCATGCGCAGGTTCTCCTCGCCGGTCTGCGTCTCGTCGACGGCGGCGTACTGCCCGGTGAGGCTGATGGCGCGGCGCACCCGGCTCCGGTCGGCCACGACGTCGTACCCGGCGACGCGGGCCGTGCCGCTGTCGGCGGTGGTGAGCGTGGCCAGGATGCGGACGGCGGTGGTCTTGCCCGCGCCGTTGGGGCCGAGCAGGGCGAAGACGGTGGAGCGGTCGACCCGGAGGTCCACGCCGTCCAGGACGGGCGGCGCTGCCGCTGCGTACGACTTGGTCAGGCCGTGGGCCTCGATCATGGCGGCCGGGGGCATGGGTGTGCCTCGTGGCATGGGTGCACCGCTTTCTGCGCATGGGGTCTTCTGCGTATTGGTTACGCGTTACTGTGTAAGGGTTACGCATAACTAGGATGGCCGTCAAGGGAAGGTGGGTTCAGGTGACGGAAGAGAACGGTTCGCCGGGCGGTACGGGCCTGCCGGTCAGCATCGAGGCCGCCTGGGGGCTGCGGGCGCGCCCGGTGAAGGGACCCAAGCCGGGGCTCACCCTGGAGCGCATCGTGGACGCCGCGGTGGCGGTGGCGGCGTCCGAAGGGCTCGGCGGGGTGTCCATGGGCCGGGTCGCCAAGGACCTCGGCGCCTCGACGATGTCGCTCTACCGGTACGTGGGCGCCAAGGACGAGCTCTACGTACTCATGCAGGAGGCGGCCATGGGCCCGCCGCCCCCGCTGCCCGCCCTGGAGGAGGGGGCCGGCTGGCGGGAGGCGCTCGCGCAGTGGGCCTGGGCGCAGCGCCGGGTCTTCCACCGCAACCTGTGGATGCTCCGCATCCCGATCTCCGGACCGCCGGCGAGCCCGCACTCCGTCGCCTGGTGGGAACAGGGCCTCCAGGCCCTCGAAGGCAGCGGTCTCGGGCCGGGCGACGCGGTCTCCGTCATCCTTCTGGTCAGTGGTTTCGTACGGAACGAGGCGCTGCTCATGGGCGATCTGGACGCGGCCGTCGAGGCGCGCGGCGTATCGGCGCAAGAGGTGATGGAGGGTTACGCCCGCACCCTGGACCGGCTGGTCGACCCCGAGCGCCATCCCGCGCTCTCCCGGCTGGTGGCGTCCGGCGTGATCCTGGGCCCGGAGGAGCCCGGCCACGAGTTCCGCTTCGGCCTCGAACGGGTGCTGGACGGCATCGAGGTGCTGGTCCGGGAGCGGCGTCGGTGAGTCCGGCCGTACGCTTCATGGTCATGAGCGGAGAGAAGCCCGGGTCCGGCGCGGCGGCGGACGAGGACGCGCCCCGTGGGCCGAACGCGCCCATGAGCCTGCGCGAGCGGAAGAAGCAGCTGACGTACCAGGCCGTCTCCGACGCCGCGATCGCGATGTTCCTGGAGCGCGGCTTCGACAAGGTCTCGGTGGCGGAGGTCGCGGCCGCCGCGGACATCTCCAAGCCGACGCTGTTCCGGTACTTCCCGTCCAAGGAGGACCTGGTCCTGCACCGGTTCGCCGATCACGAGGACGAGCCCGCCCGGACGGTCGCCGCCCGCGCGGACGGCGAATCCCCGCTGGACGCGCTGCGGCGCAACTTCCTGGACGGCCTGGAGCGGCGCGACCCGGTCACCGGCCTCTGCGACGTGCCCGAGGTGCTGGCGTTCCACCGGCTGCTCTACGGCACGCCGTCCCTGGTGGCCAGGCTCTACGCGTACCAGGGCCGCTCCGAGGCCGCTCTCGCCCGTGCCCTGGGCGACCGGGTGCCCGATCGGCTGGCCGCGGGCCAGATCATCGCGGTCCTGCGCATCCTCGCCCTGGACAACTGGCGGCGGATCAGCGCGGGACAGAGCGCGGACCAGGTGTACGGGGACGCGGTCGAGGCGGCGGAGCTGGGGTTCGCACAGCTGCGGTCGGGGCTGGGGCGGTAGGCCGCGGACCGCCCCAGCAGGTGTTCTGCGGCCGGGATGTGGTCGGGTACCCGGATCGTCATCCCACTCGGGTACCCGACCACTGCGCGGGTCTCAGCGACGCGGCCCTCTCACGTCGGCCCCGTCGCGAGGGGTACGAAGGCGTCGCTCCCCGGCGCGAGTGTGCGGATCAGCAGCTGGTGGCCCACTTGTGAGACCTGAGGTGCGACCCGGTGTTGCCCTTGGCGCCCTGGTGGACGCAGCCGTTGTAGCCCTTGTAGTCGGCACCCTTGTAGAACTTCACGTGCCGGTAGGAGCCATCCCCTCCCGTACCGCGGTTCCAGACCGACAGGACGTTCTTCGACCCGGACCAACTGCACTGGACGGTGCCGCCGCGCCAGTCGAGGTCGTCTCCGTCCCAAGCGCATACCGACCCGGTGCCGTTGGCGCCCGAGTAGACGCAGATGTCCCCGACGGCGCAGCCGCCCCACGCCGCCGTGGTGCCCGCGGGCGTGGCCGCCACTGCTCCGGATCCGGTGCTCAGCGCGCTTCCCAGTGCCAGCGTGGCTCCGAGCGCGGCAAGGGTCAAACGATGACGTCCCATGTGGTGTTGTCTCCTTCGGCTGGGGAGCCGCCGACAGCCGGCAGCTCCGTGCGCGACCGAGGTCGCGGGCTTCCCTGGCCCGCACGGTCCTTCTCGGGCCGTGCGGGGGAGACCGCCGCGTCAGGTGCGGCCGTCTCGGGATGACCTCAGCTTTCGCGGCCGGGCGATTGTCCGGCAGCCCCCTTTTGCCACTTCGGACAATCGCGGCGGCCCACGCGGGCGGGCGGTGTGCCGCCTTGTGGACGCCCGCCGAGGTTCGTAGCTTCGATGGGGCAGCCTGCGGATGAGGGGGAAGCCATGGGGCGTCGTGAGCGGCCGTTGGACATGGACGGGGGGCCTGTCGCCGAATTCGCCGGCGCCTTGCGGAAGCTGCGTGACAAGGCCGGAGGAATCACCTACCGGGCGATGGCGGGCAAGGGGCAGTACTCCGCCGCGACCCTCGCGCAGGCCGCTGCCGGAGTGCGATTACCGACGCTCCCGGTCGTCATCGCCTACGTCCGTGCCTGCGAGGGCGACTGCGAGGAGTGGGAGGAACGCTGGCAGCGGGCGGTACGTGAAGTGGGCGACGACAACGCGGCCTCGGAAGCGGGCAACTCCCCCTATCCGGGCCTGGCCCGCTTCGACGTCGAAGACCACGATCGGTTCTTCGGGCGGGACCACCTCGTCGACGAACTGGTCGACCTGTTCGTCCGAAGAGAGATGGTCGTGCTGGTCGGGCCGTCGGGCAGCGGCAAGTCCTCCTTGCTGCGGGCAGGACTGCTGCACCGCGTGCGGCAGGGCGCGACCCGTGGCCACCGGACATCCACGATCCGCATCCTCACACCCGGTCCGCGTCCTGCGCACACCCATGCCGGACTGCTCGATCCCACAGCCATGACCGAGGGCACGCTGCTCGTGGTGGACCAGTTCGAGGAGATCTTCACGCAGTGCTCGGACCCGGGCGAACGCGCACGCTTCGTTGAACTGCTGTGCTCCGCCCCCGGGGCCGGCCGCGGTGCACGAGTCGTGATCGCTGTCCGCGCCGACTTCTACGGTCACCTCACCCGGTATCGAGCACTCGCCGAGGCGGCCCGCAAGTCGACCCTGCTGGTGCCTCCCATGAGTGCGGAGGAGCTGCGCGAGGCGATCATCAAGCCCGCGGCACACGCCGGGCTCGTCGTGGAACGTGCGCTGACAGCGCGGCTCCTCAGCGAATCCGCCGACGAGGACGGCAGCCTCCCGTTGGTGTCCCACGCTCTGCTGGAGACCTGGCGACACCGCAGAGGGAGGGTACTGACCGAAGCCGCCTACGACGAGGCAGGCGGCATCCACGGCGCGATCGCCCGCACCGCGGAGGACCTCTACCGGCGCCTGTCACCCGACCGGGCCGACACGGCCCGGCGCATCCTGCTCCGCCTGGTCACCCCGGGCAAGGGCAGCCCGGACACCCGCCGGCCCGCCCCACGCGCCGAGATCACCGCGTTGGGTCCGGGCGGCACGCAGGACACCGAACTCGTCCTCGAACGCCTCGCCCGCGCTCGCCTCATCACCCTCGACGAGGACTGGGTCGATCTCGCTCACGAGGCCGTGCTCGCTGCCTGGCCCCGGCTCGGCTCATGGCTCGACGCGAGCCGCGACCGGGTCCGCGCCCAGCGCCGGCTCACGGAAGCGGCCGCCAACTGGCAGAGCCTTCAGTGCGACACCGGGGCTCTGTACCGGGGGCTGCGTCTGGACGAGGCTGCGGGGTACTTCGGCAGCCCGGAGCACAGCAGGGAACTGACCGATGGGGAACGACAGTTCCTCAAGGCCAGTCTCACCGCCCGGCGCCGGCGGCACCACCGCCGCCGGGCCGGGATCACCGTCCTGTCCGCTCTCCTTGCGCTGAGCCTCCTCGCCGGCCTGGCTGCCTGGCAGCAGAACCGGATCAGCGAGCAACGCCGCCGCGAGGCCGAGGCCCGCCGCCTCGTCGGTACCGCCGCCGGCCTTCGTCTGTCCGACCCACAGACCGCCATGCGCCTGAGCCTGGCCGCCTGGCAGGTTGCCGACCTGCCCGAGACGCGATCGGCGCTGCTGAGCGCCATGGTGCAGAAGCAGCAGGACGTCTTCACCGACCCGGACAGCAGTGCCGCGTCCATGCGCCACCTCACCCCTGACGGCCGCACGCTCGTCAGCGTGGGCGCGGACCGGGTGGCCCGCTGGGACGTCGACAGCCACCGGCGCATCGACGTGCGTCCCGGGCTCGGCCGGGACTTCGACGAAGCGGGCTTCATCCGCGCGGACGCCCGGTGGCTGCCGGTATTCGGCGGTGAAGCGGTCCCGGTGCACGGCCGTCGGACGGTCTCACTGCGTGACCTCACCACCGGACACACGGACAGAAGCACGGCGCTGTCCGCCTACGACGGAGCGGAGATGACGCCGAGCGGCCGCAGCCTTGCCGTCTACGACTCCGACGCGGCCGGCTACTCGGTCAGCCTGGTCGACGCGGAAACCCGGCGCGTACTCCTGCGGATCGAGGTTCCCGGAGGCGGCGGCACGGATACCGGGATGCTGGAAAGGATCCCCTGGGCCCGGCAGACGGCGCTGAGGCAGCAGTTGGAGATGGAGCATCGGCCCTTCACTCTCATGGGCGGACACTCCGTCATCCCTGATGGGCTCGTTCCCGATGCGACGGTCAGCTCCGATGACCGTTACCTGGCGCTGTGCACGGAAGGCGAGCGACTACAGCTGTGGGACGTCGGCAAAAAGCGCCGCATCTCCGCTGCGTGGCTTCCCGAAGTCACTCTTGAGCAGTGCGTTCACGAACACATCGTCTTCAGTCCGGACAGCGCATACCTCGGGGTGATCACCGACAGAGGGTTTCGCGCCTGGCACATCGCCTCGGGCCGGGAGCTGCCGCCGGTGGAACAAAGCGGGCTGAAGACCGCGGTGCTGAGCGAGGACGGCTCCTACCTGGCAGCCTCGGACGGCACGGAGATCCTCGTGTGGCGACTGGCCAACCCGGACTTCCCGTCGGTACGACACCAGTTGTCCGGCGAGACCGTCAAAGACCTCCGTCTCGATGCCGCGTCGCACACACTCCGCTACCTCGGCGGCCCCGAAGGATCTTGGGGGCCCCTCGTGCACACCCTCGACCTGGGGCCGATGTTCACCGCCCCATGGGGCCGCGCGCCCGCGCCGGCCCAGTACAGCCGCTCGGGCGACAAGCTCGCTGTCGCCCGGCCGGACCCGGACGGCCGGCACGTCCGCGTGCGCATCCTCGACGGAAAGACCGGTGCGCTGCTCGCAACGCCACCGCGCGTGCCCTGTCCGCAGTACGAAAAAATCCAGCACTGCGTCGTCGCTCTCGCTTTCGACTCCACAGGACGGACCCTCGCCTACGGTGTGACAGAAGTCGAAGACCCGTCCGACCCGGGGCGAATCGCCCTCTACGACGTGCCCCGGCAGCGCACCACCGCCGTCCTGGCGGGCAGCGACCTCAGCGGGATCGAATGGCGGGACATCGTCTTCACCCCGGACGACCGGAAACTGGTCATCGCCGGCGAACCGGGCCCGTCGGCGGTCATCCGGATCTGGGACGTCGGAAAGAAGGCCGTCACCGCCACCATCCCCGATGCGGCCGGCCGGCCGGTACTGAGCCCCGACGGCGCCCTGCTCACCACGACGCAGGGCACGGCGTACCGACTGCCCTCCGGCACACCGCTCCCTCCGTCGCGGACTCCGGGCAGGGCCACGGCCCTGGCCTTCAGCCCTGACGGGAAGTACCTGGCCGTCGGTGACGGCTCAGGCCGGGTCGGGCTCTGGGACGGCCGGATCACGCGGCGGCTCGGCGAACTCGCCGACCCGGACACGTCCACCTCCCAGTACGTGTCCGCCCTGGCCTTCACACCCGACAGCCGCACCCTGGCCGTCGCCGGAGACGAAGGGTCCGTGCAGCTCTGGGACTCCACCACCCACCAGCGCATCGGTATGCCCCTGCCGACCGCGGGTGACACCATCGGCAGCCTCGTCTTCGAGAGCGACCACGTGCTGCGGGCGGCGGGCAGCCACACGGCGGCCCACACCTACGAGCTGTCACCGCAGGCCGCGACCCGGGCGATCTGCCGCCGCACGGGAAGGCAGATCACTCCCCGCGAATGGCGCGCTTACCTTCCCGAAATCCCCTACGGACAGACCTGCCCGCGACGCGACTGACGCAGGCGCTGCTTGCCGGAGAGCCGGAGAGCCGGAGAGCCGGAGAGCCGGAGAGCCGGCGAATAGCCCTTAGGGGGTGTCCTCGGCGTGCTGCACCGCTTCGGCTATCTCCCGCACCCGGTCGAGCGTGATCCCGTTCCGCTGCTCCACGGCCAGCGGGTGGTCGGTCGGCTCCAGCTCGATGAGCGGGCGCCGGCCGATGGGGCGGGTGTGCGCGTTGGTCTTCAGGTTGGTCGTACGGGGGGAGTAGAGCCCCAGCTCGGTGGTCAGCCAGCCGAAGTACGGCTTCTCGGACTCCCGGCCCGGGGTCTCCCACACATCGAGGGTCCGGCCGAAGTTCTCCCGGCTCAGTGATACCCAGACGCCCCAGGAGAACGGCTCCTGGCTGCCCGCCACGGGTATCTCGATCAGACCCTTGATGAAGTAGTGCTCGTGTCTGACGATGCACTGGTCCGTCGAGAGCATGCTGTCCGGGTCGCTCTCCAGACTCGCGTCCCAGACGTCGGGCGCCATGGTCGAGTACCCCATGGGGAGTTCCGTATGGTGTCCGCCGCAGCGGGAGCAGGTGTAGCCGGGGTCGGGTGCCATGGGCGGGATCCTAGAGCGTCTGCCCGCGCGGGTGCCGCACGGGCCGTCAGCGGGGCCGCACGGGCGGTCACCGCCGGGCCCGCCGGACAGGCCCTGGCGGACATTCCCCGGCGCACGGCAGACGGCCGTCCGCCTGGTGACGGTGCCCGATGAGGGGCTACGGCCCGGCCTGCCGGCGGAACCGGACGGGGAGTAGCGCCGGGCCCGGCAGCCGAGGACCGTTTCCGCGCCGGGTGTTCACTGCGCGGCGGGGATCTCCAGCGCCGTTCCGTACAGCCGCGAGACGCGGGAGCCGGATGACCACGCGCCGGTCCGCGACCACTCGGGCCGGTCTGGCAGGGTAACAATTCGGTCTGTGGCGGATCGTCCGCAAGCGAACTTTCCCGGTGCGGTGCGGTGCGGTGCGGTGCGTTCCGGCGCGGCCGGTCCGGGACTATTTCGCTGGCCGAACCGGTTCCGCCCCCGCACAGTGGCCGTATGACCCACCCCGAAGCCGCCTTCCTGCCCGGTCTGGAGCTCTCCCGGATTCTGTACGAGGAGGGGGTGCGGCCGGTCCTGGACGCCGCCTTCCCCGGACTGCCGTACGCCGCCGCGCGGATCGGGCCGGGCTCCGAGGTGCTCGGCTTCGACACGGCCCGGTCGGCCGACCACGACTGGGGCCCGCGTCTGGACCTCTTTCTCGCGGCGGACGACGTGACGGCGCACGGCGAGGCGATCCGGCGGCTCCTGGCGGACCGGCTGCCGAAGGAGATCCGCGGCTGGCCCACCCACTTCCGCCCCGCCGATGACCCGCTCGACCCGGTCGGGCACATGGAGGCGACCGACGGGCCGGTCAGCCACCGCGTGGCCGCGCACGACCTCGGTGACTGGCTGACCCGGGAAGCCGGCTTCGACGCGTCGGCCGCCGAACCCGCCGTCCTGGACTGGCTCGCGATGCCGCAGCAGAGGCTCGCCGGGATCACCGGCGGCGCGGTGTTCCACGACGGCCCCGGCCTCCTCACCGCCGCGCGGCGGCGGCTGGCCCGGTATCCCGAACAGGTGTGGCGTTACCTGCTGGCGTGTCAGTGGCAGCGGATCTCCCAGGAGGAGGCCTTCGTGGGGCGCTGCGCCGAGGTCGGGGACGAACTCGGCTCGGCCGTGGTCGCGGCCCGGCTGGTGCGCGACCTCATGCGCCTCAGCCTGCTCCTGGAGCGGCGGTACGCGCCGTACGGCAAATGGCTGGGCAGCGCGTTCGCTCAACTGGACGCGGCCGAAGGGCTGTTGCCATCCCTGCGCGGCGCGCTGGCGGCCACGGACCTGTCGGAACGGGAACGGCACCTCTGTGCCGCGTACGAGGCGGTGGCGATCCGCCAGAACGCGAGCGGCCTCGTCGACCCGGTGGACCCGTCCCCGCGCCCGTACCACGGCAGGCCGTTCCTGGTCCTGCACGCGGAACGCTTCGCCCGCCCGCTGGCCGCCTCGGTCACGGACCCGGAGCTGCGCGGCCGTCCGCTGACCGGGGCCGTGGACCAGTGGGCGGACAGCGCGGACCTGTTGACGGGCGCGGGCGGGGACGCACTCCGGGCGGCGACGGAGGCGGCGACGGCCCACCGGTGACGCGGCGCCGCACGCCCTTCCAGCTGCTGCCGCCCTCACCGCCCGCGGCAGCAGCTGGAACCCCCCCCTCCGCATCCCGTGCCCACCGGGCGGCTCCGCTGCCGTACCGGCCTGTTCACGGCAGAAAGGAACCCTCCTGTGACCACTTTCCGCGCGTCCGACGGAACCCGGCTCGCCTACCGCGTCCACGGGGACGGCGACCCGCTCATCTGCGTCCCGGGAGGCCCCGCGGACTCCCGCTACCTGGGCGAACTCGGCGGCCTGTCCGATCACCGCCGCCTGATCGTCCCGGACCTGCGCGGCACCGGACGGTCCGCGGTCCCCGAGGACGCCTCGTCCTACCGCTGCGACCGCCTCGTCGACGACATCGAGGCCCTGCGCGAACACCTCGGCCTGCCCCGGCCGGACCTGCTCGCCCACTCGGCCGGTACGAACATCGCGACGCTGTACGCGGCCCGGTTCCCGCACCATGTGGGCAGGCTCGCCCTGATCACCCCGAGCACCCGGGCCGTCGGTATCGACATCACCGGGGAGGAGCGTCGCGAACTCGCGGCGCTCCGGAGGGGCGAGCCGTGGCACCCGGCCGCGTCCACCGCGCTGGACGCGATCACCCGGGGAGAGGGCGGCGACTGGGAGGCCGTGGCCCCCTTCTTCTACGGCCGGTGGGACGACGCGGCACGGGAGCACTCCGCGGCGAGCCGGCCGGAGAACCCGGAGGCCGTCGCCGGCTTCGGGGCCGAGGGCGCCTTCGACCCGGACGCCACCCGAGCGGCGATCGCCGGCTTCGGGTCCCCTGTCCTGCTGCTCGCCGGGGAGTTCGACCTGAACAGCACCCCTCGGTCGGCGGCCGGATTCGCCGCGCTGTTCCCCGGAGCGGCGCTCGTCGTGCAGCCGGGGGCGGGGCACTACCCGTGGCTGGACGACGCCGGCCGGTTCACCGCGGCGGTCGAGGCGTTCCTGGGGTGATCCGGGCGCGGCAGGCCCGGATCGCCCCGGCTGCCGAGTACCCGCCCCGGATCCGGGCGGGCGCCCGCGCTCGTGGTCGCGGGCGACAAGGACGCCTCCGCCCACCTGACCGTCCGCGGCCCGGACTGGCACGACGACCCGTACCACCTCTCCCCGGGCCCCAAGTCCCTGCTCACCCTGTTCGGTGCGGAGCACGGGCTCGGCGGGGTCTCCGGATACGACGTCGCCGAGACCACGGACGAGAACCCCGAGCGGGTCTCCGCCGGCCGGCGGCTCACCTCGGCCTACCTCCGTACGGAGCTCTGCCCCGGGGATTCCGCCCGGCAGGCGGCGCGGGAGGTGGCCGGCGGCCGGGGCGGAGCCGTTCGGGCGGGCCGAGTCCAAGTAGGCCGAAGAGGCGTCGTCTCCGGTCCGGCCTCGGGATGACGTGGTGGACGGGGATGCCCTGGGCAGACGGGGCTGACATGGCACGCGGGGATGACGTGGCACGCGGGCCGGGGTGATGCTTGCGGTCATGGAACTCTCGACGGCGTTCACGGAATTGCTCGGTGTGCGGTACCCGATCGTGCTGGCGCCGATGGGCGGATCGGCCGGGGGCGCGCCGGCGGCGGCCGTCTCCCGCGGCGGCGGACTCGGCATGCTGGGCGCCGGAATGGGGGACCGGGACTGGCTGGCCCGCGAACTGCCGGTCATGGCGGGCGTGCAGGAGCCCTGGGGCGTCGGGTTCCTGAGCTGGGCGGCTGATGCCGGTGCGGTCGGGCAGGCGCTGGAGTACGGGCCCCGGGCGGTGATGCTGTCCTTCGGGGACCCGGCCCCGTTCGTGGAACCCGTCCGTGCGGCCGGTTCGACGCTGATCATTCAGGTCACCGATCTGGAGGAGGCCCGGCAGGCCGTGGACCTGGGCGCCGACATCATCGTGGCGCAGGGCACCGAGAGCGGTGGGCACGGTGCCCGGCGCGGGCGGTCCACGCTTCCGTTCGTGCCGGTCGCGGTGGATCTGGCGGAGCACGTACCGGTGCTGGCGGCCGGTGGGATCGCTGACGGCCGCGGCGTGGCCGCCGCCCTGGCCCTGGGCGCTGCGGGAGCGGTCATCGGCACCCGGTTCCAGGCCACGGCGGAGGCGCTCGCCGACCCCTCGGTCACCGAGGCGCTCGTGCGGGGACGCGGGCAGGACACGGAGCGCAGCCGGGTTCTCGATATCGCGCGGGGGTCCCGGTGGCCGGCGAAGTACACGGCTCGCACCCTCGGCCACCCCTACCTCGACCGCTGGCGGGGCCGGGAGGCGGAACTCGCGGCGTCCGCCGGTGCCCGGCAGGACTATCAGGCCGATGTCGCCAGAGGCGATGTGCCGCCCCTGCCGGTATGGGCGGGCGAGGCCGTCGACCTCGTCACCGACATGCCGCCCGCGGCCGGTCTCGTCGCCACCCTGGCGGCTCAGGCGGTCGAGGCCCTGGCACGGGCGGGGCGGCGCTGACCGGGCCGGGACGGGGGAGCGGTCCGGGTGCGGGCCGCGTTACCCACCGACCTCGCGCACGTGTGATGTCGATGCCGTGACGGGCCGGCCGCTCCGGTCCGGGACGCGGAAGCGGGGCTCAGCGGCCTTCGGCCTGCGGCGGTTCCCAGACCGAGCAGTCGTGGGCGAAGAGCACCCGTCGCGGGTCGAAGTCGGCGAGTCGGTCCAGCCAGTGCTGATAGGGAGGAAGTGGCTGCTCCACGCCCTGAAGTGTCGCGTGGCGGGCCAGCTGCTCGGACGCGAAGTGGGAAGCGAAGTCGTGTGCCTGGCCGGCGAGGACCACTGTGCCGTCGCCCTGCCGGACGACCAGCGACTGGTGCCCCTGGGTGTGACCGGGCGTCGGAATGATCCGGATTCCCGGCCAGACCTCGGCTTCGCCCGCGATCTCCTCGTAGGTGGCGCCGGGAAAGTCGATGAGCTCATCGAACGTGTAGTCGCCCCGACGAGCGGTGGCCAGTTCGACGTCCTGGACCAGGACGGGCTTTCCGCTCAGGAGAGGGTTCCCGCCGCAGTGGTCGAAGTGCAGGTGGCAGTTCACGACCATGGAGATGTCGTCAAGGGCGACTCCGGACGCTGACAGGGCGTCCTGCAACGCTCGCCGGCGGGGCCGGTAGTGTGCTTCGGTCCCGGGGTCCGCGCTGCCGATCCCGGTGTCGAAGAGGATCAACCCCTTGTCGTGCCGCACCAGGTAGGCAAGGACGGGTTCGACCCGTGGCTGTGGGCCGCCCGTCTCCGATGCGGGCCGGATGAAGTACCCCAGATCGAGTCGGCGCACCACTGTATTCATCCCCATGCGGCCATCCTGCCAGCTCCCCGTATGACGTCCAGCCGGTCTGCCGACAGCGGAACGGGTCCCCGGTGTGCCAGGACACGGCGCAGGCCGCCGACGAGCAGTTCCCTCACGCGTGTCCGAGGCGCAGGGGCGATCCGTAGGGTCGTCGGACGGCTGTCCACGGGGATCTTCCGGGTCGATGGGCGTCTGCGCGACGGACTGGCGGCGTGCACCGGGATGTGCCGGGAACATCGCCGTCGCGGCTACGGCGAAGTGATCACCGTCGCCGCAGCGGCCGCTGTCCAAGAGCGGAGCGGGTTCGGCGAGACGTGGGCCCGGACCGGAGCAGCTTCGATGAGGTCGGCGCGGATCGCGTGAGGCAGGGGCACACCTGTCGCACAGGCTCAGACACCCGTACGAGTGGTTCGGAACACTTTTGCAAGCGTCTGCTTGCAAAAGTTAGCACCGAGGGTCCACCATCGAGGCATGGCATCACTCAACGTCGGCAATCTCGGCGAGTACCTGCGTGAGCAGCGGCGGACCGCACAGCTGTCCCTGCGGCAGCTCGCCGATGCCGCCGGGGTGTCCAATCCCTATCTCAGCCAGATCGAGCGCGGGCTGCGCAAGCCCAGCGCCGAGGTGCTGCAGCAGGTCGCCAAGGCGCTGCGGATCTCCGCCGAGACCCTTTACGTACGGGCCGGGATCCTGGACGAGCGGGAGCGGGACGAGCTGGAGACGCGGGCGGTGATTCTGGCCGATCCGTCGATCAACGAGCGGCAGAAGAGCGTGCTGCTGCAGATCTACGCCTCCTTCCGTAAGGAGAACGGGTTCGAGGACGAGCCCGGGGGCGAGGAGGGGAGTGCGTCCGGTGCGGACGCGCCCTTCAATGCCGACGGCAGTGCTGCCGATACAGCTTCAAAGCCTTCAAAACCCTCACACTGAGTCTGATGATCCGGGAGGACCACAGTCATGGCCATCACCGATGACCTGCGCAAGACCCTCACCGACCCGACCCCCCTCTACTTCGCCGCCGGTACGGCCGATCTCGCCGTGCAGCAGGCGCGCAAGGTTCCGGCGCTGATCGAGCAGCTGCGGGCCGAGGCGCCGGAGCGTATCGAGGCCGTGCGCAACACCGACCCCAAGGTCGTGCAGGAGAAGGTGACCGGGCAGGCCAAGGAGGCGCAGGCCACCCTCCAGGCCAAGGTCACCGAGGTGATCGGGGCGTTCGACACCGATCTGAAGAAGCTGGGCGAGAGCGCCCAGGACCTGGCGCTGCGCAGCGTGGGTGTGGCCGCCGAGTACGCGGTCAGGGCCCGGGAGACGTACGAGAAGGTCGCCGAGCGCGGCGAGCAGACCGTGCGGACGTGGCGGGGCGAGACCGCCGGGGAGATCGTCGAGATCGCCGTCGTCGTCGAGCCGCGCAAGGAGTCCAGGCCGGAGGCCGGGACGGCCAAGGCGGAGCCCAAGGCCGCGCCGAAGCCGGTCGCCAAGCCCGCGCCCGCCGCCAGGAGCGTCAAGGCGGAGGCCAAGCCCTCGCCCGCGTCCGCCAAGAAGGCGCCCGCGCGCAAGCCCGCCGCCAAGAAGCCCACGCCGCCCACCGGCAAGTAGCGCGACGGCCGGCAGGAGTGCCGGAAGGACGGTCGGGCACCTTTCGGGGTGCTCCGGCCGTTGTCCCGGTACCTTGGCCGCGAGGCGCTCATCCACCTACTAGGCGGTGCACATCATGTTGCTCGAAGGCTTCAATTCAATCCTCGGGCTGATCTACACGGCAATGCTGGTCCTTGCCGTGGTCGCCCTGATCATGGCCGCGGTCGTCCGCGAGGACGCCTACCGGGCTGCCGACAAGCGGACCAAGCCCTTCTGGCTGATCATCCTCGGCGTCACGGTGGTGGTGAACCTCTGGGTGCCCATGCTCTTCATCCAGCTCGCCGGGCTGGTCGCGACCATCGTGTTCTTCGTGGATGTGCGGCCCGCGCTCAAGGCCGTCACGGGCGGCGGCAACCGCCGCGGGGGATCGAGCAGCGACGGGCCGTACGGTCCCTACAACGGCGGGCGCTGAGCGCCTGCGGGTGACACCTGTCCGGGGCGGGGGCGCGGAATGCTCCGGCCCCGGTCGCCGTTGTGCGCCCTGCGGCGCACGATGTCCTCGTCGCGGTCGAGCAGGAGGACCGCGACGTCGTCCGTCAGTTCGCCGCCGTTCAGCTCGCGGACGTGGGTGACGGCCGCCTCCAGCAGGTCCTCGCCGGTCAGCCCCTCGGTCAGCTGGCGGTTGATCATCGCGACCATTCCGTCCTGTCCGAGGCGCTGCGTGCCGATTCCGGTCCGGCCCTCGATCAGTCCGTCCGTGTACATCATCAGGCTCCAGGAGCCGCCCAGCTCCACCTGCCGGCGCGGCCACCGGGCGCGCGGCAGCAGGCCCAGTGCCGGGCCGCCGTCCTGGTACGGGAGCAGGTGCGCGGCCCGCCCCTGGCGGGCGATCAGCGGTGCCGGGTGGCCCGCCAGGCAGAGGCCCGCGCGGCGTCCGTCGGGGGCGATGTCGACCGTGCAGAGGGTCGCGAAGATCTCCTCGCTCTCCCGTTCGTGCTCCAGGACCTGCTGGAGCGTGGAGAGCAGTTCGTCGCCGCAGAGCCCGGCCAGCGTCAGCGCCCGCCACGCGATGCGCAGCTCCACGCCGAGCGCCGCCTCGTCCGGGCCGTGCCCGCAGACGTCGCCGATCATCACGTGGACCGTGCCGTCGGTCGTACGGACCGTGTCGTAGAAGTCCCCGCCGAGCAGCGCACGGCTGCGGCCGGGGCGGTAGCGGGCGGCGAAGCGCAGATCGGAGCCGTCGAGCAGGGGCGTGGGGAGCAGGCCGCGCTCCAGGCGGGCGTTCTCCTGGGCCCGCAGCCGGGACTCGGTGAGCTGGTGCTGTGCGACGTCGGCGCGCTTGCGTTCGACGGCGTAGCGGATGGCGCGGCTGAGCAGCCTGCCGTCGAGCTCGTCGCGGAAGAGGTAGTCCTGCGCCCCCACCCGTACCGCTTCGGCGGCCAGCTCGGCGTCCTCCTGCGCCGTGAGGGCGAGTACGGCGTGCCGGGGCGCGATCCGCAGGACGTGCTTGAGGGTGGCCAGCCCGTCCGCCTCCTGCCCCTGCGCGGTACGTGCCTCGCCGCCGGACGGCAGGGCCAGGTCCAGCAGGATGCAGTCCACGTCGTCGGTGAGGAGCCGGCCGGCCTCGGTCAGATTACGGGCGGTACGGATACGGACCCGGGTGCCGGCCGCGGCCGGGAGTTCCGGGACGGTGAGGGTGCCCGCGGGGTCGTCCTCGATCACCAGGAGGGTGAGGTCGGCGCCATAGCTGGTCTCCGCAGCGGGAACGGAACGCTGCTGCGGTACGGGTACGGGCATCGAAATCGGGTTTCCTTCCCTCCCCCCGAGGGCGCGGCGGAGCGACGATCGACGACCCGCCAGACGGGGACGATAGCGGTACGGGATGTGGGAACGGAATGGCGCTCGATACGTGTCCGCCGTTCCGGAGCGGGCTTTAAGCCGCGGAAGGACGCAGATCCGGCGGGATGCGCCGGGGGCGCGGCCGTTTCCGGCACATGACAAAGGTCACGTGCCGCGCCGGGCCCCGGGTGGCGCGGGTCACGGCTGCGGGGCGGGGGTGGATCCGGGCCCGGCGGCGGGGCCGGAATCAGCGCCGTTTCCGGACTCCGCCCGCGCTTTGCCCGCGTCCGGCCCGTTCTCCGGCCGGCCTTAAGGGTGCCTTGAGGCTCTCTTAAGGCAGGCCGTCACCTGGCCGTCACTTGTCCGGGCGCACGACTCCGAGGATCTCCATCGAGCCCGCCCCCGCGAGTGTGACGTTGCGGCCGGGGCGCGGGGCGTGCACGATCGCGCCGTCGCCGACGTACATCCCGACGTGCGTGGCGTCACCGAAGTAGATGATCAGGTCGCCGGGGCGCATGTCCTTGATGGCGATGTGCGGCAGCTGCCGCCACTGCTCCTGCGAGGTGCGCGGGACCGGCCGCCCGGCCGCCGCCCACGCCTGGGACGTCAGCCCCGAGCAGTCGAACGACGAGGGGCCCTCGGCGCCCCATTCGTACGGCTTGCCGATCTGTGAGGTCGCGAAGGCCACCGCCTTCTTGCCGCTCGCGCTCGCCCCGCGATTGATCTCCTTCAGGGCGCCGGAACTCAGCCAGGCGGTCTGCGACTTGTACTCCGCCTGCTGTTCCAGCTCGAGGAGCCGGGCCCGCTCCTTCTTCTCCAGGCGGGACTCCAGCTTCTTGGCCGCCGCGATCTGCGCGTTGATCTTCTTCTTGGCCTTGGCCTGCTTGACGCGATTGGCTTCGAGCTTGGTCCAGTTGGTGCTGGCGTCCTGGGTGTACGTCTCCAGGTCCTCCTGGGTCCTGTTCAGTTCACCCAGGACCCCCTTGGCGGCCTGCTGGCCCTGGCGGGCCCGGCTGACTCCGTCCAGGAAGAGCTGCGGGTCGCCGCTGAGCATCAGCTGGGCACCGGCCGGCATTCCGGAGTTGCGGTACTGCTCGCGGGCCTGGGCGCCCGCCCTGCTCTTGAGGTCGGCGATCCTCGCCTGGCCCTCGACTATGGCCTGCGCCAGCTTGACGATCTCGCCCGACTGCTTCTTGGACCGCTCCTCGGCGAGGTTGTACGCGTCCGTCGCGGCCCCCGCCTTGCGGTAGAGGGCCTCGATCTCCTCGCGCACCTCTTCGAGGCTCTTCTTCCCGGACTTCGCCGGCTGCTCCGGCGCGGGGGGTATCGGAGCGGCGAAGGCCTGGACCGGTGCGGCCAGTACGGCCAGTGCGCAGACCAGCGTGATCGCCGCGGCGGCACTGTGGCGTCGGTTCACGAGCTCCCCCTCCGGACAGACCCGAACGGATCTGATTTACCGTCAGTAACTTATGGCACCGACGAGATCGTGCCATGCCGTACCGAAAAGCAACAGAGGCTCACACCTCTCCGGCACATTCCGGCTGGTCGCCGGTGCCGCAGACACGTTCCCCCGTACCGCTCCCCGTATCTGGGACGAACGGTGGCCGGCCGACGTTCCCGGCGGAGGGGGTGATCCTCCCCGTTCCCGGCGTGTCGGGCTACTGGCGGGGTTTCAGCGCCGCCCAGTTCACCGTGACTTCACCCTGGCGCCACCGCCGCACCCCGTCCGTCAGCGGCCAGTCGCCGGACAGCGCCCGTACCGCCGTGATCCAGCGCTGCCGGGCGCCCAGCGAGGCGTACGGCGACGCGGCGGCCCAGGCCCGGTCGAAGTCGCGCAGGAACGCGTGGACCGGCTCGCCCGGGACATTGCGGTGGATGAGCGCCTTGGGCAGCCGCTCCGCGAGGTCGGAGGGCCGGTCGAGGGAGCCGAGCCGGGTCGCGAAGGTCACCGTGCGCGGCCCTTCCGGGCCCAGCGCCACCCAGACGTGGCGGCGCCCGATCTCGTCGCAGGTGCCCTCCACCAGCAGCCCGCCCGGTGCGAGCCGCGCGCACAGCCGCTGCCAGACCGCGTCGACCTCGCCCTCGTCGTACTGGCGCAGCACGTTCGCCGCCCGGATCAGCGCGGGCCGCTCGGGCAGCGGGATCTCGAAGCCGCCGTGCCGGAACGTGAGGCCCTCGCGCTCGTACGGCTTCGCCGCGGCGACCCGGTCCGGGGAGATCTCGATGCCGACCACCGCGGTGCGCGGCTCGGCGTCGCGCAGCCGCTCCAGCAGTTCGACGGCGGTCCAGGGCGCGGCCCCGTACCCGAGGTCGACCGCGACGGGGGCGTCGGCGCGGCGCAGGGCGGGGCCGTGGGTGGCGGCGATCCAGCGGTCCATGCGGCGCAGCCGGTTCGGGTTGGTGGTCCCGCGGGTCGCGGTGCCGATGGGGCGCATGACACAGAGCGTAACGAGCGTCGTGCAGCGGATGCCGCACAGGCGTCGTGGCGACGCGCCGGAAACGCACTGTAATGATTTGGCAAAGCGGAAATGAAAGGAAGAGTTCCGCTGTTCCAGCCCTTCGAAGGGGCCGTGAGCCCCTTCGGTGCCATGCCTGAACGAGTCGGTTTCAAGTGCCTGAACGAGTCGGTACCAGTGCCCTGAACGAGGAGGACCGGACGACGTGAGCCAGTACGTCTCTCGGCTCGGCAGCAGCCGCGTCGCACCGCGTCTCAGGTTCCCCGCCGGTTTCTCCGGCTCCTTCCCGGGCGGCCACCGCAAGCCCCGCCGGATCGCCATGCTCTCCGTGCACACCTCCCCGCTGCACCAGCCGGGGACGGGCGACGCGGGCGGCATGAACGTCTACATCGTGGAGCTGGCCGAACGCCTCGCCGCGCTCAACATCGAGGTCGAGATCTTCACCCGCTCCACCACCGGCGCACTGCCGCCCGCGGTCGAGCTGTCGCCCGGTGTCCTGGTCCGCCACGTCGACGCGGGGCCGTACGAGGGCCTGGCCAAGGAGGAGCTGCCCGCCCAGCTCTGCGCCTTCACGCACGGCGTGATGCAGGCGTGGGCCGGCCAGCGCCCCGGCTACTACGACCTGGTGCACTCGCACTACTGGCTCTCCGGCCATGTCGGCTGGCTCGCCGCGCAGCGCTGGGGCGTCCCGCTCGTCCACGCCATGCACACCATGGCGAAGGTCAAGAACGCGTCGCTCGCCGAGGGCGACACCCCCGAGCCCGCCGCCCGGGTCATCGGCGAGACCCAGATCGTCAGCGCGGCCGACCGGCTGATCGCGAACACCGCGGAGGAGGCCGACGAGCTCGTCCGCTTCTACGAGGCCGATCCGCAGGCGGTGGCCGTCGTCCACCCCGGAGTCAACCTGGACCGCTTCCGCCCGGCCGACGGGCGGGCCGCGGCACGGGCCCGGCTGGGGCTGCCGCAGGACGCCCTGGTCCCGCTCTTCGCGGGCCGCATCCAGCCGCTGAAGGCCCCTGACGTGCTGCTGCGCGCGGTCGCCGTCCTGCTGGAGCGCGATCCCTCGCTGCGCTCGCGCATCGTCGTGCCCGTCGTCGGCGGCCCCAGCGGCAGCGGGCTCGCCAGGCCGGAGGGGCTGCACAAGCTGGCCGCCCGGCTCGGTATCGCGGACGTCGTACGGTTCCACCCGCCGGTCGGACAGGACCAGCTCGCCGACTGGTTCCGGGCCGCGTCCGTGCTGGTCATGCCCTCGTACAGCGAGTCCTTCGGCCTGGTCGCCATCGAGGCCCAGGCGGCGGGCACCCCGGTCGTCGCGGCGGCCGTGGGCGGGCTCCCGGTGGCGGTACGGGACGGGGTCAGCGGCTTCCTGATCCCCGGCCACGACCCGGAGGCGTACGCGGAGGCGCTGGCGCGCTTCGCGGACGCGCCGGAACTGGTCGCCCGCATGGGCGGCGCGGCCGCCGCGCACGCCCAGCGGTTCGGCTGGGACACGGCGGCGGCGGCGACCGCGGACGTGTACACGGAGGCGATGCAGGAACACCGGCGACGGGTGCGGTCGCGCCAGGTGTGAGGTCGAGCCGTGGGTGAGGTCGGGCCATGAGGTACGCGGCGGCCGGCGGATGTGGCGCCGCCCGTGGCGCGACGTACGCTCGGACCATGGCTGACGCACCCGATGAAGCGGCAACGACGCAGGTCACGCAGGTCACGCAGGTCATCGAGGCGGCGCTCGACGATGCCGGGCTCGACTGGGAGAGCCCCGCGCCCGGGAGTTACGTCGTCCAGCTGCCCGGCACCCGCAAGCTCTCCACCACCTGCTCGCTGCTCGTCGGCACGCACTCGCTCTCCCTCAACGCCTTCGTCATCCGGCACCCCGACGAGAACGACGCAGCGGTGCACCGCTGGCTGCTGGAGCGCAACCTCCGCCTCTTCGGCGTGAGTTACGCGATCGACTCGCTCGGGGACGTCTACCTGGTCGGCAAGCTGCCGCTCTCCGTGGTCACGCCCGAGGAGCTGGACCGGCTGCTGGGCGTGGTCCTGGAGGCCGCCGACGGCGCCTTCAACCCCCTCCTGGAACTCGGGTTCGCGAGCGCGATCCGCAAGGAGTACGCGTGGCGGGTGTCGCGCGGCGAGTCCACGCGGAACCTGGACGCGTTCACCCATCTGACCCAGCGCCCCGCCGGCTGACGGGGAGAAGCAGCCGCTGGTCAAGGTCGCCCGCCCGGATGCCGCCATCGGGATCGACCCGGGCATCAGGACCCTGGCCGTCCTCGCCGACAGCGACGGCACCGTGACCGAGGAACCCAACCCCCGCCACCTCGAACGCGCCCAGAAGCAGCTGCGCGTGCCAGCCGTGTCGTCTCGCGCCGGCGGGGTCCCGACCGGCGCACCGGACAGCAGCCCTCGTGCCGGTGGGAGAAGGCGAACCGGGCCCGACCGTCGGCGCTGCGGTCACCGCCCTGTCCGCAGCGCGGACTCCACCTCGCCGAGGGCCGCTTCGAGCCGCGGCGCGACCTCGTTCCACGTCCACTCCAGATCCGCCCCGGCCGTCTTCCGCGGCACGGTCTCCACCAGCATGATCAGGTAGAGGTACGAGCGGTAGAGCGCCAGCCGCAGCCGCAGCGAGTCACCGAACTCCACCGGGCCGCCCGGCGCCGACGCCCCGTAACCGTCGAGGAAGTCCTCGTCCTCCTCGATGTTCCCGAAGAGGGCGAGTGAGACGAAGTCGGCGGCCGGGTCGCCCCAGAACATCCGCTCCCCGTCGATGATCCCACCGATCCGCCGCGCCCCCGGCTCCCCGGTGACCAGGATGTTGCCCTGCCACAGGTCGAAGTGGACCAGGGCGGGGCGCGTGACGTCGTCCAGTACGTACGAGGCCGCGCCGAGCAGTCCGCGGATGTCCGGCGCCGCACGCGGCAGCCTCGCCGCGTAGGTCAGCGCGTCGGCCAGCACGGCGTCCGTCATCGTGGTGAACGCCTGCCGCCAGGTGGGCGCCAAGGGGGCGAGTGCCGCTGACGGGTAGCCGAACCCGCCGGGTGCCGGGACGGTGTGCAGCCGGCCGACGGCCCGGCCCAGGTCCCCGCGCAAGCGCTGCTCCTCGCCGTCGGCCATCGCGCCGGTGACCTCGTGCCAGGGCCGCCCGGGGCACGACGTCATGATCATGTACGCGCCCTCGGGGGCGGCCGGGTCGAGCCCGCTGTGCACGACGCGGGGGACCGGGGTCCCGTCGGCGAGGCCGGCCGCCGCGGTGTAGAAGGCGACCTCGTTGACCAACAGATCGCGCTCGTACCCGAGATGGGTCCCGGCGGTGGCGGGCGGCGGGGTCTTCACCACCCACTCCCGGCCGTCGGTGAGCCCGACCCGGGTGACGGCGTTGTACGTGCCGCCGGTGAGCGGGTCGCACGAGGCGATCAGCTCCGGTGGCACACCCACGGACCCGAGTACGGCGGACAGGGCGGAATCGATCGGCATCAGCGGACCCCCTTCGGACGGTCACCCCGGGGCGAGTTGCCGACGACCGGGCCGAATACCCAGCTCAGAGCGTTCTCGGAGTGATCACGACGTAGTCACGATCAGGGGCGCTGCCCGGTCTGACGGATTGCCAAACCACAGACGCCTCATAGAGTTGGCACACCCCCACGATCTCCCCAGGCCGCGCCGAACCCGGCGCCGGCCGCTCTCGTGCGGGCGAAACGACCTGATACAGAAGGATGGGCCATGCGACCCACTGCCATACGCCGTACCGCTGTCGCCGCGACCGTGATGTCCCTGGCCCTGCTCACCGCGGCCTGCGGTTCGGACACGGCGGACAAGGACGGCGGCAACAAGGGCAAGGCGGACGAGTCCGCTTCGGCCAAGCCCGCCGCCGCCAAGGCACTGACCGCCGCCGAGCTGGAGAAGGCCTCGCTCGCGCAGGGCGACGTCAAGAGCCACAAGATCACCAAGGCCGGTCCCGCCGACGCCGTTTCCGCCGGTGACGTCACCGCGGACAAGGCCGCCTGCGATGTCTTCGCCGACACCCTGATGGGCGCCAAGGCCGGTTCGCCCGCCGCGTCCACCCAGCGCAAGGTGATCAGCGAGCCGAAGAAGGGCGCCGACCAGGACAGCGCCGACCCCGAGGAGGCGTTCAAGGCCGCCTTCGACATCACGACGACGCTCACCACGCTCTCGTCCTACGAGGGCAAGGGCGCCGAGGAGGCGGTGGCCGCCCTGCGGACCGCCGCGACCGGGTGCGCGTCCGGCTTCACGATGAAGGCGGCCGGGTCCAAGCAGAAGATCGTCAAGATCACGGAGGAGCAGGTCAAGGCCGGCGAGGACGCCGCCGCCTGGACGGTGACGATCGAGTCGGACGGCGACAAGAGCACCATGAAGCTCGTGCAGGTCCGCCAGGGCGCCACGGTCGCCTCGTTCTCCTCGCTCAACCTGGCCGCGGCCTCCTCCGGCGGCGACTTCGAGTTGCCGAAGGCCGTGATCGACGCACAGGTCGCCAAGCTGGTCTGACCGCCGGCGCCCGACCGACCACTACTGGCCTGACCGACCGCTGCCCTGCCCGCCGGTCAGGGCAGCGGGACGAGCCGCACCACGGTGACGGTCAGGACGGACCCGGAGACGTAATAGAGCACGATCGCCCCGGCGACGGTGGCCTCGCGGCGGTCGTGCTCCTCCTTGACGGCCGACGACCCGTGCCCGTACGGCTCGCGTCCCAGGGAGCGTGCCATCTGGTCCCGGAAGGTGTCGCCGTCCGGCATCTTGGCCAGGGTGTCGTCGGCGGGTGGCGCATAAGAGATCCGGAAGCTCAAGCGACGCTCCGCCTCTCGGCCTCGTCCCGCGCCAGCCGGTCCAGAATGCGTTCCGCCTCGGGATCGGGCACGGCCTCCAGCATCCAGTGCCGCATCACGGCCTGGATGTCGTGCACCCCGGCCTCGTTGATGGCACGGTCGAACTCCTCGCGTCTCGCCTCGGGCAGGGCGGCGCGGATGGCCGGGATGCTGTTGGGCACCTCGACCTCGGCACCGCCGACAAAGGTCTTCAGAGGCTCACCCATGGCCGCTCTCCCGATCTCCCCGCATGCGCCACAGAGTACGACGCCGGGTACGGGCCGTCACCTCCGCCCGCGCCACCACCGCGACTTGGCGGCCGGCGCGGTGCCGGCCCCGGCGGCGGACTGCTCGGGCAGCTCCCGTACAGCGGCCCGGATGCGGTCAAAGGTGGCGACGGGGTGCCCCGGCCCCTCGCTCGGCAGCAGGACACCGAGGCAGACCAGCTGGAACCGGTTTTCCTCCAGGTGGAGTCCGACGAAGACCGGCGCCCCGGCACAGCCCTTCGGGGCGAGGCTGGCCCACACGAACCCCTGACCGTCACTGCCGCGCACGACATTCCCGACGATCACGGCCTGTTCGCGCTGTGTGCGGTCCGCCCCCACGTCGTGTCCGAGCACGTACGCCGGTATCGGACCGTCACCCAGCCGGGCGATGTCCTCGGTGGTCGCGGCCGTCCCGTCGGTGATCTCGTCGGTCGCCCAGGCCCACTTCTTCCGGCGCGCGAGGGCGTGCAGCACTGCGGTGGGCAGTACCGAGACACCGGAGTCACCGAGGGGGATCCAGCCCTCCTGGAACCGCAGCATCATCAGGGCGCCGGCACTCATGGCGGTCTCGGACAGACCGGGCCGCAGCCGTATCTCGGCGAGGTCGTAGCGGGTCAGCGCCCCTGCGGTCAGCAGGTACTGCCGGTACGTCGCGTTCCCGTCATCGTCCTCGGTGAGGAGATCGTTGAACCAGAACGCCGTCCCGAAGGCGTCGCCTCGGTGGGCCTGTTGGTACGGCAGCGTGCAGCGACCACTGCTGCTGACGATGGCATCGATGATGGAGCCGTGATCGGCCGTCTGTTCGGGCATGGGAACAGAACTTAGCGGAGTGCGGGCGACTACGGCCGGGGCGGCGCCTTGGGCGCCGACGCAGCGGGGCCCCGCCCGTGGATGAACCACGAGCGGGGCCCACGTGTGCGGGGGAGGGCTGTTACTTCTTGCCCTGGTTCTTCACGGCCTCGATGGCGGCCTTCGCCGCGTCCGGGTCGAGGTACGTGCCGCCCGGCTTCAACGGGCGGAAGTCCGCGTCCAGTTCGTACGCGAGCGGGATGCCGGTCGGGATGTTCAGGCCCGCGATGTCGGCGTCGGAGACGCCGTCGAGGTGCTTGACCAGGGCGCGGAGGCTGTTGCCGTGGGCGGCGACCAGGACCGTGTGGCCGGCCAGCAGGTCCGGGACGATGTCGTCGTACCAGTACGGCAGCATGCGGACGACGACGTCCTTGAGGCACTCCGTGCGCGGGCGCAGCTCCGGCGGGATCGTCGCGTAGCGCGGGTCGCCGCTCTGCGAGTACTCGGCGCCGTCCGGGAGCTCCGGCGGCGGGGTGTCGTACGAGCGGCGCCAGAGCATGAACTGCTCCTCGCCGAACTCGGCGAGCGTCTGTGCCTTGTCCTTGCCCTGGAGGGCGCCGTAGTGGCGCTCGTTCAGCCGCCAGGAGCGGTGCACGGGGATCCAGTGGCGGTCCGCCGCTTCCAGCGAGAGCTGGGCGGTGCGGATCGCGCGCTTCTGGAGCGAGGTGTGTACGACATCGGGAAGCAGGCCGGCCTCCGTGAGCAGCTCACCGCCGCGGACCGCCTCCTTCTCGCCCTTCTGGGTCAGGTTGACGTCCACCCAACCGGTGAACTGATTCGTCGCGTTCCATTCGCTCTCGCCGTGGCGGAGGAGGATCAGCTTGTACGGTGCGTCGGCCATGAGTCCGAGCGTAATCGAACCCGTGCGGGCCGCGCGCGCCCGGCCACGGAGCGGACAGCGGGACGGGGAGCCGGGCGGGAGTCAGGGGCAGTCGGCGGGCTTCGATTGACGGCAGGCGTCAATCGGGTGGCAGGGCGGAATCCGCGGTTCGTAATGTACGGATCGGTGGCGGGCCTCTTACCTCTTACCCGCGCCGATCCGATTCCTTACGTCCCCGGGGGGAACCCGCATGTCTGTCGCCGGTCTCAGGCGGGCCACCCGTGACACCGTCTCCGGTCTCCCCAGGGAGTTCTGGTGGCTGTGGACCAGCACCCTGGTCAACCGGCTCGGGGCCTTCGTCGCCACGTTCATGGCCCTGTACCTGACCCTGGACCGCGGTTACTCCGCCTCGTACGCCGGTCTGGTCGCCGCCGTGCACGGGCTCGGCGGGGTCGTCTCCTCGCTCGGGGCCGGGGTGATGACCGACCGGTTCGGGCGGCGGCCCACGATGCTGGTCGCGCAGGTCTCGACGGCCGTGTCGGTGGCGGTGCTCGGCTTCATGGTCCACCCGGTGGCCATCGCCGGTGTCGCCTTCTTCGTCGGCATGTCGAGCAACGCCTCCCGCCCCGCCGTGCAGGCGATGATCGCCGACATCGTGCCGGCCGAGGACCGGGCCCGCGCCTTCTCCCTCAACTTCTGGGCGATCAACCTGGGCTTCGCGGTCTCCTCGGCCGGTGCCGGGTTCGTCGCGGAGTACAGCTATCTCGCCGGCTTCGTCGGCGAGGCGGTGATGACGCTGGTCTGCGCCGTCGTCGTCTTCATGAAGATCCCGGAGTCCCGCCCGGAGAAGGCCGCCGCGCGTACCGCTGCCGGAGCGCCGGGCACCTCGGACGCCTCGGGCACCTCGGACGCCGATGAGGTGCGGCTCGGCACGGTGCTGCGCGACGGGCGGTTCATGGGCGTCGTCGGGCTGTCCTTCGTCATCGCCCTGATCTTCCAGCAGGGGTACGTGGGGCTGCCGGTGGCCATGGGGACGGACGGGTTCAGCAGTTCCGACTTCGGTACCGCCATCGCCGTCAACGGCGTGATGATCGTGGTGCTCCAGATCCCGGTCACCCGACTCATCCAGCACCGCGACCCGCGCCAGCTGCTCATCGTGTCGTCGCTGCTGGCGGGGTACGGATTCGGGCTGACCGTGTTCGCCGGCTCGGTCGCCGTGTACGCGCTGACGATCTGCGTGTGGACCGTCGCCGAGATCATCAACGCACCCGTGCAGAACGGCCTGGTCGTCCAGCTCTCCCCGGCCCACGGCCGGGGCCGCTACCAGGGCATGTACACGCTCTCCTGGGCCGCCGCTGCGCTGGTCGCCCCGCTGCTGTCCGGTGTGGTCATCGACCGCTTCGGGGCCGGGTGGCTCTGGGGGATGTGCGCGGTCCTGGGCACCGTCGCGGCGTTCGGATACTGGATGCTGATGCGGAATCTGCCGCAGGAGGGCGTGACGGTGGAGAGCAGCGGGCCCACCGTCGGTGCCGAGGCCGGTGCCGAGGCCGGTCCCGGCCAGGAACCCGCCGTGGAGCGGACGCCCTGAATCGGGACGCCGTCACCCGGACGGCCGTACGCGGCGGGCGCCCCGCGCGGGGCGCCCGCCGGTGCTCCGCGTCCGTCAGCCCGAGCAGCCGCCGCACTGGCACGGCGCTCCGGACTGGCATCCGCACCCGCAGCCCGAGCCGCAGCCGCAGGCGCCGAGGACGGCTCCGCGCGTCACGTCGGCGGCGGGTGTCTCCTGCTGGGGTTCGGTCGTGGGGGAATCGGCCATGGTTCCTCCTCAAGGCGTACGACAGGGCCGTAGGCCCGCAAGGAGCCCACGACCGGGGCGCACGGACAAGTCGTGCCGCCCCACCCCATTGCATGCCCACCCGGGCAGGCGCATCAACGGCGCACATGCGCAGGAACGCATGTGCGAGGCAATGCGCCGTCGTACGCCCGTCGCCCCTCCCCGCTACGCGCCGTCGTACGCCCGTCGCCTCCCGGCTACGCGGGTATGTGGCTGTGGGCTACGCGCCCTCCACCGGTGCCGCCTGCTGGATCTCGTCCGCGTGCTCACCCGTCACCAGGTACACGACGCGCTTGGCCACCGACACGGCGTGGTCGGCGAACCGCTCGTAGTAGCGGCCGAGCAGCGTCACGTCGACGGCCGTCTCGATGCCGTGCTTCCACCGGTCGTCCATCAGGTGCTGGAACAGCGTGCGGTGCAGCAGGTCCATCTCGTCGTCGTCCTGCTCCAGCTGGAGCGCCAGATCGACGTCCTTGGTGATGATCACCTCGGCCGCCTTGGCCATCAGGCGCTGCGCCAGCTGCCCCATCTCCAGGATGGTGGCGTGCAGGTCGTGCGGCACCGCCGCCTGCGGGAAGCGCAGCCGGGCCAGCTTGGCGACGTGCTGGGCGAGGTCACCCGAGCGCTCCAGGTCGGCGCTCATCCGGAGCGAGGTGACCACGATCCGCAGATCGGTCGCCACCGGCTGCTGGCGTGCCAGCAGGGCGATGGCCCTGGCCTCCAGGTCGTGCTGGAGGTCGTCGACCTTCTGGTCCGCGGCGATCACCGTCTCCGCGAGCTTGAGGTCGGCATCGAGCATGGACGTCGTCGCCCGGCCGATCGCCGACCCGACGAGCCGGGCCATCTCGACCAGCCCCTCGCCGATCGAGTCGAGTTCCTCGTGGTACGCGTCACGCATGGGAAGTCCCTCTCCAGTCCTTAACCGAGGCCGGGGCCAGCTCTGAACCCCACGCTCCTACGGTGACGTGGGTACGCGTCCGGATCCGACCGGTCAAGTGAACCGGTGCTTGCTCCTCGGTGAACTCTGGGCGACGAGTGTTCGAGTAGGCACTCGGATGGCTGGGAGAGTGTCCGCCGGGCCGCATAACCTGGAGGTATGGACGTGAACGCGGCGGTCGCCGCAGCTGCTGCGATCGCCGGGGTGTGTACCGGTGTGATCGCGATGCTGGCGTTCCGCTGGAGCGAGCGCGACCAGAAGAAGCCGACGCGTACCTCCCTGCGGCCCGACAGCAATGCCCCCCTGCCTCCCGGGGTCGACACGGTCCTGTCCGTGCTCAGCTCCTCCGCCGTCGTGCTCGACGAGAGCGACAGCGTCGTCAAGGCCAGCTCCGCCGCGTACGCGCTGGGACTGGTCAGGGGCGGGCGGCTCGCCGTCGAACCGATGCTGAACATGGCCAGGGACACCCGCCGTGACGGCGAGATACGGCAGGTGGAACTGGACCTCCCGCGCCGCGGTACCGGCCGGGGCGAGGCCCTCGCGGTCTCCGCCCGGGTCGCCCCCCTGGGCTCCCGGCTGGTCCTGCTGCTGGTCGAGGACCTCACCGAGGCCCGCCGCATCGAAGCGGTACGGCGCGATTTCGTCGCCAACGTCAGCCATGAGCTCAAGACCCCGACCGGAGCGCTTTCCCTGCTCTCGGAGGCCGTCATGGACGCCTCCGACGACCCGGAGGCGGTGGAACGGTTCGCGGGCCGGATGCAGATCGAGGCGACCCGGCTCACCAACCTCGTACAGGAGCTCATCGACCTCTCCCGGGTGCAGAACGACGACCCGCTGGAGGACGCCGAACCGGTCCGGGTGGACGAACTGGTCGCCGAGGCCATCGACCGCTGCCGGCAGCAGGCCGGCTCCAAACAGATCACCATGGCCGCGGGCGGCACCGCCGAGCTCCGCATCTGGGGCAACCGCGGCCAGCTCGCCGCCGCTCTCGGCAATCTCGTCGAGAACGCCGTCAACTACAGCCCCGCCCGCACCCGCGTCGGCATCGCCGTCCGCCGGGTGACGGTGTCCGGCGGGGACGAGATCGAGATAGCCGTGACCGACCAGGGCTTCGGTATCTCGGAGAAGGACCGCGAGCGGGTCTTCGAACGCTTCTACCGCGTCGACCCGGCCCGCTCACGGGCCACCGGTGGCACCGGCCTCGGCCTCGCCATCGTCAAGCACGTGGCCGCCTCGCACGGCGGGGAGGTCACGGTCTGGAGCTCGGAGGGACAGGGCTCCACCTTCACCCTGCGGCTGCCCGAAGCGCGCGCCGTACGGGAACGGGACCGCACATCAGGCGGACCGCTCATCGTCAACGGCGACGAGGGGCCCTACCCGGCCGCCGCCCCCGACACTCTTGATTCATTCCCTGCCCCGGAGGCTCTTCCGTGACCCGAGTGCTTGTCGTCGAGGATGAGGAATCCTTCAGCGACGTCCTGTCCTACATGCTCCGCAAGGAAGGCTTCGAGGTCGCCATCGCGGCCACGGGTCCCGACGGTCTGGACGAGTTCGAGCGCAACGGCGCCGACCTCGTGCTCCTCGACCTGATGCTGCCCGGACTGCCCGGCACCGAGGTGTGCCGGCAGCTGCGCAGCAAGTCCAATGTCCCCGTGATCATGGTCACGGCCAAGGACAGCGAGATCGACAAGGTCGTCGGCCTGGAAATAGGGGCCGACGACTATGTGACCAAGCCCTTCTCCTCGCGCGAGCTCGTCGCCCGCATCCGCGCGGTGCTGCGCCGCCGCGGGGAGCCGGAGGAGGTCGCCCCGGCCGCCCTGGAGGCGGGCCCCGTCCGGATGGACGTGGACCGTCACGTCGTCACGGTCTCGGGCGGGAAGGTCGACCTCCCGCTCAAGGAGTTCGACCTGCTGGAGATGCTGCTGCGCAACGCCGGCCGGGTGCTGACCCGGATGCAGCTGATCGACCGGGTCTGGGGCGCCGACTACGTGGGCGACACCAAGACGCTCGACGTCCATGTGAAGCGGCTGCGCGCCAAGATCGAGCCCGACCCGGGCGCGCCGCGGTTCCTGGTGACGGTGCGGGGTCTCGGGTACAAGTTCGAGCCGTAAACCGGCCCGCTGCCCTGAGGGGCGATAGCAGGGGCGATACGTACGGCTGAGGCGCCTCCCGGTCCGGGAGGCGCCTCAGCCGTATGCGCGCGTGCGGGGGAGTGCGGTCAGCCGTTCGGCTGGGCCGAGTCGGACGCCGCGTCGGTCGGCGTGGTCGTGTCGCTCGACGAGCCCGGCCCGGAGGGGGTGTCGGACGAGGCGCCGGCGGTCCCGGACGCGGAGCCGGTGGGCGTGGCGTCGGCCGAGGGCGTCGCGTTCGGCGGCTTCGGGAGCGCGCTGGGGCCGAAGCCCTCGAAGTAGCTGGTGGCCGGGACGACGATGACGCCCAGCGGGATGTCGCCGGACTCGCTGAACTTGAAGACCAGGTTCTGCACGTTGCCGTCCTGCGTGGCCTCGCTGCCGTTCTCGATCACGGCGGCGGCGTTGCCCTGGCCGCCGATCACCACCCGGCCGCCGGCCGGGACGACGACCGGGCCCGAGCCCTTGGCGGCGTGCAGCTGCACGGACGCGCTGGTGCCGGTCAGGGCGATGCCGTCGAGGGTCTCCGCCTTGGTGCTGTTGTTGAACAGCGTGGCGATCACGACGGCCGGGCCCTTGGCGTTGCGGTCCGGCTGGGTCACCACGTTGGCGTTCTGGATCTTGATGGCGCCGGCCGAGGTGGCGGCGTTGTCAGGCCTGACTTCGAGCGTCTGCGCGTTGTCTCCCGCACCACATGCGGAGAGCGCGGCGATCGAGAACGCGATGGCGGTGGCGGCGAGGGCGCCGTGTCGAAGGCTGCGGCTCACGGCGGTGGCAACTCCTTGAACGAGCGGACGTACGGACGAGGTCGGGCGAGTACTTCGGGCGAGTGGTGCCGAAGCCGCCCCAAGGGTGTGACAGCGGTCAGGTTACCGAGCCGTCGTCCCGGCCCCGCACCCGACCCGCCCCCCGGCGCTCCGGGGATCGGGGACCGGCTCGCGGGGCGGCCCGGGGGCGATGATTCGCAAGCCGCTCACATAACACGCTTGATCAATTCCTCCGGACGTTCGGCCCGCGCTTCCTGCGGATGTTCCACCCGTCTTGGTGTGCCCCGGCGCATTCATTGCGGATAATCCACGCGATGGCCCAACGTTGATCAATTTCATTGGTCATCGGCACTTACCGCCGTACGGGTGATCGATCCTCGAACGGCGCACGGAAAGTTCACCATCTTGAACCCGGCAAACCGGGACGTTAGGTCTCTTCCGAGCGGGTTCCGGCAGGTGTAACGTCCGCGTTTCTCCCTGCCCGTACAGCGGCTCCGACCTGCGAATACCGTCTCCGGCGAGCCTTCCGCAGCACGTACGTGTCGCAGTTGTCAAGCCCCGAGATATGCCCTGACCTGCGAAAACGCCATTCAGGAGAAGCTGTTCTCGTGTTACTCTGGATAGCCACGGAAGGGGTACCTGTCACATGACGTTCAAGGTTGGCGACACCGTGGTCTATCCCCATCACGGGGCCGCGCTGATCGAGGCTATCGAAACTCGCCAGATCAAAGGCGTGGACAAGACCTACTTGGTGCTCAAGGTCGCTCAGGGCGACTTGACGGTGCGTGTACCGGCGGACAATGCGGAGTTCGTGGGTGTGCGTGACGTTGTCGGGCAGGAAGGGCTGGACCGGGTCTTCGAGGTGCTTCGCGCGCCGTATGCCGAAGAGCCGACGAACTGGTCCCGACGCTACAAGGCAAATCTCGAGAAGCTCGCCTCCGGCGATGTCATCAAGGTCGCGGAAGTTGTTCGTGACCTGTGGCGTCGTGAGCGCGAGCGTGGACTCTCCGCAGGTGAGAAGCGCATGCTCGCCAAGGCTCGCCAGATCCTGGTGAGCGAGCTCGCTCTCGCGGAGAACACCAATGAGGACAAGGCCGAGGCTCTGCTCGACGAGGTCCTCGCGTCCTGAATCGGATCGCACCGGTCTGAGGCGTGAATAATGTGCCGCGGTGCCCGCTGACCAGCCGTATGAACGGCGTGTCGTCGGGCGCTGCGGCATGTTCGGATCCGGATTCCGACGGTTCGGCCGATGGTCTGCCGATGGTGGTCTGTCGGCGGTCCGGCCGATGGCCCGATCGGTGGTCCGGCCGGCTGGATTCCGACGGCCCGACTGCGGATTTCGGACAGACGGATTCCAGACACATTCCGGATTCCGGGCACAGGGATGCCGACGGGCGGTGAGGCCCGAGCACCCCGGATGTTGTTCTCGATGCGCCGACGCATTGGCCTCGTCGACGATCCCCCGGTACTTTGCTCGCGATCTTGTGAAGTCGACGTGTCAGGCCGATCCCGAGCCGGCCGGGCGGTCCTCGTCTCGCCCGGGGTCACGGAAAGGGTCCCGGTCGAGTCATGGCGTAGCGCCCGGCTCGATTGAGGCCATACCCACGTCGGCCGTGGAGACAAACATGCCGATGCTTCGGAGTGCAACCGATGTCTGATCAATCGCGTCCCTGCCGCACCGCCGCCGTGATTCCCGCGGCCGGCCGCGGCGTACGGCTCGGCCCCGGCGCCCCCAAGGCGCTCCGTGCGCTGGGCGGAACCCCCATGCTCGTCCATGCGGTACGGGCCATGGCGGCCTCCCGCCAGGTGTCCCTGGTCGTGGTGGTCGCACCGCCGGGCGGTGCCCCCGAGGTCAGGAATCTGCTCGACGAGCACGCGCTGCCCGAGCGCACCGAATTCCTCGTCGTTCCCGGTGGCGACACCCGCCAGGAGTCGGTGAGGCTCGGCCTGGACGCGCTGCCCGCCGATGTCTCCGCCGTCCTCGTCCATGACGCGGCCCGCCCCCTGGTGCCCGTCGACACGGTGGACGCGGTGGTCGAGGCGGTACGGGACGGGGCGCCGGCCGTCGTCCCGGCGCTGCCGCTGGCGGACACCGTCAAGGAGGTCGAGCCGGGTGCGCCGGGGGAGCCGGAACCGGTGCTCTCCACGCCGGTGCGGTCCAGGCTGCGGGCGGTGCAGACCCCGCAGGGCTTCGACCGCGACACGCTGGTGCGGGCCCATGAGCGGGTCGCCGTCAGCGGCGAGGGCGCGACCGACGACGCGGGCCTGGTCGAGCAGCTCGGGGTGCCCGTCGTGGTCGTACCCGGCCACGAGGAGGCGTTCAAGGTGACCCGGCCGCTGGACCTGGTCCTGGCCGAGGCGGTACTCGCACGCAGGAGGGCGAACGATGGCTTCTGAGGAACACGCCGTACCGGTGGAGCACGCCGTACCGGTGGAACGCGTCGTACCGGTGATCCCGCTCGTCGGGATCGGCACCGACATCCACGCCTTCGAGGAGGGCCGCGAGCTGTGGTGCGCGGGTCTCCTGTGGGAGGGCGAGGGCCCCGGGCTCGCCGGGCACTCCGACGCGGACGTCGTCGCGCACGCCGCGTGCAACGCGCTGTTCTCGGCCGCCGGGCTCGGCGACCTCGGGCAGCACTTCGGCACCGGGCGCCCCGAGTGGTCCGGCGCCGCGGGGGTCATGCTGCTGACCGAGGCGGCCCGGATCGTGCGGTCCGAGGGGTTCGAGATCGGCAACGTCGCCGTCCAGGTCGTCGGCGTACGGCCGAAGATCGGCAAGCGGCGCGACGAGGCGCAGAAGGTGCTGTCCGCCGCCGTGGGCGCGCCCGTCTCGCTCTCCGCCGCCACCTCCGACGGGCTCGGCTTCACCGGCCGCGCGGAGGGCATCGCCGGGATCGCCACCGCACTGGTCTACCGCACGGCCTGACCTGCCCCGGAGCCGTACAGCGGGCCCGGCCGGCCATCGGGCCCGCAGCCTTCTTGCACATCAGTCGCACGTACCCTGGTACGGCAATGAGGTGACGCGAGGGAGTGGAGAGGCGCCGGGATGAGTACGACGACGATGGCCGCGGTACGGGCCGATGCCGACGGATACGTCCTGCGCACCGCCACTCCACGTGACATCGGCGGGGCGCGGGCCGTGATGCTCGACACCGTCTACCGCGACCTGAGGTCCGGGTACGTGCCCCGCTGGCACGCCGACATCATCGACCCCGAGGCCAGCTACCTGCGGCCCGAGCGCTGCACCCTGCTGGTGGTCGAGCGCGACGGCGAGATCGTCGCGACGGGCGCCGTGCGCGACCGGGGGCCGCAGGCGCCGCCCAATCCGCAGTGGGTCGCGGACCGCTTCCCGTCCGGCACCACCGCCCAGCTGTGCCGGATCTACGTCCGGCCGGAGCACCGCAGGCACGGGCTGGCGCGGCGGCTGGTGCGCGAGCTCCGCGACTTCGTCGCACGGGCCGGCGGGTACGAGGCGGTCTATCTGCACACCGACCCGGCCGTGCCGGGCGCCGAGCCGTTCTGGCGGTCGCTCGCGCGGGAGGTGTGCGACGAACGCACCCTGCCCGGCCGCGGCCAGAGCATCGTCCACTTCGAGCTGCCGATGCCCGACGCCCGTTGAGGCGCCCGTCGAGCTGTCCCGTGGGCCGCTCACTGAACCACTTTAAGTGACAATCGTTTTCATATAAGGTCGTGCCATGCCCCCGTCCCGACTCCGTCGCGCCGCGCTGCCGCTGACCGCGGCCGCCCTCCTCGTCCCGCTCGCCACCGCCTGTTCCGGCGGCGCGAACGACACCACAGGCGCGTCGGACGGCGGCGGGAAACGACTCAGGGTCGTCATGGCCTTCCCGCCCGCCCAGGCGATGTCCCCCTACGGCGACGACGCCGTCACCCTCAGCCGCCTCGCGGTCATCGAGGGACTCACCTCCCTCGACCGCGAAGGCGCTGCGAAGCCCGCGCTCGCCGCGTCCTGGAAGCGCGAGAGCCCGAAGGCGTGGACCTTCACGCTGCGCGAGGCGTCCTTCCAGGACGGCACGAAGGTCGACCCGGCCGCCGTCGTCCGCTCCCTGAACGCCGCTCAGAAGGCCTCGCCCAAGCCCCGCGTCCTGTCCGACACCGGCATCACCGCGACCGCCCGGGGCGCCGCCACCGTACGGGTCGTCACCACCGAGGCCGACCCGCTGCTGCCCCAGCGCCTCGCCAACCCCTCCCTCACGATCCTGTCCGCCGCCGCCTACCGGGACGGCAGGGTGGACCCGGCCGGACACGCCACCGGACCCTTCACCCTCGCCGCCGTCAAGGGCGCGGTCAGCGCCACCCTGGAGCGCAACGACCACTACTGGGGCGGCAGGGCCGAGGCCCCCGGTGCCGACGTGACCTTCGTCGCCGACGGCACCGCCCGCGCCAACGCCCTGCGCACCGGGGCCGTCGACGTCGCCGAGTACGTACCGATCTCGCAGGCCTCCCTCCTCGGCGACCGGCTCGTCCACGAGTTCCCCTCCGCCCGCACCAACGGCCTCTCCCTCAACACGGAACACGGTGTCTTCGCCGACCCCGCGATGCGTGCCGCGGCCCGCGAGGCGATCGACTCCGAGGCCCTCGTCAAGGCTGTCTACGAAGGCCGCGCCGACAGCGCGCAGGGCCTCATCGGCCCCGGCGTGCCGTGGGCCGCCGACGCCCGCCGGGCCCCGGTCGACCGGGCGAGGGCCGCCGGCAAGGCGCAGGTCGCGAAGACGGAGCAGATCGTCCTCGCCACGTACACCAACCGGCCTGAACTCCCCGAGGTCGCCACCGTCGTCCAGCAGCAGCTCCAGAAGCGCGGCTTCACCGTCAAGCAGGTCGTCCGCGACTACGCCCAACTGGAGGCCGACGCCCTCGCCGGCAGGTACGACGCCTTCATCCAGGCGCGCAACACCCTCCTGGACACCGCGGACCCCGTCTCCTACCTCGCGTCCGACTTCACCTGCGACGGCAGCTTCAACATCTCGCAGCTCTGCGACGAGCGCGTCGATACCGATGTGAACAAGGCCGCCGAAGTCGCCGGCACCGAAGCCCGCCACCGCGCCGCGATGACCGCAGAGGCCGACGTCCTCGGCACCGACGCCCTGGTACCGCTGCTCCACGAGCGCTTCGTCCAGGGGTACGACGAAAGCCGCGTCCGCGGTGTCTCGCTCGACCCGATGGAGCGCACCCTCATCACCGCAGACACCCGCGTCGGATGACCGGGTGAAGTACCTCGCCGGACGGTTCGCCGCCCTCCTCGCGGTCCTCGCCGTCATCGGCCTGCTGCCCCGGCTGACCCGCACCGACCCCGCGCTGACGATCCTGCGCGCCCGGTACGCCGACCGGCCGCCCACCCGGGAGACCCTCGACGCCATCCGCACCGAAACCGGACTCGACGGCGGCCCCCTCCACCTCCTCGGCGACTGGCTCGGCGGACTCCTCCGCGGCGACCTCGGCACCTCCTGGGTCTCGGGGCAGCCCGTCGCCCCCGACGTGATATCCGCCCTGGGCGTCTCGCTCACCCTCATGGGCGTCTCCCTCGCCGTCGCCGTGCTCCTCGCCGCGGCGCTCGCCGCCGGAACCCTGCGGCGCGGGGCGGCGCGCCGCATCGTCACCACCCGCGCGGGAGTCGGCGCGGCCGTCCTCGCCGCCTTCCCCGAGTTCCTGATCGCCGCCGTGCTCGCCGCCCTCGTCGCCGTCCGGCTCGGCTGGCTCCCCGCGCTCGGCTGGGGGACCCCCGCGCAGGCGGTGCTGCCCGCCCTCGCCATGGGCATCCCCGCCGGCGCGCTGCTCGGCCGGCTGCTGGACGACGCACTGCCCGCCGCGTTCGCCGAACCCTGGGCGCGCGCCGCCGCCGCCGGCGGACTGCCCGCGACCCGCATCGCCCGCCACGCCCTGCGCCGCGCCCTGCCGGGACTGCTGCCCCAGCTCGGCCTGATCGTCGTCGGGCTGACCGGCGGAGCCGTCGCCGTCGAGACCCTCTACGCGATCCCCGGCCTCGGTGGCAGCGCCCTGGCCGCCGCGCTCGCCCAGGACCTCCCGGTCCTCCAGGCCTGCGTCCTGCTGCTGCTGCTCCTCGGTGTGGCCGCCGGACTGGCCGCCCGCCTCGCCTCCCGCACCCTGCTCGGCCCCGCCCTGCACGACGGCGCGCTGCCCGCGCTCCTGCCGCCCGTGCTCCCGGCCCGCCGGGTGCTGACCGCGGCCGCCGTCGTCCTGGCCGCGCTCTTCGCCGCCGTCACCGTCGCCGGACTCCTGCGCGACCCGCTCCAGATCGACGCCGCGGCCCGCCTCGCCGGACCGTCCACCGCCCACCCGTTCGGCACCGACTCGCTCGGCCGCGACATCCTCGCCCGGCTCGGACACGGCGCCGCCCGTACCGTCCTCACCGCCGTCGCCGTGTCCGCGGCCACCCTGCTGATCGGCCTCGCGCTCGGAGCCGTACGCGCCGGAGCGCTCACCGAGACCGCCAACGCGCTGCCCGCGATCCTCACCGGCCTCGTCGTCGCCGGTGTCGCCGGACCCGGCCCCTGGAGCGCCGCCGCAGCCGTCACCGCCGTCGCCTGGGCCCCCATCGCCGCACACACCAGCGCCCTGTACGCCCAGGAACGCGCCGCCCCGCACATCGCCGCCGCCCGCGCCCTGGGCGCCGGACGCGCACACCTGCTGCGCCGGCACGTCCTGCCCGGCGTCCTGCCCCCCGTCGTCCGCCACGCGGCCCTGCGCGTCCCCGCCATCGCGCTGGCCCTCGCCTCCCTGGGCTTCCTCGGCCTCGGCACCGCGCCCCCGTCCCCGGAATGGGGCCGGATGCTCTCCGAGAACCTCCCCTACGCCGAACGCGCCCCCTGGGCCGTACTCGCCCCCGCCGCCGCCCTCGCCGTACTCGGCGCGACGGCCGTCCTCGCCGCCGCGGCCGTCCGGGGAGTGCGACACCGCAAGGGTGCCGCGTGAGCGCCGCCCCGGGCCCGGCCCCGGACCGCTACCTGCGCCTCCTCACCACCACCCAGTTCGCGTTCAACATCGGCTTCTACGCCGTCCTGCCCTACCTCGCCACCCACCTCGGCACCGGCCTCGGCATGGCCGGCTGGCTCGTCGGACTCGTCCTCGGCCTGCGCACCTTCAGCCAGCAGGGCCTGTTCGTCATCGGCGGCGCACTCACCGACCGGTACGGGCCCCGCCCCGTCGTCCTCGCCGGCTGCGCCCTGCGCATCGCCGGATTCGGCTGGCTCGCCTTCGCCGGGTCCACCGCGACCGTCATCGGCGCCGTCCTGCTGACCGGACTCGCCGCCGCGCTCTTCTCACCCGCTGTCGAGTCCGAGACCGCCCGCGAGGCCGTCCGGCACGAGAAGGAGACCGGCACCCCGCGCGCCCGGGTGCTCGCCCGGTTCTCCGCCGCCGGACAGGCCGGGGCGTTCCTCGGACCGCTCCTCGGTTCGGCCCTCCTGCTCCTGGGCGGCGGGTTCCGGGCCGCCGCCCTCGCCGGGGTCCTCGTCTTCGTCGCGGTCCTCGCCGGACACGCCCGGCTGATGCCGCGCCGCGCCCCCGCGGCCCGGACGACCCCGCACCAGGGCTCCGTGCGCGAGGTCTTCGGCAACCGCCCGTTCCTGCTGCTCTGCCTCACGTACAGCAGCTACCTCGTCGCGTACAACCAGCTCTACCTCTCGCTCCCGGCCGAGGTGCAGCGCGCCACCGGCTCGCAGACCGCTCTCGGCTCGCTGTTCGCGCTCTCCTCGCTGCTGGTCGTCTGCGCCCAGCTGCCGGTGACCCGCTGGGCCGCCCACCGCCTCGCACCGCGTACCGCTCTCGTCGCCGGGCTCGCCACCGTCGCCGCCGGGTTCGCCGCGGTGCCCCTGGCCCCCGGCGGGCCCGCCGGACTGCTGCCCGCGGCCGCCCTCGTCGTCCTGCTCACCCTCGGGCAGATGCTGCTGGTGCCGGCCGCCCGCGGTCTCGTACCGGATCTCGTCGCCGACCGGCACCTCGGACTGGCCACCGGAGCGCTGTCCTCGGTCTCCGGAGTGGCCGTACTCGCGGGCAGCGCGGCCACCGGGGCTCTGCTCGGTGTCCCCGCACCCGTCCGGTGGGCGGTGCTCGCAGCCGTCCCGCTCGCGGGCGCCGCCCTCGCGCTGACCCTTCCGGCGGGCGGGAAGGCGGGTGCGAACGGGAGCGCGGACGGGAAGCGGGCCGGGCAACCGGTGACCTCCTCAGGACGTACGCCATGACCGCCGCGCTCCCCGCCGGACTCAAGGCGCTTGTGGCCGGGCGAACCCGGGCGATAACAAGTGTCATCGCATTCCTCCAAAGGGGTCGCGGGGCACTGGTGCGCGCCCACTACCCTTGAGGCGTGACTATTCGCCTGTACGACACCAGCGCCCGGCAGATCCGTGACTTCGTCCCGCTCACAGCGGGCTGTGTCTCGATCTACCTCTGTGGCGCCACTGTCCAGGCCGCCCCGCACATCGGGCACATCAGGTCCGGACTGAACTTCGACATCATGCGCCGCTGGTTCGAGCACCGCGGGTACGACGTGACGTTCGTCCGGAACGTCACCGACATCGACGACAAGATCATCACCAAGTCGGCCGAGCAGGGCCGCCCGTGGTGGGCCATCGGGTACGAGAACGAGCGCGCGTTCAACGCCGGCTACGACGCGCTGGGCTGCCTCCCGCCCACGTACGAGCCGCGCGCCACCGGCCACATCACCGAGATGATCGAGATGATGCGGGGCCTCATCGAGCGCGGCCACGCCTACGCGTCCGACGGCAACGTCTACTTCGACGTGCGCTCGTTCCCCGGCTACCTGTCGCTCTCCAACCAGGACCTGGACGATCTGCGCCAGCCCTCCGGCGACGGCGAGACCGGCAAGCGCGACCAGCGCGACTTCGCCATGTGGAAGGCGTCCAAGCCCGGCGAGCCCAGCTGGGAGACCCCCTGGGGCCGCGGCCGTCCCGGCTGGCACCTGGAGTGCTCCGCCATGGCGCACAAGTACCTCGGCACCGCCTTCGACATCCACGGCGGCGGCATCGACCTGATCTTCCCGCACCACGAGAACGAGATCGCCCAGGCCAAGGGCTTCGGCGACGAGTTCGCGAAGTACTGGGTGCACAACGGCTGGGTCACCATGTCCGGCGAGAAGATGTCGAAGTCGCTCGGCAACTCCGTACTCGTCAGCGAGATGGTCAAGGCCTGGCGCCCCGTCGTGCTGCGGTACTACCTCGGCACCCCGCACTACCGGTCCATGATCGAGTACAGCGAGGAGGCCCTGCGCGAGGCCGAGTCCGCGTTCGCGCGCATCGAGGGCTTCGTCCAGCGCGTCACCGAGAAGGCCGGCGAGACCGTCGCCCCGGCCACCGAGGTGCCGCCCGCCTTCGCCGAGGCGATGGACGACGACCTGGGCGTCCCGCAGGCCCTCGCGATCGTCCACACCACCGTCCGCCAGGGCAACTCCGCCCTCGCCGCCGACGACAAGGAAGCCGCGGTCGCACGTCTCGCCGAGGTCCGTGCCATGCTCGGGGTACTCGGCCTCGACCCGCTCGATGACCACTGGGCCGGCGAGAGCGACCGCGGCGACGACCTCCACGGCGTCGTCGACACCCTCGTACGGCTCGTCCTCGACCAGCGCCAGTCCGCACGCGAGCGCAAGGACTGGACGGCGGCCGACGCCATCCGCGACCAGCTCAACCAGTCCGGGCTCGTCATCGAGGACAGCCCGGCCGGACCACGGTGGACACTCGGCCCGCGCCAGTAGTCCTCCCGAGTGCCGCCCGGCCCGCCGGGCGGCACACTTTCACTTACGTACACGTACGCACGTCTGAAGCAACGAAACAGGTAGGTCATGGCCGGGAACAGCCAGCGCAGGAACCGCCGCACGTCCAACAAGAAGGGCATGCAGGTCGGCAGCGGTGGTCAGCGACGCCGTGGTCTCGAAGGCAGGGGACCGACGCCGCCCGCCGAGGACCGCAAGAAGCACAAGAAGAACCGCATGGCGACCGCCAAGGCCAAGCAGGCCGCCAGTCGCCGCCCCGCGCCCCGGCGCGGCGGCGCCAAGGGCACCTCCGAGATGGTCGTCGGCCGCAACCCGGTCTTCGAGGCGCTGCGCGACGGCGTCCCCGCCACCACCCTGTACGTCCAGCAGTACATCGACAACGACGAGCGGGTCCGCGAGGCCCTCCAGCTCGCCGGCCAGCGCGGCAACATCAACCTGATGGAGGCCCCGCGCCCCGAGCTCGACCGGATGACGAACGGCCTGAACCACCAGGGCCTCGTCCTCCAGGTCCCGCCGTACGAGTACGCGGAACCGCAGGACCTCACCGCCGCCGCGTACGACAACGGCGAGGACCCGCTGATCGTCGCCCTCGACGGCGTCACCGACCCGCGCAACCTCGGCGCCATCGTCCGCTCCGTCTCCGCGTTCGGCGGCCACGGCGTGGTCGTGCCCGAACGCCGTGCCGCCGGAATGACCGCCGGAGCCTGGAAGTCCTCCGCCGGGACGGCCGCCCGCACCCCGGTCTCCAGGGTCACCAACCTGACCCGCGCGCTGGAGGCGTACAAGAAGGAAGGCATCACCGTCGTCGGCCTGGCCGCCGACGGCGAGCACACCGTCGAGGACCTCGAAGCGCTCGGCGGCCCCGTCGTCATCGTCATCGGCAGCGAGGGCAAGGGCCTCGGCCGCCTCGTCGGCGAGACCTGCGACTACCGGGTCCGCATCTCGATGCCCGGTGGCGCCGAGTCCCTGAACGCCGGTGTCGCGGCCGGCATCGTGATGTACGAGGTCGCCCGCCGCCGCGCCTGAGGCTCTGCCGGGCCCGGGAGTCTGCCGGGGTGCCCCTCAGCCACCCGGCAGGACCACCCGTACGGGCGGCGGCCGACGGAGGAAGCCCCCGGCGCCGGCCGCCCCCGGACGGCCCTGTCGGGGGGCGCATCGGGCCGCGCGTACGCCCCACCGTGCCCCGCCACCACCGGTTGACGGGCCTCGGACACTTCGACGCAGTCAAGGCAGTGTCCTAAACACACATCACTCGGTTAGATGAGTGTGGACACCAGAACGCCTCGGTTCGACGAACAACCCGCCCTGAGCATGACCAAGGTGGACTGCGACCCTGCGCAGGTCATCGTCAACCACGCCAGCTTCCGGGTGCGGCTCGCACCCGGCCAGCGCGCACGGCTGCGCGGTGTGACCCCCGCCGGTGCGCCCAGGATCCCCGTCATGAGCGGCCCCGGAGCGGGGCGCGGCCGGCGCGCCCCCGTCGTGTGGAGCGGCAGGTCCGCCCCCGGCGACCCCGGCGCCACCGGACTGCTCCAGGCCGTACGGAACTCCACCGCGGGCCGTCCCGGTGTCACGGGCCGCCCCGACACGGCGTACGACCCCTACGAGCCGTACGCCCCGTACGAGCGCGAGGACGGGCGGGGCGGAGTCGGCACCCAGGTCATCCCCCGTCTCGAAGAGACCCAGCCCACCCCCGTCATCGGCGGCTCCCGGCCCGGCGGGCCGCTGCTGCCCCCGATGCGGCGGGCGGTCGGCGCCTTCGACCCCGTCGAGAGCGGACCCGGACCGTACGCCGCGGACGGATACGGCCGGGACAGAGACGACCGGGACGGATACGGCCGGGACGGGGCGGGCGGATACGACCGGGACGGTGACGACGAATTCGACGTCACCGACGGCCGCGACCGCCGCCAGGGCACCGACTCGGTCCGGCACGCGTACTACCCCGGCCGCCGGATGAATCTCGGCGTCGTCCTCCTGCCCATGCGGGTCTTCCTCGGCTTCATCTCGATCTACGCCGGCATGGGCAAGCTCTGCGACCCCGTCTACTTCGACGGCGGCGACCGCGGCTCCATGGCCAAGTGGCTGACCTCGCTGCACCCCTGGGCCCTCGCCGAACCGCTGCGCGAGTTCGCGCTCTCCCACCCCGTCGGCGCCGGACTGAGCATCGCCTTCCTCCAGGTCGTCGTCGGGGTCCTCACCGTCCTCGGCCTCTGGCAGCGCGTCGCCGCCTCGGTCGGCGCACTCCTCTCCGCCGCCCTCCTGGTCACCGTCAGCTGGCGCACCGTCCCCGTCTACGACGCGCCGGACATCATCTACCTCGCCGCCTGGAGCCCCCTGATCATCGCGGGCGCCCCCGTCTACTCCGTCGACGGACGCCTCGCCGGAGAGGCGTGGCGCAAGCTCGGCCCCCGCTCCGAGATCTGGGACCTCCGCCGCCGCGTGCTGCGCCGCGGCGCAGCCGTCGCCACCGTCGTCGTCGGCCTCACCCTGCTCATCGGCTCCATGCTCGGCGGCGCCGTCCGCTCCTCCGGAGTCGTCACCGTCCCCGGGCCCAACGGAGTCCCGACCAACCAGCTCCCCGGCTCCCCGCTCCCCGAGAAGTCCCGCAGCGGCGGCAAGGCCTCGCAGACCCCGGCCGGACGGCAGCCCGCCCCGTCCCGGAGCACCGCCCCCAGCACTCCGTCCGCCAGGGCCTCCACGCCCGCCACGGGCACCGTCCGGGAGTCGGGCCAGGCGACGGCCGGCACGGGCCGGCCCAGCGCCACCCAGGGCACCGGCCAGCAGCCCCCGCAGCAGACGACCCCCCAGCAGCCCCCGTCCACCAGCGCCGGCCCCAGCTCCTCCGGCCCTGCCGGGGGCCCCGGCGGAAGCTCCGGGGGAGGCTCCACGGCAGGCGGCTCGGACCCTGGCGCCGGCTCCACCGGCTCCACGGACGGCTCCGGCGGCGGAAGCGGCAAGAACCCCATCGGCGGCCTCCTGGGCTGACCCGGGCCTACCGCACACGCACGCGAGAGGGGCGGGCACCGGAGTCGGATCCGGTGCCCGCCCC
>NZ_JBFAJY010000024.1:0-112483 GCF_040655445.1 Streptomyces sp. NPDC050423
GCTCAAGGAGATCAAGGAGGCCGGTCGCGGCCGTGTCTCCGAGTACGCGGAACGCCGCACCGAGCCCGTACCCCTCGGCCGAGGGGTACGGGGGCTCCGTGCGGCCGGGCCGGGTCAGGCCTGCGGCAGGGCCGCCAGCTGGCTGGTGATGCGCTCGATGTCGGTCTCGGCCTTGGCGAGCCGGCCACGGATCTTGTCGACCACGTTGTCCGGGGCCTTGCCGAGGAACGCCTCGTTGTTCAGCTTGCCGTTGGCCTGCGCCTTCTCCTTCTCGGCGGCGCCCAGGTCCTTCGTCAGGCGCTTGCGCTCGGCCTCGATGTCGATCGTGCCGGACAGGTCGAGCGCGACCGTGGCGCCCGCGACCGGCAGCGACGCGGTGGCGTGGAAGCCGTCACCGGCGGGCTGGAGGCGCAGCAGCTGGCGGATGGCCGCCTCGTGCGCGGCGAGCGGCGTACCGGTCAGGTCCAGCTCGGCCGGGACCTTCTGGCCGGGCTGGAGGCCCTGGTCGGAGCGGAAGCGGCGGACCTCGGTGACGACCTGCTGGACGAGCTCGATCTCCTTCTCGGCCGCGTCGTCCCGGAAGCCGCTGTCCTTGGGCCAGTCCGCGATGACGACGGACTCGCGGCCGGTGAGCGCGGTCCACAGGGTCTCCGTGACGAACGGGACGACCGGGTGCAGGAGGCGCAGCATCACGTCGAGGACCTCGCCCAGGACCCGGCCCGAGACCTCGGCCGCCCGGCCGCCGGCGAAGAACGTGGTCTTGGACAGCTCGACGTACCAGTCGAAGACCTCGTCCCAGGCGAAGTGCCGGAGCGCCTCGCTGAGCTTGGAGAACTGGAAGTCGTCGTAGTACGCGTCGACTTCGGCGACCGTCTTGTTGAGGCGGGAGAGGATCCAGCGGTCGGTCACCGACATCTCGCCAACGGCCGGCAGCTCGCCCTCGACCGTCGCGCCGTTCATCAGGGCGAAGCGGGTGGCGTTCCAGATCTTGTTGGAGAACTTGGCGGAACCCTGGACCCACTCCTCGCCGATCGGGACGTCGACACCGGGGTTGGCACCGCGCGCCAGGGTGAAACGGAGCGCGTCGGAGCCGTACTTGTCCATCCAGTCCAGCGGGTTGACCACGTTCCCGAAGGACTTCGACATCTTCTTGCCGTGCTCGTCGCGGACCATGCCGTGCAGCACGATCGTCTCGAACGGCGGGACGCCGTCGTTGACGTACAGGCCGAACATCATCATCCGGGCGACCCAGAAGAAGAGGATGTCGTAGCCGGTGACCAGGACGGAGTTCGGGTAGAACTTCGCGAGGCTGTCGGTCTGTTCGGGCCAGCCGAGCGTGGAGAAGGGCCACAGGCCGGAGGAGAACCAGGTGTCCAGGACATCGCTGTCCTGCGTCCAGCCCTCGCCGGTGGGCGCCTCGTCGTCCGGTCCGACGCAGACGACCTCACCGTTCGGGCCGTACCAGACGGGGATGCGGTGGCCCCACCAGAGCTGGCGCGAGATCGTCCAGTCGTGGAGGTTGTCGACCCAGTCGAAGTACCGCTTCTCCATCTCCTGCGGATGGATCTTGACCTTGCCGTCGCGGACGGCGTCACCGGCCGCCTTGGCGAGCGGCTCGACCTTGACCCACCACTGGAGGGAGAGGCGCGGCTCGATGGTGGTCCTGCAGCGCGAGCAGTGCCCGACGGAGTGGACGTACGGACGCTTCTCGGCGACGATCCGGCCCTCGGCGCGCAGGGCGGCGACGATTGCGGAACGGGCTTCCAGCCGGTCCAGGCCCTGGAAGGGGCCGGGGACGGTGATGACGGCCCGCTCGTCCAGGACGGTGAGGAAGGGCAGGTCGTGGCGCTTGCCGATCTCGAAGTCGTTCGGGTCGTGCGCCGGGGTCACCTTGACGGCTCCGGTGCCGAACTCGGGGTCGACGTGGTGGTCGGCGACGACCGGGATCGTACGGTCGGTCAGCGGCAGCTTGATCTGCCTGCCGACCAGGTGCCGGTAGCGCTCGTCGTCGGGGTGGACGGCGACGGCGGTGTCACCGAGCATCGTCTCGGCGCGGGTGGTGGCGACGACGATGGTCTCGTCGCCCTCCCCGTAGGTCATGGAGACGAGCTCGCCGTCGTCCTCCTGGTACTCGACCTCGATGTCGGAGATCGCGGTGAGACAGCGCGGGCACCAGTTGATGATGCGCTCGGCGCGGTAGATCAGCCCGTCGTCGTACATCCGCTTGAAGACGGTCTGGACGGCCTTGGACAGGCCCTCGTCCATGGTGAACCGCTCACGGGACCAGTCGACACCCTCGCCGAGGCGGCGCATCTGGCCGGAGATCTGGCCGCCGGACTCGTTCTTCCACTGCCAGACGCGCTCGACGAAGGCCTCGCGGCCCAGGTCGTGGCGGGACTTGCCCTCCTTGCCGAGCTCGCGCTCGACGACGTTCTGGGTGGCGATGCCTGCGTGGTCCATACCGGGCTGGTACAGCGCCTCGAAGCCCTGCATCCGCTTGCGGCGGACCAGCGCGTCGATCAGCGTGTGCTCGAAGGCGTGCCCCAGGTGCAGGGAGCCGGTGACGTTGGGCGGCGGGATGACGATGGAGTACGGCGGCTTCTCGCTGTGCTCGTCGGCCTCGAAGTAGCCGCGCTCCACCCAGCGCTCGTACAGCTTCCCCTCTACCTCGGCCGGCGTGTACTGGGTCGGCAGTTCGGGGTTGCTGGCTGGCTGCTGCGCTGCATTCTCGGTCACGCGACACAGTTTAGGGCCGTCACAGTCGTGCACTGAAACCGGTTTGTTGAGTAACGGTGTGCCTCCCGGTGCCCCACCCCCGCGGGCCTTCCGTCAGGATGTTCGGAACGCGTAAGTATGACGAACAGGGGAAACCGCAGATGAGCTTCAACCAGCCGGGCCCGTACGACGGACAGCAGCCCCAGGGCCAGCCCGGACCGTACGGCCAGCAGCCTGGCCCCTACGGCGGCCCGCCGCCGCAGGGCCAGCCGCAGGGCCAGCCCGGTTACGGGTACCCGCAGCAGGCCCCTCAGGGCGTCCCGCCGCAGCAGCAGCCCCCGCAGCCGGGATACGGCTACCCGCAGGCCCAGCAGCCCGGCCCGTACGGCCAGCAGCCCCCCACTCCCCCGTACGGCGGCCAGCCGGGATACGGCCAGCAGCCCCCGTTCCCCCCGGCCCAGCAGCCGAAGAAGAAGACCGGCCTGATCATCGGCGCGGTTGTGGTGGCGCTGGCCGTCGTCGCGGGCGGAGTGTACTTCCTGACGTCGGGCGGCGGCGGAAGCGGCGACGTGGCGGACTCGACCAAGGGCTACAAGCTCACGCCGGCCGCCTCGGTGGACACCTACAAGCAGGACATTTCGAAGGCGAAGCCTGCGACCGCGGTAACCGGCAAGGACAAGACCGAAGCCGACGCCATGGGCGTCAAGAACCCGTACAAGGTCAGCGCACAGTACGTGAGCGGCGACATGGAGAAGAACCCGCTCACCGCGAAGATCCTCATGCTCGAGGGTATCTATGGCGAAATCTCGGACCCCGAGAAGGTCATCGACGGCTCCTTCAAGAACGCCGAGAAGGAAGCGGCGATGAGCGAGGACGCCAAGGGGTCACTGGTCGGCAGCCCCAAGGAAGCCTCGCCTGCCAATTTCGAGGGCGCGCTGATGAAGTGCCAGGACATCAAGGTCATCAATGACGAAGCCGACGGCACGGCGGCCAATGGACCCAAGGAAATGACCATGCCGGTCTGCATCTGGGCCGACTACAGCACCGCGGGTGTGGTGATCGGCTTCGACATCGGTGGGGCCATGACGGACAAGCCGATGTCACAGGACGAAACGGCAACCCTCGCCGCCAAGCTCTACAACACCTCCCGCACCAAGATCTGATCCCGGCACACCGCAACGCGAAGGGGCGCCCAGCCAGTTCACCTGGCCGGGCGCCCCTTCGCGTACGTCTCTACGCCACCGCTACGCGGACTTCTCGTGGCGGCCGTCGTCGTTCTTCCCGATCGTCCGCGGCTCGCGCGGGACCAGGGTCGGGTTGACGTTGTTGCGGACCACGTCCGAGGTGATGACGACCCGGGCGACGTCCTTGCGGGACGGCACCTCGTACATCACCGACTGGAGGACCTCCTCCATGATCGCGCGCAGACCGCGCGCACCGGTCTGGCGCAGGATCGCCTGGTCGGCGATGGCCTCCAGCGCCTCGCGCTCGAACTCCAGCTCCACGCCGTCGAGTTCGAACAGCCGCTGGTACTGCTTCACCAGGGCGTTGCGCGGCTCGATGAGGATCTGGAGCAGGGCCTCGCGGTCCAGGTTGTGGACCGAGGTCAGGACCGGGAGGCGGCCGATGAACTCGGGGATCATCCCGAACTTCACCAGGTCCTCCGGCATGACCTCCTGGAACTGGTCGCTCGCCTGGATCTCCAGCTTGGAGCGGATCGTGGCGCCGAAGCCGATACCCTTCGCGCCGGCCCTGGACTCGATGATCTTCTCCAGGCCGGAGAACGCGCCGCCCACGATGAACAGCACGTTCGTCGTGTCGATCTGGATGAACTCCTGGTGCGGGTGCTTCCGGCCGCCCTGCGGCGGTACGGAGGCGGTGGTGCCCTCCAGGATCTTCAGCAGGGCCTGCTGGACGCCCTCGCCGGAGACATCGCGGGTGATCGACGGGTTCTCGCTCTTGCGGGCGACCTTGTCGATCTCGTCGATGTAGATGATCCCGGTCTCGGCCTTCTTGACGTCGTAGTCAGCGGCCTGGATCAGCTTCAGCAGGATGTTCTCGACGTCCTCGCCGACATAGCCGGCCTCCGTCAGCGCCGTCGCGTCGGCGATGGCGAACGGGACGTTGAGCATCCGGGCCAGTGTCTGCGCGAGGAGCGTCTTGCCCGAGCCCGTGGGGCCCAGCAGCAGGATGTTGGACTTGGCGAGCTCGATCGCGTCGTCGCGGCTCGCACCGCCGCCGTTCTCCCCGGCCTGGACCCGCTTGTAGTGGTTGTACACAGCGACCGAGAGGGCCTTCTTCGCGGGCTCCTGCCCTACGACGTACCCCTCGAGGAACTCGTAGATCTCGCGCGGCTTGGGAAGTTCCTCCCACCGCACCTCGGAGGTCTCCGCGAGCTCCTCCTCGATGATCTCGTTGCAGAGATCGATGCACTCGTCGCAGATGTACACACCGGGTCCCGCAATGAGCTTCTTCACCTGCTTCTGGCTCTTTCCGCAGAATGAGCACTTGAGCAGGTCGCCGCCATCACCGATGCGTGCCACGAGGTGCTTCCCCTTCGCCTGGGAGACGCCTGGTTCAGCGGCTCCTGGTGCCTCTATCCGACGGTACCTTGCCTGGCCCCCCGTTCGGGCCCCCCTTGGCACGGTTCACACGGCCGGGGCCGGGTGACCCTGCCGTGCCAAGGGGTAAAGGCCGACGTCAGGCGGCCGCTCCGGCCGCCGTCTTGCGGGTCGCGACGATCTGGTCGACCAGGCCGTAGGCCAGGGCGTCGTCGGCGGTCAGGATCTTGTCCCGCTCGATGTCGTCGCGGATCTTCTCGATCGGCGTGGTGGAGTGCTTGGCCAGCAGGTCCTCCAGCTGGGTCCGCATCCGCAGGATCTCGTTGGCCGCGATCTCCAGGTCGGAGAGCTGCTCACGGCCGGTCTGCGAGGACGGCTGGTGGATCAGGATACGCGCGTTCGGCAGCGCCAGACGCTTGCCCGCCGTGCCCGCTGCGAGCAGCACGGCCGCGGCGGAGGCCGCCTGGCCCATGCAGACCGTCTGGATGTCCGGCTTCACGAACTGCATCGTGTCGTAGATCGCGGTGAGCGCGGTGAACGAGCCGCCGGGGCTGTTGATGTAGATCGAGATGTCCCGGTCCGGGTCCATCGACTCCAGGCACAGCAGCTGCGCCATGACGTCGTTGGCGGAGGCGTCGTCGATCTGCACCCCGAGGAAGATCACGCGCTCCTCGAAGAGCTTCGCGTACGGGTCGTACTCACGCACGCCCTGCGAGGTGCGCTCCACGAAGCGCGGCACGATGTAGCGGTTGTCCACCTGCGGGCCGGTGTAGAGGCCGCTCGCGGAGGCGCCGGGGAAGTTGTTCATGTGGGTGTTCACCATCCTGGTGGCGTTCTGTGGGCTGGGTTTCTCGGCGTACGAGAGATGCGGTGCGGTGCGACGCGGTCCGGTGGGAACCGGATCAGGCGCCGGTGCCGCCGCCGCCCGGAACGCCCGACGCGATCGTGATGATCTCGTCGATGAGGCCGTAGTCCTTGGCCTCCTCCGCGGTGTACCAGCGGTCGCGGTCGCCGTCGCGGATGATCGTCTCCACGCTCTGGCCGGAGTGGCGGGCGGTGATCTCCGCCATCCGCTGCTTGGTGCGCAGCAGGTACTGGGCCTGGATCTTGATGTCCGAGGCCGTACCGCCGATGCCCGCCGAACCCTGGTGCATGAGGATGTCGGTGTTCGGGAGCGCGAAACGCTTGCCGGCGCTGCCGCCGGTGAGCAGGAACTGGCCCATCGAGGCCGCCATGCCCATACCGATGGTGACCACGTCGTTCGGGATGTACTGCATGGTGTCGTAGACCGCCATGCCGGCCGTCACCGAACCGCCGGGGCTGTTGATGTAGAGGTAGATGTCCTTGTCCGGGTCGGCGGCAAGGAGAAGCAGCTGCGCGGTGATCTTGTTGGCGATCTCATCGTCGACCTGCTGACCGAGGAAGATGATGCGCTCGCCGAGCAGTCGGCTGTAGACCTGGTCACCGAGGCCTCCACCGAGGGACGGCTCTCCGGCGGCGTAGGGCATCAGATTCGTCACGTATCCACCTGCTCGTCTCTGACGGCTCCGGCCGTCTCAGCGTCTTCGTACCGGGTGGGCCGGGACTCCCCGACCCTTCCTATTCATGGACCCTAACGCGCAGGTGGGACAACGCCATCCCGCTTCCGCGACTGTTCGCTGGGAGCGCAAGCTCCGCAGTCCGCACACGGGTTGTGGGGGCCACCGGCGGATACGACGACGGGCCCCGGACGCGGTTGCGTCCGGAGCCCGTCGTACGGGTTCAGAGTCGGGGCTCAGGCCTCGGTCTTCTCCTCGGCCGCGTCGGCCACGGCGTCGGTGGTGCCCTCGGCGGCCTCGACCGCCTCGGTGGCCTCCTCCGCCACGTCCTCGTCGTCCTCCAGGTCGACGACCTCACCGTTGGTGTCGACGACCTTGGCGGCCTCGACGACCACGGCCAGCGCCTTGCCGCGGGCGACCTCGCCGACGAGCATCGGCACCTGGCCACCCTCGACGACGGCCTGGGCGAACTGGTCGGGGCTCATGCCGGAGGACTGCGCGCGCCGCATGAGGTGCTCGGTGAGCTCCTCCTGGTTGACGTTCAGCTTCTCCTTGTTGACGAGCTCGTCAAGGATGAACTGGGTCTTGATGCCCTTGACGGCCTGCTCGGAGGTCTCCGCCTCGAACTCCTCAAGGGTCTTGCCCTGGATCTCCAGGTACTTCTCCAGGTCGAGACCCATCTGGCCGAGCTGGTGGTGCTCAAGGTTGTGCTTGCGGGTCTGGACCTCGTCCGCGAGCAGCTTCTCGGGGATCGGGACCTCGGCGAGCTTCAGCAGCTCCTCGAGGACCCGCTCCTGGGCCTGGGTGGCCTGGTCGTACTGCTTGGTGCTCTCCAGCCGCTTGCGGCTGTCGGCCTTGAGCTCGTCGAGCGTGTCGAACTCGCTCGCCATCTGGGCGAACTCGTCGTCCAGCTCGGGGAGCTCACGGGCGGCGACCGCGGTGACCTTGACGGTGACCTCGGCCTCCTTGCCCTCGGCGGAGCCGCCCTTCAGCTCGGAGGTGAAGGTGGTCTCGCCACCCGCCTCCAGGCCGGTGACGGCGTCGTCGATGCCTTCGAGGAGTTCGCCGGAACCGATGGTGTACGAAACACCCTCGGCCACGCCGTCCTCAAGGACCTCGCCCTCGACCTTGGCGGTCAGGTCGATCGTCACGACGTCGCCGTCGGCGGCGGCGCGCTCGACCGGGTTGGTCGAGGCGAAGCGGTCGCGGAGCTGCTCCACGGCCTTCTCGACGTCCTCGTCGCTGACCTCAAGGGCGTCGACGGTGACCTCGATGCCGGAGTAGTCCGGAATCTCGATCTCGGGGCGTACGTCAACCTCGGCGGTGAAGGCCAGCAGTTCGCCGTCCTTCAGCTCCGTGATGTCGACCTCCGGCTGTCCGAGGACGTTGAGCTCTCCCTCGTTGACGGCCTCGGTGTAGAACTTCGGGAGCGCGTCGTTGACGGCCTCCTCCAGCACTGCACCACGGCCGAACCGCTGGTCGATGACCCGGTTGGGGATCTTGCCCTTGCGGAACCCCTTCACCGAGACCTGCTGGTTGATCTTCTTGTACGCCGCGTCGAGGCTGTCCTTGAGCTCCTCGAAGGGCACCTCAATGCTGAGCCGAACCCGAGTCGGGTTCAGGGTCTCCACGGCGCTCTTCACGGTTCGGTCTCCTTGTGGCTGACTTCTTGGGGTTCTGCTCCACCGCACACGAGGCGGCTTCGCGGACCGAGCCCGGTACATCAGACACACGGGCACGCATTTTGCATAGTAACGGCAAGGGGTAGAACTCCCACAATGCGAGCTTGCCGGTGGTCGGGGTGGCCGGATTCGAACCGACGACCTTCCGCTCCCAAAGCGGACGCGCTACCAAGCTGCGCCACACCCCGTCGGTGCGACACGTAGGGTACATGCCGAGCGGCAGCGCGTCGGCCGCTTTCCCTCGGAGATCGCGCAACGCGACACCGGGTGCGGCGATCGGGTGTGCGGGCAACGCCCGGGACCCGCTACGATGTTTCTCGTGCCGCGGCCCTCGTGACCTGCGGTGCGCTTGCATGCGGGCGTAGCTCAATGGTAGAGCACTAGTCTTCCAAACTAGCTACGCGGGTTCGATTCCCGTCGCCCGCTCCATGCCTCGGGCCCGGCCCGGCGGCATCCTCCTCGGATGACCGCCGGACAGGGCCTTCTGCGTTCCGGGTGCGGAGCGGCCGCGGATCAACTGCTCATCCGCGGCCCCCGATCAGAAACTGATCTGGTTGATGCTCTGCGCTATCGAGTCCATGAACTTCTGGATCGACGGCGCCATGCCGGTCGAGGCCAGGAAGAAGCCGAAGAGCACCGCGACGATCGCGGGTCCGGCCTTGATGGAGCCGCCTCGGATCAGGACCACGAGGACGATCGCCAAAAGAAGCACCACAGACAGTGAAATGGCCACGACTGATCACACCCTCGGTCGGTCCGCCTTGCCGGCCCGGAAGCGTGCGGCCGTGCACACCTCCGTTGGCGTCCATCGTGCCACCAACTCCCCTGTGGTCGCTGCCAGGTGACGCATGGACCGGTCGGTATCACGCCATCTTGCGCCGGTTGCGCGCCGGTGCTCGACACCCCGGCGCGGCCGCCGGCCCAGCAGCCGCACGGCGGGCACAGGGGGACGCGCACAGCAATGAGCGGGGCCCGGGAATGATCTGCAACGGTGATCGTTTCCTTACCCACACACTTTATTCACATGGAATTCCACGGGCCGAATGCGACGTAATTCACTCCCCCAACTACCGCCCGATATGCGCCATTTAAGGAGGACCAACGCTCCCATACCGGGCGAAAATCAAAGGTTTGGCTTTCGATCAACCGGGAACACGCGATATCCGATGGCGGTTTTACGAAATGCAATCGAGACGTCTAGGGTGTTCGAGATGTTCCACGCTCCGAACGTATTTCACAGGGCCCCGCTCCCCCCGGCGACCCGGGAGTCGGAGCCCAGACGCCAGGCGCCTGCGAGGACCCCGGACTCCCCCTCCGCGGTGGCCGTGGCGGAACGGCCCGCGCAGGACGCACCCGCGAAGAAGCGTGACGCCTACTTCGACAACGCCAAGTACCTGGCCATCGTGCTGGTCGCGGTGGCGCACTCATGGGTACCGGTCATGGAGGGAAGCAGGGCGGCCCGCGCGCTGTACATGGTGACGTACACCTTCCACATGCCGGCCTTCATCATTATTTCCGGTTATTTCTCACGTTCGTTCAGCCTGACCCCCGCCAAGGTGAAGCGCCTGGTCACGGGGGTCGCCGTGCCGTATGTGGTGTTCGAGACGGCGTACTCGCTGTTCCGGCGGTACGCGAACGACTCGCCCGATGCGGCGATCAGCCTGCTGGAGCCCTGGTACCTCACCTGGTTCCTGGCCGCCCTGTTCATCTGGCGGCTCACCACACCGATCTGGCAGAACCTGCGCCACCCGCTGGCCGTCTCGCTCGTGATCGCCGTCCTCGCCTCGTTCGCCCCCAGCATCGGCGACGACCTCGACCTGCCGCGCGTGTTGCAGTTCCTGCCGTTCTTCGTGCTCGGGCTCCAGCTCAGGCCCGAGCACTTCCGGATGGTCAAGCGCCGTGAGGTGCGGTTGCTGGCCCTGCCGCTGTTCGCCGGTGCGGCGGTCTTCGCCTACTGGGCGGCGCCCCGGATGCAGCTGGGCTGGTTCCTGCGCGACTCCAGCGCCCAGGACATGAACGCCCCGTGGTGGTCCGGCGCCGTGATGACCCTCGCGCTGTTCGGCTGCGCGACGCTGCTCACCATCGGGTTCCTGGCGCTGGTCCCGCGCCGCCACATGTGGTTCACGGTGCTGGGCGCCGGGACGATCTGCGGCTATCTGCTGCACGGGTTCCTGGTGAAGGGCGCCGGCTACGCGGGCCTCTTCGACCGTAACGACTGGCTGATCTCGCCGACCGGTCTGGTGCTCGTCACCCTGGCCGCCGCGGCCGGCGTGAGCCTGCTGTGCACGCCTCCGGTGCGGCGGGTCATGCGCTGCGTGACCGAGCCGGACATGAACTGGGCGTTCCGACGGGACGCCGCCAAGATCTGAGATCAGGCGGAGCCCGGCCCGGATCCGGGCCGGGCTCCGCCGTGTTGGCTCAATCCCGCTGTTCGGTGGGCGAATTCGGTGCGGTGAGCCCGAGCAGGCTCCGTACCTGCGCATACTTCTCGGCCAGCCGGGTACGGATGGCCGGTTCCAGCACCGCGAGGCGGGCCGGGTCGGCGTTGTGCGCGAGATCGGCCTCCTTGATCAGCAGCGCGCCCGGGGTGGCCAGGATGCGGCGGGTGTACGCCGGCAGGTCCTCGCCGTCCCGCTTGCTGACGGCGAGGACCATGTCCTTCACCTGCTGCGGCAGCGCGGCCCCGGCCAGCCACCGCGCCGACAGCGCGTCGTCCTCGACCGCGTCGTGCAGCCAGGCCGCGGCGATCTGGTCGTCGCTGCCGCCCCCGGCCCGTACGCCCTCGGCGACGGCCGCGAGATGTTCGGCGTACGGCCGGCCCGCCTTGTCCCGTTGACCCGCGTGGGCCTCGCGGGCGATGCGCTCGACTTCGGCCAGGGTCAGCTGTGCGCGGGGGGTCGTCATGGCCCGACTCTACGGACGGGCGGCGGCCCGGCTCAGGGCGGCGGCCGCCGACGGATCGGGACGTCGGTCGGGCATCGGTCGGGGCATCGGTCGGGGCATCGGTCGGGGCCCGATACTTGCAACGTCAATCGTTCGGTAAACTAATTACTGACGATTTCTTGACGCTCTCTTGACCAAGCGAAGGACCGGGCTCATCGGACACGCAGACACGCTCATCGCCATGGGCGGCGCCTTCCTCGCCGCCGCCGTACTCGCCCGCGTGGGCAGCCGCATCGGACTGCCGACCATCCCCCTGTTCATCCTGGCCGGAATCCTGCTCGGCCCGCACACCCCCGGCATCGTCCTCGTCGCCGACCCGCACGACCTGGAGATGCTCTCCGCGCTCGGCCTGGTGCTGCTGCTCTTCTACCTCGGCCTGGAGTTCCACCTCGACGGCCTCAAGGAGGGCGGGCGCAAAATGGCGCTCGCCGGGGGCGCCTATATCGTCCTGAACGTCGGCGCCGGGCTCGGATTCGGCTTCGCACTGGGCTGGGGCACGTCGGAGGCACTGGTCCTCGCCGGGGTGCTCGGCATCTCGTCGTCGGCCATCATCACCAAGGTCCTGGTCGACCTGGGCCGGATCGGCAATCCGGAGACCCAGCCGATCCTGGGCATCATCGTCGTCGACGACGTGTTCCTCGCGCTGTACCTGGCGGCCCTCCAGCCCATCCTCTCGGGCGCCGACAGCCTCGCGGCGGCGGCGGTCGACGGCGGCAAGGCCTTCGGCTTCCTGCTGGTGCTGGCCCTGGCCGCCCGGTTCGGCACCAAGTTCATCAGCAAGCTGATCAACACCCGGGACGACGAACTCCTCGTCATCTCCTTCCTCGGTGCCGCGGTCCTGGTGGCCGGCATCTCGGAGTGGTTCGGAGTCGCGGACGCCATCGGCGCCTTCATGGTGGGTCTGATGCTCGGCAACACCACCTCGGGGGAACGGATCCTCAAACTGGTCCACCCGCTGCGCGACGCCTTCGGCGCGATCTTCTTCTTCGCCTTCGGCCTCTCCATCAACCCCGGCGATCTGCCGGTCGTGCTGTGGGCGGTGCTGGCCGCCGTCGCGTTGACGATCGCCATGAACGTCCTCTCGGGGATAATCACCGCCAGGCTGTACGGGTTCGGTCCGCAGGCCGCGGCGAACATCTCCACCACCCTGGTGGCGCGCGGCGAGTTCGCGCTCATCCTCGCCACGATGGCGGCGGGTGCGGGGCTCGACGAGCGGCTGGCGCCGTTCATCGCCGGGTACGTACTCGTCCTCGCGGTTCTGGCGCCACTGATGGCCGGACGCTCGCACTGGCTGGCCCGGATCCTTCCGGGCGGACGCGGCGCCACACCCGCCCCGATCCGGTGACGGGCCGAAAGCCGTTGACGTACGCCCGGTTCGGGCCAGTTGCGTACGGTTCAGGATTTACGTGACAGAAGCAACAGCGCCCGGTCGTCGTTGACGTCCTTGGCGCACGCCTCGATGAGGTGCCAGGCCGCACCCTCGAAGCCCGTCGAGACATAGCGGTCGGCCTCGCCGGTCAGCCGGTCGATGCCCTCCGCCATGTCCCGTTCGGACGTCTCCACCAGCCCGTCGGTGAACAGCATCAGTACGTCCCCGGGGGCCAGCGAGCCCTTCACGGCGTCGAACTCCGCCCCGTCGTACACCCCGAGCAGGGGGCCCTCCGCGGCCTTCTCCTCCCACCGGCCGCTGCCGGCGTGGAGTTGGAGGGCGGGCGGATGCCCCGCCGAGAGGAGTTCGTAGTCGCCCGATTCGAGGTCCAGGACCAGATGGATCGACGTGGCGAAGCCCTCGTCCCAGTCCTGGCGCAGCAGATAGCCGTTCGCGGCGGGCAGGAAGCCGTGCGGCGGCAGCGACCCGAGGAGCCCGCCGAAGGCGCCCGACAGCAACAGGGCGCGGGAGCCCGCGTCCATGCCCTTGCCGGAGACATCGGTGAGCACGGCCTCCAGGGTGCGGCCGCCGTTGGTGCGGGCCGCGACGACGAAGTCGCCGGAGAAGGACTGCCCGCCCGCCGGGCGCAGCGACATCTCCCGGTGCCAGCCCTGCGGGAGCCGGGGCAGCGCGCTCTGGACCCGGATGCGTTCGCGCAGGTCGAAGAGCATGGTGCCGCCGCGCCGCCACGGCACGCCGACCCTGGCCCGGAACTGGGCGAGCACCAGCCCGAAGAAGCCGCAGGCCGCGACCGTCAGTACGGTCCCGGGGGTGACCCCGATCGTGCCGTCCTTGAACGGGCCGAGCGAGATGGACTCGACGATCAGGGCGGCGGCGGCCGCCGCGTACAGGCCGAGCAGGCTGGCGGGCCGCAGCAGCAGGCCGCCCGCGACGATCGGCAGGACGAGGGCGGTCGGTGAACACCACACGGGGTTCAGGAGGGTGCCGCAGGTGATGGCCGGGATGACCAGCAGCAGGGCGGCCAGGGCGATCCAGTCGGAGCCGTCACCGCGGAAGTAGTCGACCCCGGATCTGCGCAGCGTGCTGCGTACCCGGTGTGCCGATTTCCGCAATCGGGCCGGGTATGTCTCTGCTCCTGCGCGTCGGGCCATTGCGGGGACCTTATCGACCCGACGGCCTCCGGTGCAGGGGGACCCCTGTGACAATGCGTTCGAAATCGGGTCGCTTGCGCGCCGCGCCCCTGGTAGGCATGGCATATGACTACAGAGCTCCGCGTGTTGCGGCCGTCGGAATGGAACGAATGGTTCGAGTGCCTGGAGCTCGCCTTCGGAGGAGTCCCCGAGTCGCCCGAGGAGCGTGAGCTGGTGGAGTCGCTGACCGAGCACGAGCGCTCGGTCGGGATCTGGGACGGCACCGATGTGGTCGCCACGGCAGGGGCGTTCAGCTTCCGGGTGGCCGTTCCGGGCGGGGCGCTGGTGCCGGCCGCGGGTGTGACGATGGTGAGTGTCGCGGCCACCCACCGCAGGCGTGGGCTGCTGACCTCGATGATGCGCCGCCAGCTCGACGACGTGCGGGCACTGGGCGAGCCGATCGCCGTGCTCACGGCGTCGGAGCCGGTGATCTACGGCCGGTACGGGTACGGGGCGGCGACCCGCCAGATGTCCCTGGCGATCGACACGGACCGGGTGCGGCTGAACGTCCCCGAGGGCACGGACGCGATCCGGCTGCGGTACGCGAAGGAGGACGAGGCGGTCGCGGCCTGCGAGGGCGTGTACGCGCGCCTGGTGGCCGGCCGGCCCGGCACTCCGGCCCACGGTCCGGGCTGGGAGCGCAAGGCGCTCACCGATCCGGCGAGTTCACGGCAGGGCGGTTCGGCGTTGCAGTGTCTGCTGGCCGAGCGGGACGGCGAGGTGGTGGGTTACGCGACATACCAAATCAAACCGGAATGGGACGTGTCGGGGCCCAAGGGCCGGGTCACGGTGAGCGATCTGGGGGCGCTGGACCCGGCGGCGTACGCGGCGCTGTGGCGGTTCCTCTTCGGGATCGACCTGACGTCGACGATCGAGGCGCGGAACCGGCCGGTGGACGACGCGGTGCTGCATCTGGTGTCGGACGTGCGGCGGTGCGATGTCCGGCTCCGGGATTCGCTCCATGTGCGGCTGGTGGACGTGGGCGCGGCGCTGGAGGCGCGGAGCTACCGGGCGCCGGTGGACGTGGTGTTCGAGGTGGAGGACGCGTTCTGCCCCTGGAACGCGGGGCGTTGGCGGCTGACGGCCGACACGAAGGGCGGCGCGTCGTGCAAGCGCACGGATGACGCGGCGGATCTGGCGCTGTCGGTGCGGGAGTTGGGGACGGCGTACCTGGGCGGCGAGTCGCTGGGGTCGCTGGCCCTGGCCGGGCGGGTACGGGAGTTGCGGGCGGGGGCGGTCACGGAGGCGTCGTCGGCGTTCCTGTCCGACGTGGCGCCGTGGTTGCCCCGGGGGTTCTAGTCCTCAATCGCCGGACGGGCTGGATTTTCAAGCCCGTCCGGCGATTGAGGACAATCAAGCCCGTCCGGCGTTTGAGGACACCGGTGCGGTCAGCCGGACTGGCATCCCGGGCACCAGAAGAGGTTGCGGGCGGACAACTCCGCCGTGCGGATCTCCGTGCCGCAGATGTGGCACGTCTGCCGGGCGCGCCGGTAGACGTACACCTCGCCCCCGTGGTCGTCCACCCGTGGCGGGCGCCCCATGGCCTCGGGCAGGTGCGCGGGGCGGACCGTGTCGATGCGGTTGTTTCGTACGCCCTCGCGCATCAGCTCGCCCAGGTCCGCCCAGATCGCGTCCCACTCGCGGCGTGCGAGGTCCCTGCCGGGCCGGTACGGGTCGATGCCGTGCCGGAACAGCACCTCCGCGCGGTACACGTTGCCCACGCCCGCGATGACCTTCTGGTCCAGCAGCAGGGCGGCCACGGTGATCCGGCTCCGGGAGATCCGCAGCCACGCGCGCTCGCCGTCCTCGTCGGAGCGCAGCGGGTCGGGGCCGAGGCGGTCGTGTATCGCCCGCTTCTCCGCGTCGGTGATCAGTGCGCAGGTGGTGGGGCCGCGCAGGTCCGCGTGGTGCTCGTCGGTCAGCAGGCGGAGCCGGACGGTGTCGGTGGGCGGCGGGGCCGGGGCCGTACCGAATCCGAGCTTGCCGAACAGGCCGAGGTGGATATGGACCCAGCCGGTTCCCTCGAAGCCGAGGAAGAGGTGCTTGCCGTGCGCGTCCACGCTGCCGAGCACCCGGCCGTCGAGCAGGGCGGCGCTGTCGGAGAACTTGCCCTGTGGGCTGCTCACCCGTACCGGCCGGCCGGCGAACCTGTCCCGGTGGTCCGCCGCGAGGCGGTGGATCGTGTGTCCCTCGGGCACGGCGGCGGCTCTCCTGGTCGAGGCGGTGGGGTTCGGACATGGCTGTGCCGCCGGGGAGGCCGGCGGCACAGCGGGAGGTCGTGGGGCGGTCAGCCCTGCTGCGGGTGGTGGGCCGGGACCGGGGGGAGCTCGCCGGTGTTCTCGTACGCCGTGAGCATCGCGATGCGGCGGCTGTGCCGCTCCTCGCCGGAGTACGGGGTGGCGAGGAAGATCTCGACGAACTTCGTGCACTCCTCCTCGGTGTGCATCCGGCCGCCGATGGAGATCACGTTGGCGTCGTTGTGCTCGCGGCCCAGCGCGGCGGTCTGCTCGCTCCAGGCGAGCGCGGCGCGGACGCCCTTGACCTTGTTCGCGGCCATCTGCTCGCCGTTGCCGGAGCCGCCGATGACGATTCCGAGGCTGTCCGGGTCCGCGGCCGTCTTCTCGGCGGCACGCAGGCAGAACGGCGGATAGTCGTCCTGGGCGTCGTAGATGTGGGGACCACAGTCGACGGCCTCGTGGCCTTGGGCCTTGAGCCACTCGACGAGGTGGTTCTTGAGTTCGAAACCGGCATGGTCGGAGCCGAGGTACACGCGCATGGGAGGAGTGTGACACGAGCTTCGCCGGGTAATCGACGACGGGGTGCGGTGTGGCCCTGATGTGCGGACCCTGTGTGCGCGAAGCCGCTGAAGCGATGATCGTGTCAACGATGCGGATGAGGGGGTTCCGCTTTCGGGGTTCACCGGGCTTCAATGCAACGCTCGCCGCTCACCACCGTGCCGCGGCGGACACGCACCGAGTGATCCGAAAACGTAAGGATTCGATCCATGACGTCGCAGACGACTCTGGCCGAACCGGGCCGGCAGCCCGAGGGGCCGGACGGTTCGGACCGCGAGGGGCCCGATGGCGGGCTCCAGGCCGGTCTCAAGAACCGTCACCTCTCGATGATCGCGATCGGCGGTGTGATCGGCGCGGGCCTCTTCGTGGGTTCGAGCGCGGGCATCGCCGCCGCCGGACCGGCCATCCTGCTGTCGTACGCACTGGTCGGCCTGATGGTCGTCTTCGTGATGCGGATGCTCGGGGAGATGGCCGCCGCCCGTCCGGCGTCGGGCTCCTTCTCCGCCTACGCCGACCAGGCGCTGGGCCGCTGGGCCGGTTTCTCGATCGGCTGGCTCTACTGGTTCTTCTGGGTCGTGGTGCTCGCCGTCGAGGCCACGGCGGGTGCCAAGATCCTGGAGAACTGGGTGCCGGGCGTCCCGCAGTGGGCCTGGGCGCTGATCGTGATGCTGGTGCTGACCGCGACGAACCTGGTCTCGGTCGGCTCGTACGGGGAGTTCGAGTTCTGGTTCGCCGGGATCAAGGTCGTGGCGATCGGCGCCTTCGTGATCGTCGGCCTGCTCGCCGTCTTCGGTGTGCTGCCGGGGTCGGACAACGCCGGCTCGGGGCTGGCCCATCTCACCGACACCGGCGGCTTCTTCCCCAAGGGGCCGGGGGCCATCCTCACCGGGGTGCTGATGGTGGTCTTCTCCTTCATGGGCAGTGAGATCGTGACGCTGGCGGCCGGCGAGTCGGAGAACCCGCAGCGCGCCGTCCAGAAGGCCACCAACAGCGTGATCTGGCGAATCGCGGTCTTCTACCTGGGCTCGATCTTCGTCGTGCTGACCCTGCTGCCGTGGAACGACGCCTCGATCATGGAGAAGGGCAGCTACGTCGCCGCGCTCGACTCGATCGGCATCCCGCACGCCGGCCAGGTGATGGACGTCATCGTGCTGACGGCCGTGCTGTCCTGCCTCAACTCCGGCCTCTACACGGCCTCCCGGATGGCCTTCTCGCTCGGCGGCCGCGGTGACGCCCCGAAGGCGTTCGCCCGGACCAACAAGCGGGGCGTGCCGCAGGCGGCCATCCTGTCCTCGGTCGTCTTCGGGTTCGTCGCCGTCTTCTTCAACTACCAGTGGCCGGACACCGTCTTCGCGTTCCTGCTGAACTCCTCGGGCGCGGTCGCCCTGTTCGTCTGGCTGGTCATCTGCTTCACCCAGCTGCGGATGCGCGGCATCATCCTGCGCGAGTCGCCCGAGAAGCTGGTCGTACGGATGTGGCTCTTCCCGTATCTGACCTGGGCGACCATCGCGATGATCTCGTTCGTTCTGGTCTACATGCTGACCGATGACGCCGGACGCGAGCAGGTCCTGCTCTCGCTGCTGGTCGCGGTCCTGGTGGTGGCCGTCTCGCTGGTGCGTGAGGCGCGCCGGCGCCGCGACGGCGCCCCGGCGGAGACCGTCGACAACTGATCACCCATACCTGACGGTCCCTGTCAGGTATACCGGGGAGGCTCTCCTTCGTCAGCCCATCGAGCGAGCGACTGGAGAGCCTCCCCCATGACTGCCGCCCCCGCCGGTTCCCCGTCCGGATCCCGGAACGACTTCCGGCCCGGCTTCCAGACCGGCTTCACGATCCGCCCGGACCTCGTCGTCGAGGCCGCCGGGGCCGACGACGTACGTGACGCCGTGGCACACGCCGCCGCCGGCGGGCTCCGGGTCGCCGTCCACGCCACCGGGCACGGGCTGCCGGGCGCCGTCGAGGGCGGGGTCCTGATCAGTACCGCCCGGATGGACTCCGTACGGATCGACCCGGTGCGCCGCACCGCCGCCGTCGGAGCGGGCACCACCTGGGGACAGGTCGTCGAGGCGGCGGCGCCGCACGGGCTCGCCCCGCTGAACGGCTCCGCCCCCGGGGTGGGCGCCGTCTCCTACACGCTGGGCGGCGGACTGGGCATCCTGGCCCGGGAGTTCGGGTACGCCGCCGATCATGTGCGCTCACTCGACGTGGTGACGGGCGACGGGGTGCGGCGCCATGTCACCCCCAAGGACGAGCCCGAGCTGTTCTGGGGGCTGCGCGGCGGCGGGCACCGGCTGGGCGTGGTGACGGGGCTGGAGACCGGCCTCGTCCCGGTGGCCCGGCTGTACGGCGGCTCGATCGCCTTCGACGGGGACGGCGAGGCGGGTGCGGAGGTGCTCCGGCGCTTCCTGGAGTGGACCCGGACCGTGCCCGACGCGCTGACGTCGTCGGTCGCCGCACTCGTGTACCCGGACGCGCCGCAGCTGCCGGAGGCGATGCGGGGCCGGTACGTCGTCTCCGTACGGGTCGCGTACACGGGCAGTGCGGCCGAGGGCGAACGTCTCGTCGCGCCGCTGCGGGCGATCGGGCCGGCACTGGCGGACTCGCTGCGGGAGATGCCATACACCGACAGCCGCACCATTCACAACGATCCGCCGTTCCCGCACGCGTACTACGGGGACGGGCTGATGCTGAGCGGACTGGACCCCGAGCGCGCGATGCGGGTGCTGGAGCTGACCGGCCGGAAGGCCCCGATGATGACCGTGGTCCAGCTCAACCACCTGGGCGGCGCGCTGGCCACCGGCCCGGCGGCGGAGAACGCGGTGCCGTTCCGCGGAGCCGGATTCCTGCTGCGGCTGCTGTCACCGCTCGGCGGTACGGACGTGGCCTCCGTCCGGGCCCTGTACGAGGAGGTGGGCGCCACCGTTTCGCCGCTCACCGTGGGCCGTTCGCTGAACTTCTCCTTCGGCGGCGGGGACCGCACCGAGGGCTTCCACGACGCGCGGACGCAGAAGAGGCTCGCCGCTCTGGTGTCGCGTTACGACCCGGCGAGCCTCTTCGGAGGGAGTTACGGCGTCAGCCGCGCCGGCCGATGAGCTTCCAGGACGCGGGCAGCGCGCCCATCGCGAGCGCCGCCTTGAGCGCGTCGCCGAGCAGGAACGGCGTCAGGCCGGCCGCGATCGCGGCGCTCGCCGACATGCCGGTGGACAGCGCCAGATAGGGCACGCCGACCGCGTAGATGACCGCCGAGCCGAGCACCATGGTGCCCGCCGTGCGCAGCACCGAGCGGTCGCCGCCGCGGCGGGCGAGGCCGCCGACCACGGTCGCGGCGAGCAGCATGCCGAGCACGTACCCGAACGAGGCACCGCCCGCACCGGAGCTGCCGGCCGAGAACCACGGCATGCCCGCCATGCCGACGAGCGCGTACACGGCGAGGGCGAGGAAGCCGCGCCGGGCGCCGAGCGCGGTGCCGACCAGGAGCGCGGCGAAGGTCTGGCCGGTGACCGGGACCGGGGAGCCGGGGACGGGCACGGCGATCTGGGCGGCTATGCCGGTGAGCGCGGCACCGCCGAGCACCAGGGCGGTGTCCACGGCGTAACGGTGCCGGGCGGCGGGCAGCAGGTCGGCGAGGACCGCTCCGGTACGGACGGGGGCGGCGGCAGCAATGCTCATCGGGACTCCGCGAGGTGAGGGCAGGTGGGGACAGGGCTGAGCCTGACGCTATCCGAGGAGCAGCGCCCGATCACCATCAGCGGCCCACAAAGCGGCGGTTGAGGGATTGGTGGGATTCGCACAAAGAGAGGCACACAATCACCCCTGGACGTGATGCTCATCACGGAGGTGGGAGCCGATCAACTCCCCGTGGACCGGGAAGGGCGCGGCGAGCTGACTGTTGACTCCCTCCAAACGGCCGAGCCACGGTCCGCCCCCGGCCGACCCGCTCCGGAGCCCCGCTCCACGCAGCGTGGTGTGTGCCTTGTGTGAGCATGGTGCCCGGATGGCGGACATCCGTTCCGCCTGAACGGTGCACGCGTCCAGACTGGGATACGTCCCCCCGCCTCACCGACCGAACAGAGTTCGTCCATGCCTCGGACCTCCGTGCCTCCCCCCACCGGCACCCCGGCCGTCACCTCCGACCACGGGACCGACTCGGCCCTCACCCACGGACTCAAGCAGCGCCATCTCTCGATGATCGCCCTCGGCGGTGTCATCGGCGCCGGGCTGTTCGTCGGCTCCGGCGCGGGAATCGCCGCGGCCGGCCCCTCGATCGTCATCGCGTACGCCTGCTCCGGGCTGCTGGTCATGCTCGTGATGCGGATGCTCGGCGAGATGTCGGCCGCCAATCCGGCGTCCGGCTCCTTCTCCGTGCACGCCGAGCGGGCGATCGGGCCGTGGGCGGGGTTCACGGCGGGCTGGGCGTTCTGGGTGCTGCTCTGCGTCGCCGTCGGCCTCGAAGGGATCGGTGCGGCGAAGATCGTCACCGGCTGGCTGCCCGGAACTCCGGAGTGGGCCTGGGTGGCGCTGTTCATGGTGGTGTTCCTGGGGACGAACCTGGCGTCGGTGACGAAGTTCGGCGAGTTCGAGTTCTGGTTCGCCGCGCTCAAGGTCGTCGCGATCACACTGTTCCTGGTGCTGGGCGTGCTGGCGATCCTCGGCGTGCTCCCGGACACGGACGCCCCCGGCACCGCCAACCTCGGCGGCGAGGGCGGCTTCATGCCGAACGGCTCCGAGGGGCTGGTCATCGGGCTGCTCGCCTCCGTCTTCGCGTACGGCGGCCTGGAGACCGTCACCATCGCCGCCGCCGAGTCCGAGAACCCGGTGCGGGGTGTCGCGAAGGCCGTGCGGACGGCGATGTGGCGGATCGCGCTCTTCTACGTCGGTTCGATGGCGGTCATCGTCACGCTGGTCCCGTGGGACGACCCGAAGGTCGTGGCGGTCGGCCCGTTCTACGCGGCCCTGGACCACCTCGGCATCAGCGGCGCCGCCGAGATCATGAACGTGGTCATCCTGGTGGCGCTGCTCTCCGCGATGAACGCCAACATCTACGGCGCCTCGCGCATGGCCTGTTCTCTGGTCGCCCGCGGCCAGGGCCCGAAGCGGCTCGGCAGGGTCTCGTCCGGGGTGCCGCGCCGCGCGGTCCTGGTCTCGTCCGTGTTCGGCTTCCTGTGCGTGCTGCTGAGTTACTGGCGCCCGGACGACGTCTTCCCCTGGCTGCTCAACATGACCGGCGCGGTGATCCTGGTCGTCTGGATCTTCATCGCCGTCTCCCAGCTGATCCTGCGCGCCCGGCTGGAGCGCGAGGAGCCGCAGAAGCTGGTGGTCCGGATGTGGCTGTTCCCGGGCTTGACGGTGGTGGCCCTGGCGGCGATGGCCGGCATCTTCTTCCTGATGCTCCGCCAGCCCGAAACCCGCGACCAGCTGCTGGCGACGGGCGCGCTGACGGCAGCCCTGATCGCCACCGGCGTCGTGCGCCGGCGGCGCTCTGCGGCGTCGCCGCCGGGAGCGGCGGACGCGTGACCCCGGCACACGAGACGCCGGGCGGGCCGGATCACTCCGGCCCGCCCGGCGTTTTCCGTGCGCCGAAGCGTGCGCCGGAATCGTCCGCGGGAGGCCGGAGTCCTACGCCGAAGGGCTGACATCTCCTCAGCCACTGCTGCTGTTAGCCTGCTCTTGCGTATAGGTTGCAATAACAACAGGACAGCAGCTGGAGGGTTCGAACCATGGCCACGTACACGCTCCCGGAACTCCCGTACGACTACGCGGCGCTCGAACCGGTCATCAATCCGCAGATCGTCGAGCTCCACCACGACAAGCACCACGCGGCGTACGTGAAGGGCGCGAACGACACCCTGGAGCAGTTGGAGGAGGCGCGCGACAAGGAGGCCTGGGGGGCGATCAACGGGCTCCAGAAGAACCTCGCGTTCCACCTCTCCGGCCACATCCTGCACTCGATCTACTGGCACAACATGACCGGTGACGGCGGCGGCGAGCCGCTGGCCGCGGACGGTGTCGGCGGCCTCGCGGACGCGATCACCGAATCCTTCGGCTCCTTCGCGGGCCTCAAGTCCCAGCTGACGAAGGCCGCGGCCACCACGCAGGGCTCCGGCTGGGGCGTCCTCGCGTACGAGCCGGTCAGCGGCAAGCTGATCGTCGAGCAGGTCTACGACCACCAGGGCAACGTGGGCCAGGGTTCGGTCCCGGTCCTCGTCTTCGACGCCTGGGAGCACGCCTTCTACCTGCAGTACAAGAACCAGAAGGTCGACTTCATCGAGGCGATGTGGCGCGTCGTCAACTGGCAGGACGTGGCGAAGCGGTACGCGGCCGCCAAGGAGCGCGCGAACGTACTGCTGCTCGCCCCCTGACCGGGGAGCGCCGTGAACGTCCTGCCTCGTGATCGTCTTCTCAGCCTTCGCCGGGCAGGCGGATGAACGAAGGGCCCCCGCGAGGACATGACTCGCGGGGGCCCTTCCACGCCCGCGCACCGGCGGGCCGGCGTCTACTCGGTGACCAGGGCCATCAGCAGCCCGTCGTAACCCTTGCTGCCGACGGTCTGCAGAGCGGTCGCGGTCAGGGTCGGCTCGGCCGCGACGAGTTCGGTGAACCGGCGCACCCCCCGCACCTTCGGGTCCTCGCTCCCGGCGTCGGCCACCTCTCCGTCGCGCACGACGTTGTCGGCGACGATCAGGCTCCCGGGCCGGGTCAGCTTCAGCGACCAGGCCAGGTAGTCGGGGTTGCTCGGCTTGTCGGCGTCGATGAACACGACGTCGAACGGCCCGTACCCCTGCTCCGCGAGCTCCGGCAGCGTGTCGAGGGCCGGGCCGACCCGGATCTCCACGACATCCGCCAGGCCGGCGCGCCCGATGTTCCGGCGCGCCACCTCGGCGTACTCCGGGTCGGCTTCGAGCGTGACGACCCGGCCGCCCCCGGGCAGCGCGCGGGCCAGCCAGATGGTGCTGTACCCGCCCAGGGTGCCGATCTCCAGCACGGTGCGCGCCCCCTGGAGCCGGGCCAGCAGGTGCAGCAGCTTCCCCTGGTTGGCCGCGACCTGGATCGCCGGCAGCCCGGCCTCTTCACTGGCCTCCACGGCCGCTTCCAGGGCATCGTCCGAGCCCACCAGCAGAGCGTCGAAGTAGTCGTCGACCTCGGCCCACCGCGCCTGCGTCATGGCATGTTCCCCTCTCGGCACCCAAGTAAGTTCCTCAAGGGAACTTACCTCATACGAGGTGAATGGGATGATGGCGGCCTCAGCATGTTTTTCCGGAGAGGACATCATGACGATCACTGTGCGCGAGCTGGTGTACTACCCGGTCAAGGGCTGCGCGGGGACCGCTGCCGACTCCGCGCACGTCATCGGGACCGGCCTCGAACACGACCGGACCTTCATGGTGGTGGACGCCGCGGAGGGCGCCTTCCGCAGCCAGCGCACGCACCCCGCGATGGCCGCGATCAGGGTCGGGGTCCTGCGGTCCGGGGCAGTGCTGGCGCTCTCCGCCGAGGGCGTCGAACCCCTGCGTCTGGACGTCGACCGGGACGGCCCCCGCCGCGACGTCAGCATGTTCGACCGGCCCCTCGGCGCGGCCGTCGACCAGGGGGACACCGCCGCCGAATGGTTCTCCGACGTGCTGGGAGCCAAGTCCCGCCTGGTGCAGGCGGCCCCCGGCTTCGACCGGGACGGCTGGGGCGACACCCCCGGCAAGGTCAACTTCGCCGACGCGCACGCGGTGCTGGTCACCTCGACGGCCTCCCTGGACGACCTGAACGCCCGGATCGCCGCACGGGGCGACGCCGACGCCGTCCCGATGGACCGCTTCCGCCCCAACATCGTGCTGACCGGCAAGGACGAACCGCACTTCGAGGACCGGGTGCGCCGGATGACCCTGGGCTCCGTCGAGCTCGCCCACTCGGTACGGGCGACGCGGTGCAGCGTCCCGCTCGTCGACCAGCGCACCGGCCGCCGCCGGGGCCCGGAACCGGTCCGGACGCTGGCGACGTACCGGCGCGAGCCGGAGTACGGGAACCGGGTCAGTTTCGGCGTGAAGAACGCGGTGGTCAGCGAAGGCGTGGTGAGCGTCGGCGACCCGGTCACGGTCCACAGCCTGGTCGGCCCGTGAGCGCACCCGTCCCCCGGCCGGCGCACCGAAAACCACCTGCCCCCGACGCGCAGCTCACCTATCGTCAACGTCATTTGCCGGCACGGACCCCAGGGTCCGCCGGTACGGGACGAGGACGTGGAGGATGATTGTGCGCTACCGCGAGCTGGGACGCAGTGGACTGCGGGTGTCCGAGATCGGTTACGGCGCGTGGGGCATCGGCGAGTCCAGCTGGGTGGGCGCGACGGAGGACGAATCCGTGCGCGCCCTCCACCGGGCCGTCGACCTCGGCGTGAACTTCATCGACACGGCACGCGGCTACGGCGAGAGCGAGCGCATCGTCGGGCAGGTCGTGCGGGAGCGGGCCGGGGACGACGTACTGGTCGCGACCAAGGTGCCGCCGAAGAACGGGGTGTGGCCCCCGGCGGACGGCACGGACCCGGCGGCGGCGTTCCCGGGCGAGTACATCCGTACGAGCCTGGAGACCAGTCTGCGCGCGTCCGGCCTGGACCACTTCGACGTACTGCAGTTCCACGTCTGGCACGACGAGTGGGTGGGGCGCGGGGACTGGCTGGAGACGGTCGCCGAGCTGAAGCGGGAGGGGAAGATCCGCCTGTTCGGGGTCTCGGTCAACGACCACCGGCCCGAGAGCGCGCTCGCGCTGGTCCGCAGCGGCGCGGTGGACAGCGTCCAGGTCATCTACAACGTGTTCGACCAGGCACCGGCCGACGAACTGCTGCCCGCCTGCGAGGAGAACGGTGTCGGGGTCATCGTCCGGGTGGCCCTGGACGAGGGCGGGCTGACCGGCCGGATCACCGCCGGCACGACGTTCCCCGAGGGTGACTGGCGCAACCGCTACTTCCGTGACGACCGCCCGGCCCAGGTCGAGCGGCGGGTGGCGGCGATCGTCGCGGACCTGGGCATCGAGCCGGACGCCGTCGCGGAGCACGCGCTGCGGTTCGTGCTGAGTTCGCCGGCGGTCTCCACCGTCATCCCCGGAATGCGCAGCGTGCGCAACGTGGAGCGCAACACCGCGCTGAGCGACGGGCGTCCGCTCACCGCGGACCAGCTCGGTGTGCTGGCCGGGCACCGGTGGCAGCGGAACTTCTACTCCTGAGCCGTCCGGCCCGGCCCGGTCTTCCGGATCCGGCCGTCAGATCCGGAAGACCGAGCCCACGAACTCCGCGAGCAGCCGCTCCGTCAGCGGTCCTGGCAGGGCGTCCAGCAGGATCAGGACCGGGGCCATCCGGGCGGGCAGGCCGCCGTCGCCGGTGAGGCCCGCGAAGGCCAGCACCGCTTCGATCTCGTCCGGGCCGAGCCTCGACGGGTCGAGCCCGGCGGCCAGTTCGGCGAGGGCGGGGTCCACCGCGACCGGGGGCAGGGCGCGGGCCGCGCGCAGTGCCGCGTGGAGGTCGGTGAGCAGGGCGTCCACCTGGCCGACCGTGGCCGGGGTCAGGGTGAGGTGGAGATTGGGCGGCAGCCCGTCGAAGGAGAGCTGCGGCTGGAGGTACCAGCCGCGCTCGCGCATCTCGTCCGCCAGGTGCAGCAGCAGGCTCGGTCCGGGCTCGCCGTCCGGGCCGTCCACCACGGTGAAGGCCACGAGCCCCGCCGAGGGGTCGCCGAGCACCCGTACGTCCGGCATCGCGCGCAGCCCCGCGAGCAGCCGGCCCGACGCCTCGGCCACCCGGCCGGCCAGTGCGGTGTAGCCGTCCTCGCCGACGTACCGGAGCACCGCCCACGCCTGGGCCAGCAGCCCCGCCGACTTGGTGCCCTGGACGGTCGGGTTGACGACCGGGTAGCCGGGCCAGCCCGCGTGGGCGAAGTACTGGTGGCGGCGGAGTCCGGCGTCCCGGTAGAGCACCACGGAGGCGCCCTTGTCCGCGTAGCCGTACTTGTGCAGGTCCACGGAGAGCGAGGTGACGCCGGGGACGGAGAGGTCGAACGGCGGTATCTCCTGGCCCGCGCGCCGCAGATGGGGCAGCAGCCAGCCGCCGATGCAGGCGTCCACATGACACAGGACGCCCCGCTCCGCGGCGGCCGCGGCGATCTCGGGGACCGGGTCGATCACCCCGTGGGCGTACGAGGGTGCCGAGGCGACCACGAGGGCGGTGCGAGGGGTGATCGCGGCGGCCACGGCGGTGGCGTCGGCCCGGTACGTCGACCGGTCCACGGGCACCACGACCGGTTCCAGGCCCAGGTAGGCGGCGGCCTTGTGGAAGGCCGCGTGAGCGGTGGACGGCAGGACCAACTGGGGTTCGGTCACACCGCGTTCGGCCTTCGCGTGGTCGCGGGAGGTCTTCACCGCCAGCAGGATCGACTCCGTACCGCCGCTGGTGAACGTGCCCTGCGCGCCGGACCCGCCCAGCAGCGCGGCCGCCGCACCCACCACGTCGTTCTCCAGCCGGGCGACGCTCGGGAAGACCGTGGGGTCCAGGCCGTTGACGGTCGCGTACGCCGAGTACGCGGCGGCCGCCAGCTCGTCGAGGCCCTCCAGACCCGCGTCGTAGACGTAGGCGAAGGTCCGGCCGCCCCGGGTGGGGGCGTCGGCGCCGCGCAGGGCGCCGAGTTCGGCCAGTACGTCGGCGGCGGGGACGGCGGGTGCGGGGTCGGCCGACGTGAGGGTGAACTCCAGCAGCGGCAGCTCGCGGCCCGGCACCGAGCCGGACGGTGTCACCCCGACGCGGACCGCGCCCATGCCGAGGTAGAACCCCTCGGCGTTCGGGTCGGCGTCGATCGTGAAGCGTGCGAGGCCCAGCCGCCCGGCCTCTTCGACGACGTGTCCGAAGAGCAGGCGGCCCACCCCGCGCCCCAGCGCGTCCGGCTCGGCGAACATCATGCCGAGCACACCGGAGGGCGGCTCCCCCTCCAGCGTGGTGAAGCCGAGGACCCGGCCGTCCTCCTCGGCGACCGCGGTCCGGCGGCGTTCGATGTCGGCGGGGGCCATGGTCAGTTCCTCGCGGCAGGCGGCGATGAACGCCTCGTCGTAGCCCCAGTACGCCTTGGAGCGCAGGGCGAGCGCGGTCAGTTCCGCGGCTTCGGACGGGCGTCCGGGACGGACCCTCATACGGTTCTCCGTTCGCTCGGCCGGCGCACTGTCAGACCCCTCCGGCATGCTTCACCTCCATGGACACCAAGGACTTCTGGAAGCTGATCGACGACGCCCGCGCCCTGGTCACGGACCCGGCGGACGCGGAGGCCGTGGCCGAGCGGATCTCGGATCTGCTCGCCGAACGGCCGGCGCACGACATCGTCGCCGCTCAGCAACTGCTGTGGGGTCTGATGGCCGCCTCCTACCGGGCCCCGCTCTGGGCCGCGGCGTACACGATAAACGGCGGATGCTCCGACGACGGGTTCGACTACTTCCGGGGCTGGCTGATCAGCCAGGGCCGTGACGTGTTCGAGCGGGTGGTCGCGGACCCGGACACGCTGGCGGAGCTGCCGTCGGTCAAGGAGGTCGCGGCCGACTACGAGGAGCTGGAGTGCGAGCGGATGCTCGGGGTCGCGTGGGCCGCGTACCGCCGGGTGACGGGCGAGGAGCTGCCCCCCGGCTCGTTCACGGTCGAGTTCCCCGCCCTGGACCCCGCGTGGGACTTCGACTTCGACGACGAGGAGGAGATGGCGGGGCGGCTGCCGAAGCTGGACGCGCTGTACGGATGAGGACGCGCCGTACGGGTGGGACAGCCGGGTGCGGGCTCCGTGACGCACGGTGCCCGCACCCTCGGGATCAGCTGAAGTCGGGCCCGGCCGTCCGGGTCCGCTTGATCTCGTAGAAGCCGGGGATCGACGCGACCAGCAGCGTGCCGTCCCACAGCTTCGCCGCCTCCTCGCCCTTCGGGGCGGGGGTGACGACCGGGCCGAAGAAGGCGATCTGCTCGCCGTCCGCGCCGGGCACGGCGATGACCGGGGTGCCGACGTCCTGGCCGACCTTGTCGATGCCCTCCTTGTGGGAGGCGCGCAGCTCGGTGTCGTACGCGTCGGAGTCCGCGTACTGAGCGAGCTCGGCCGGCAGGCCGACCTCTTCCAGGGCGGCCACGATCGCCTCGCGGGTGGGGCCCTCGCCCTGGTTGTGGAAGCGGGTGCCGAGCGCCGTGTAGAGGGGGCCGACGATGTCGTCGCCGTGCTTCTGCTGGGCGGCGATCACCACGCGGACCGGGCCCCAGGCCTTGTTCTCCAGGAGGTCGCGGTACTCCTCGGGCAGATCGTCCAGGCGGTCCTCGTTGAGTACGGCCAGGCTCATCACGTGCCAGCGGACCTCGACGTCGCGGACCTTCTCCACCTCCAGCATCCAGCGGGAGGTCATCCAGGCCCAGGGGCAGAGCGGGTCGAACCAGAAATCGGCGGGGATCTTGCGGGTTGCCGTGGTGTTCTCAGACATGTCTCTCCTCAGGCGGACCGATCTCCATCTGTGCGCGAGAACACCGCGGGACGCTCCGGCCATTCCCGCATGCCGGGCCGGGAAGCGGCATGGGAGGATCAAAGTATTCGAACGTGACACAAAGGAGTGTGCTCGTGCCCGGTGAAAACCTGTCCCGCGACGAGGCCCGCGAGCGGGCCGAGCTGCTGACCGTCGACGGTTACGACGTCGAGCTGGACGTCCGGTCCGCCATCGGCGAGCCCGACGGGGACGGCGGCCCGGACTCCGGTCCGCGGACATTCCGCTCGGTGACCACGATCCGGTTCCGCACGGCGCGCGCCGGTGCGTCGACCTTCGCCGACCTGATCGCGCCGGCCGTGAACGCGGTGACGCTGAACGGCACCGCGCTGGACCCGGCGGCCGTCTTCGACGGGAACCGGGTGGCGCTGGCGGACCTGCCGGAGGGCGACCAGGTCCTGGTGGTGGACGCGCAGTGCGCGTACAGCCGGACCGGCGAGGGGATGCACCGCTTCGTCGACCCGGAGGACGGCGAGGTCTACCTCTACACGCAGTACGAGCCGGCGGACTCGCGGCGCGTCTTCGCCAACTTCGAGCAGCCCGATCTCAAGGCCCCCTTCCGCTTCCGGGTGACGGCGCCCGAGGCGTGGACGGTCTGGAGCAACGGGGCCGAGGAGTCCCGGGAGGACGGGGTCTGGCGGTTCGCCGAGACGAAGCCGATCTCCACGTACATCACGGCGGTCGTGGCCGGCCCGTACCACTACGTGACCGACTCCTACACCCGTACCTTCGACGACGGCACGAAGCTGGAGATCCCGCTCGGCGCGCTGTGCCGCAAGGGGCTCGCCCGGCACTTCGACGCCGACGACGTCTTCCTGATCACCAAGCAGGGCCTGGACTTCTTCCACGACAACTTCGACTACCCGTACCCGTTCGGGAAGTACGACCAGGCGTTCGTGCCCGAGTACAACCTCGGCGCGATGGAGAACCCGGGCTGTGTCACGTTCCGCGAGGAGTACATCTTCCGCGGGAAGGTGACGCAGGCGGCGTACGAGGGCCGGGCCAACGTCATCCTGCACGAGATGGCGCACATGTGGTTCGGCGACCTCGTCACCATGCAGTGGTGGGACGACCTGTGGCTCAAGGAGTCGTTCGCGGACTTCATGGGTGTCTTCGCCATGGTGGAGTCGACGCGGTTCAAGGACGGCTGGATCACCTTCGCCAACAACCGCAAGTCCTGGGCCTACCGCGCCGACCAGCTGCCGTCCACCCATCCGATCACGGCCGACATCCGTGACCTGGAGGACGCCAAGCTCAACTTCGACGGCATCACCTACGCCAAGGGCGCCTCGGTGCTCAAGCAGCTGGTGGCCTATGCCGGACGGGACGCGTTCCTGGAGGGCGCCCGGCGCTACTTCAAGAAGCACGCGTACGGCAACACCCGGCTCGGAGACCTCCTGTCGGTGCTGGCCGAGACGTCCGGGCGGGACATGACCGGCTGGTCGCGCTCCTGGCTGCAGACCGCGGGCGTCAACTCGCTGACGCCGCTGGTGACGTACGACGCCGCGGACCGGATCACCGAACTGGCCGTCCTCCAGGAGGCGGCCCCGTCCCACCCGGAGCTGCGCCCGCACCGCGTGGCGGTCGGCCTGTACCGGCGCGACACCGATGGCGGCCTGGTGCGTTACGCACGGGCCGAGGTGGACGTGGCGGGGCCGCGCACGGTGATCGGGGAGCTGGCCGGGGCCGAGCGGCCCGAGCTGATCCTCGTCAACGACGACGACCTGACGTACTGCAAGGTCCGCTTCGACGAGGTGTCGCTGACCACGCTCCGCTCGCACCTCGGTGACATCACGGACCCGCTCGCGCGGGCGCTGTGCTGGTCCGCGCTGTGGAACCTGACCCGCGACGGCCTGATGCCGGCCCGCGACTTCGTCTCGCTGGTGCTGGACTTCTCCGGCCGCGAGACGGACATCGGCGTCCTGCAGATGCTGCACGCCTGGACCCGGACCGCGCTGGTGCACTACGCGGCGCCCGGATGGCGCGAGGAGGGCGGCACAGCGCTGGCCGAGGGCGCGCTGCGCGAGCTGCGGCTCGCGGTGCCGGGCAGTGAGCACCAGCTCGCCTGGGCGCGGTTCTTCGCGGCGGTCGCCACGTCGGACACGGACTTCCAGCTGCTGTCCGGGCTGCTCGACGCAACGGCGCGGATCGACGGGCTCGACGTCGACCAGGAGCTCCGGTGGACGTTCCTGTCCCCGCTGGCCTCGCACGGACTGGCCGACGAGTCGGTGATCGGTGCCGAGCTGGCCCGCGACGACACGGCGTCCGGCAAGCGCCACCAGGTGCGGTGCCTGGCCTCGCGGCCGTCGGCCGCGGTCAAGGCGCAGGCGTGGGCGGGTGTCGTGGAGTCGGACGCGCTGTCCAACGCCCTGGTGGAGGCCACCATCCTGGGCTTCGCGCAGTCGTCGCAGCGGGAGCTGCTGGCGCCTTACTCGGCCCGGTACTTCGAGGTGATCGAGCGGGTGTGGGCCGAGCGGTCGATCCAGATCGGGATGGCCGTGGTGAAGGGCCTGTTCCCGGCCCTCCAGGGCGACGCGTCGACGCTGGCGGCGGCGGACGCGTGGCTGGCGGCGCACGCGGACGCTGCGCCGGCGCTGCGGCGGCTGGTGCTGGAGGCCCGGGACGACCTCGACCGGGGGTTGCGCGCGCAGGCGTGCGACGCCGCCACGGCCTGAGGGGTCTGAGGGGTTCCTGGGCCGTCCGGCGTGAGGCCCTTGCCGGGGTGCCCGACACCTCGGCAAGGGTTCCGTCCTCAAACGCCGGACGGGCTGGGTTTGGTGCGGACGGCCCTCTTCGACTGCCGAACGTCCATACTTCTGGACGGCGTTGTCCTGGAATGTCGACGGGCCTGTAACAGGGGTTACGGCCCCCGCGGCGCGCGGGATACCCCGGAGCATGACCCAGAACACCCCGCCCCCTCCCTGCCACCTCCGTATCACCTCCGATGTGCGCCAACGTGTGCTGTCCGCAGCCCAGTTGAAGGCCCGCGGCGTCTCCGCCACGCAGGCCGCCGGGCAGTGCGGGACCGGTGGCCCGTGGCAGCAGCCGCTGCCCGGTGTCTACGTGCTGCACCCGGGACCGCTCAGCGGCCGGGAGCGGCTGCGGTCCGCCCTGCTGCACGCGGGACGCCCGGCGGTCTCCGGCCGGCGGGCCGTGCCGGGGCGGACCGCCGGCACCGACCCCGCGTACGGCGGGGCGATGGTCACCGGGCTCGCCGCGCTCTCGCTGCACGGGTTCGCCGCGGCGCCGCCCGCCGTCTCCCTGGACCGGATCGACGTGCTGGTGCCGCGGGTCCGGCGGCTGCGGTCGGTCCGGTACGTCCGCCTGGTGCGGACGGCCGAGCTGCCGGAGCCCGAGCTGCTGGACGGGCTGCCGGTGGCCCCGGTGGCCCGCGCGCTGGCGGATGCGGTCGCCGGGATCGCCGACGCCCTCGTCGTACGCCGGCTGCTCACCGAGGCGGTCCGCGAGGGCCACTGCGAACCGGCCGTCGTGGTGGGTGAGCTGAACCGGGCCAAGGTCCTCGGCCGCCCCCAGGTGGTGCACGCGGTGGACTCGCTGCTGGCCGAGAGCCGGGCGCTGGCGGAGGACCGGCTGTACGACCTGGTGCGGGGACACGGGCTGCCGGAACCGCTGTGGAACGTGGACCTGCGTCTGCCCGGCGGCCCGCATCTGGGCGGGGTCGACGCCTACTGGCCCGAGGAGGCGGTCGCCCTCGAACTGGACACCGGGGCCCCGCGGTACGGCCGGACCGGCGACGACCGCCGGCGGGAGGAGCACGAGGCGCGGTGGTCCGGGCACGCCGCCCGGCGCGAGCACCTGGAACGGCTCGGGGTCACCGTCGTCCACCTCTCCCCAGGAAAGCTGCGCGACGCCCTTGAGCAGCAGGCGGTCGTGGTGCGGACGGCGCTGATGGCGGCGGCCGCGCGCGAGCCGGCCGCGCACGTGGTGATCCTGCCCCGGTAGTCCCGCCCGGTGAGGTTCCCGGTGCGGATCGCCACGTAACCACCGCTTCGTCCCATGTGGCGCTTCGGCACCGTTGGCGGGAGTCCGCCATGTTCACAACTCCCGCACCACAACTCTCCACAAACCCCTGTCCTTTACGAAAGGGTGAGCGGTCATCCGGTACCGATTTCCGGACTTTCACTTTCACATACAGGGATGCTGATGACCTCCGAATCCCCCGGCTACATACCCGGAGCGAGACGCGCGGCACGAGTCGCGGCCGCCGCCGGTCTGGTGGCCGCACTGGCCGCCACCGGTGTCGCCCCCGTCTTCGCCGCCGACGACCCGGCAACCGCCCCCGTCAAGGCCGCCCCCGGGAACGCCACGGCGGACAAGCTCGGCACGGCCGACGCCGATGTGCTCGCCAAGGCGCGGGCCAAGGGCGAGAAGAACATCACGATGATGGTCGCCACCGCACCCGGTGCGACCGCGCAGGTCACCAAGCAACTGGACGCCGTCAAGGGCTCCGTGCTGGGGCGTGCGTACGACAAGCTCGGCTACGTACGGGCGACCGTGCCGATGTCGAGCGCCGAGGCCACCATCAAGGCGGCCTCGAAGCTGACGTCCGTCCACGGCATCGATCTCAAGCAGGAGATCATGCTGGACGACCCGACCCCCGCGGCCGACCGGGCGACCGGCAGCAAGGCCAAGACGAAGTCGACGGGCAGCTACGCGGCGCCGAACAAGAAGACCCCGGCGAAGAACCCGTTCAACCCGTCGTTCGAGACGGGTGCGGTCGACTTCGTCAAGCAGCACCCGAAGGCCGACGGCCGGGGCATCACCATCGGTGTTCTGGACGCGGGCGTCGACCTCGGTCACCCCGCCCTCCAGAAGACCACCACCGGCGAGCGCAAGATCACCGACTGGGTGACGGCCACCGACCCGGTCAGTGACGGCGACGGCACCTGGCTGCGGATGACGGACGCCGTGTCCGGCCCGACGTTCACCTACAAGGGCCGCACCTACTCCGCGCCCAAGGGCTCGTACCGGATCAGCCTGTTCGCCGAGGCCGCCACCAAGGGCGGCGACATGGCGGGCGACCTGAACCGCGACGGTGACACCACCGACGTGTGGGCCGTGCTGTACGACCCGGTCACCGGCACCACCCGGGTGGACCTGAACGACAACGCCGACTTCACCGACGACGCCGTCCTGAAGCCGTACAAGGAGAAGCACCAGGTCTCCTACTTCGGCGAGGACGACCCGCGCACCGATGTCGTCGAGCGCATCCCGTTCGTCGTCGAGACCCGTAAGAGCGTCGTGTACAACGCCGCCGGGAACACCTCCGACTACGTCAACATCGGTGTCATCGAGTCCGAGCACGGCACGCACGTCGCGGGCATCACCGCCGCGAACGGCCTGTTCGGCGGCAAGATGAACGGTGCCGCGCCCGGCGCGAAGATCGTCTCCTCGCGCGCCTGCACCTGGTCCGGCGGCTGCACCAACATCGCGCTCACCGAGGGCATGATCGACCTCGTCGTGAACCGCGGTGTCGATGTCGTCAACATGTCGATCGGCGGCCTGCCGCCGCTGAACGACGGCAACAACGCCCGCGCGGAGCTGTACAAGCGGCTCGTCGACATCTACGGCGTCCAGCTGGTCATCTCGGCCGGCAACGACGGTCCGGGCGTCAACACCATCGGTGACCCCGGTCTGGCCGACCACGTCATCTCGGTCGGCGCGTCCATCTCCAAGGAGACCTGGGCCGCCAACTACGGCTCCGGCGTCACCAAGAAGTACGACATGCTGCCGTTCTCCTCGCGCGGTCCGCGTGAGGACGGCGGCTTCACGCCGACGCTGACGGCGCCCGGTGCGTCGATCAACTCGACGCAGACCTGGCTGCCCGGTTCGCCGGTCGCCGAGGCGGGCTACTCGCTTCCGGCCGGTTACTCCATGCTCCAGGGCACGTCGATGGCCTCGCCGCAGGCCGCCGGCGCGACGGCCCTGCTGCTGTCCGCCGCGAAGCAGAAGCACATCGAGCTGCCCCCGGCCGATCTGCGCACCGCGCTGACCAGCACCGCCACCGAGATCAAGGGAGTGCCCGCGCACGCCCAGGGTGCCGGTCTGATCAACATCATCGACGCCTGGAAGCAGATCAAGAAGCAGGGCGCCCCGGCGCACGAGTACTCGGTCAAGGCCCCCGTCGACACCGCGATCGACTTCGCGCTGAAGACCCCGGGCTTCGGCACCGGTCTGTACGACCGCGAGGGCGGCCTCAAGGCCGGCCAGAAGAAGTCGTACGACGTCACGGTCACCCGGACCACGGGCCCGGACAAGAACGTCAAGCACAAGCTGTCGTGGAAGTACAACGACGGCACCTTCAAGCTGACCGGCGACAAGTCCGTCTCGCTGCCGCTCGGCAAGCCGGTGACGGTCAAGGTCCAGGCGAAGCCGGGCAGCGCGGGCGTGCACAGCGCGATCCTCCAGGTCGACGACGCGAAGACCTCCGGGGTGGACCAGCAGATCCTCGCCACGGTCGTCGTCGCCAAGGACCTGGTGCAGCCGGGTTACGCGTTCAAGGCGTCCGGTTCGGTGCAGCGCAACGGCACCACGTCGTACTTCGTGAACGTGCCGGAAGGCGCCAAGACCCTTGAGGTCGCGATGAGCGCCCTGCGCTCGGGCAGCCAGACCCGCTTCATCTCCATCCACCCGTACGGGGTCGCGGTGGAGAACAGCGGGACGCCGTACTGCTACCCGAACTACGAGAACCCGGCCAACACCTGCCGCCCCGACGTGCGCTCGTACGCCGACCCGCAGGCCGGTGTCTGGGAGATCGAGGTCGAGGCCCGGCGTACGTCGCCGCTGCTGGACAACCCGTACAAGCTGGACGTCTCGCTGCTCGGTGTGTCCTTCGACCCGGCCGTGCAGACCATCGCCGAGGCGAAGATCGGCACCCCGGCCCCGGTGGACTGGACCGTCACCAACAACGCGGGCGCGCTGGAGGGCAAGCTCAAGGGCGGCTCGCTGGGCTCGGCCGACGTCGAGCGTCCGTCGATCTCCACGGGCGGCGAGTACACCCAGGAGGTCACCATCGGTGAGGGCGTCGAGAAGCTGGACATCGCCATCGGCTCCACCACGGACGCCAACGCCGACCTCGACCTGTACGTCTTCAAGGGCGCTGCCCAGGTGGGCTCCTCCACCACGGCCGGCTCCGAGGAGTCGGTCAGTCTGGTGAAGCCCGCGGCCGGTACGTACACGGTCGTCATCGACGGCTACGACGTGCCCGCCGGGACCACCGAGTTCGACTACCGCGACGTGTACTACGCGCCGTCGCTCGGCACGATCTCCGTCGACGAGTCGAAGGCCGTGAACCTGGCCGCCGGCGCATCGGCGCAGGTCGGTGCCGAGGTCGCGGTCGCCGGTGCGGCCCCCGAGGGCCGGCAGTTCTTCGGCGAGGTCCAGCTGGTGAACGCGCGGGGCACCGCCGCGGGCACCGGCAGCGTCGTGATCGAGAAGGTCGCGCCGTAACCGCATGTGATCCGTACGACAGTGGGGCGGGTGCTCACCGAGCGCCCGCCCCACTGCGCTGCGCGCGCTGTCCGCTCCCCGGACAATGGATTGGACAAGGAAGCCGTGGACATACGCATCATGGAGCGGCAACCGTGCCGTTCGTACGCTTGAAGGAGTTCCTGTGAAGGTCGGAATCGTCGGCGCCACCGGTCAGGTCGGCACAGTCATGCGCAGGATCCTGGCCGAGCGGAAGTTCCCGGCCGACGAGCTGCGGCTGTTCGCCTCGGCGCGCTCCGCGGGCTCCACGATCGAGTGGCAGGGCCGGAACATCACCGTCGAGGACGCCTCCGGGGCCGATTACAGCGGCCTGGACATCGTGCTGTTCTCGGCCGGCGGCGCGACGTCCAAGGCGCTCGCCGAGAAGGTGGCCGCCCAGGGTGCCGTCGTGATCGACAACTCCTCCGCCTGGCGCAAGGACCCCCTGGTCCCGCTGGTCGTCTCCGAGGTCAACCCGCACGCGATCGCGGACCGCCCCAAGGGCATCATCGCCAACCCGAACTGCACCACGATGGCCGCCATGCCGGTGCTGCGCCCGCTGCACGACGAGGCCGGCCTGGAGGCGCTGACCGTCGCCACCTACCAGGCGGTGTCCGGCTCGGGTCTGGCCGGTGTTGCCGAGCTGCACGGCCAGGTGTCCAAGGTCGTCGCCGAGGCCGACAAGCTCACCCACGACGGCGGCGCCGTCGACTTCCCGGAGCCGGACGTCTACAGGCGTCCGATCGCCTTCAACGTGCTTCCGCTGGCCGGCGCACTCGTCGACGACGGCTCCTTCGAGACGGACGAGGAGCAGAAGCTCCGCAACGAGTCCCGCAAGATCCTGGAGATCCCGGAGCTGAAGGTGTCCGGCACCTGTGTCCGGGTCCCGGTCTTCTCCGGCCACTCCCTCCAGATCAACGCCCGGTTCGCGCGTCCGATCGGCGTGGAGCGCGCGTACGAGCTGCTGAAGGACGCCCCGGGCGTCGAGATCTCGGAGATCCCCACCCCGCTCCAGGCCGCCGGGCAGGACGCGTCGTTCGTCGGGCGGATCAGGGCCGACGAGACCGTGGAGCACGGTCTCGCGCTCTTCGTCTCCAACGACAACCTGCGCAAGGGTGCCGCGCTGAACGCGGTGCAGATCGCGGAGCTGGTCGCGGCGGAGCTCGCGGGCTGACGCGGCGGGGGCGGGATGCGGGTGCGGTGCGGGTGCGGTGCCGCTGCGCGGGGCTGTCCCCTACCCGCCCCTTCCCGAAACCGGGGGCGAGCCCCCGGGCCCCCTTGTCCTCAATCGCCGGACGGGCTTGATTTCGGCGAAAATCAAGCCTCTCCGGCGATTGAGGAGCGGGGTCCGGGGCAGAGCACCGGGGGTGCTCAGGGGCGCCGGACCTCGAAGTGCCAGCAGCCGTACTCCACCGCCCTGACGTGCACCAACGCCACCTCCGGATCGGCAAACGCCTCCGTGAGGGCCTCGTCGTACCCTCGCTCCTCCTCCGCAGGGATCGTCAGGAGGCGGCCACCCACGATGTGGCCCTCCGCGTTGTAGCGCCGCACCGTCCGCAGCGCCCCCGCCCGCGAGAACGGGTAACCCGTACGGTCGGGCGCCGGGCCCGCGCACGGCTCCGCGTGGATGAAGACCGGGCCCTGCTCGTCGTACGCCCCCGGCTTCGCCCGGCCGGCGGCCGCCCAGCGGCGCAGCGGCGCGTAGGAGACGAGGGCGATGCGCTCCCCCGCCTCGCCGCCCCGCAGACAGCAGCGCAGCGGGCTGCCCGCTTCCGTGGCGGTGTACGGGACGCAGGGACGTCCCGCGTCGTCGGTCTCCCGGAGTTCCCTGAGCGCGGCCGGGGCGATCGCGCGTGCCTCGTAACTGGTCATGCGACGAGAATGGCCCGCCCCACCTGCACGGTCCGGCGGAAAACGGACATCGCCCTGGGTGCGGGTCACGTGGAAGGATGACCGGAAACATCACATACCAAGGAGATGACCGCGTGCCTGGCACGAATCTGACCCGCGAAGAGGCACAGGAGCGGGCGCGCCTGCTGACCGTGGACGCGTACGAGATCGATCTCGACCTCTCCGGAGCGCAGGAGGGCGGGACCTACCGGTCCGTCACCACCGTGCGCTTCGACTCCGCCGAAGCCGGTGCGGAGACCTTCATCGACCTGGTCGCCCCGGCCGTGCACGAGGTCGAGCTGAACGGCAGGGCCCTGGATGTCGCGGCCGTGTTCCGCGACTCGCGGATCACGCTGCCGCAGCTGGCGGCGGGCTCCAACGAGCTGAGGGTCGTCGCCGACTGCTCGTACACCAACACGGGTGAGGGGCTGCACCGGTTCGTCGACCCGGTCGACCAGCAGGCGTACCTCTACACCCAGTTCGAGGTTCCGGACGCGCGCCGGGTCTTCGCGAGCTTCGAACAGCCCGACCTGAAGGCGACGTTCCGGTTCACCGTGAAGGCCCCGTCCGGCTGGACCGTGGTCTCCAACTCCCCGACGCCGGAGCCCAGGGACGACGTCTGGTCCTTCGAGCCGACGCCGCGTGTCTCCACGTACATCACCGCGCTGATCGCCGGCCCGTACCACTCGGTGCACAGCAGCTACGAGAAGGACGGCCAGTCCGTCCCGCTGGGCATCTACTGCCGCCCCTCGCTCGCGGAGTACCTCGACGCGGACGCGATCTTCGACGTGACCCGGATGGGCTTCGACTGGTTCCAGGAGAAGTTCGACTACGCGTACCCGTTCGCCAAGTACGACCAGCTGTTCGTCCCGGAGTTCAACGCGGGCGCCATGGAGAACGCGGGCGCGGTCACCATCCGCGACCAGTACGTGTTCCGCTCCAAGGTGACGGACGCGGCGTACGAGACGCGGGCCGAGACGATCCTGCACGAGCTGGCCCACATGTGGTTCGGCGACCTCGTCACCATGGAGTGGTGGAACGACCTGTGGCTGAACGAGTCGTTCGCCACCTACACCTCGGTCGCCTGCCTGGCGTACGCCGAGGGCTCCGCGTGGCCGCACTCCTGGACCACGTTCGCCAACACCATGAAGACCTGGGCGTACCGGCAGGACCAGCTGCCCTCGACGCACCCGATCATGGCCGACATCCGTGACCTGGACGACGTCCTGGTCAACTTCGACGGCATCACGTACGCCAAGGGCGCCTCGGTCCTGAAGCAGCTGGTGGCGTACGTCGGCCAGGACGAGTTCTTCAAGGGCGTCCAGGCCTACTTCAAGGCGCACGCCTTCGGCAACACCCAGCTCTCCGACCTGCTGGGCGCGCTGGAGAAGACCTCCGGCCGCGATCTGCGGGCCTGGTCCACGGCGTGGCTGGAGACGGCCGGCATCAACATCCTGCGCCCGGAGATCGAGACGGACGGCGACGGCCGTGTCACCTCGTTCACCGTGCTCCAGGAGGCGCCCGCGCTGCCCGCCGGGGCGAAGGGCGAGCCGACGCTGCGCCCGCACCGGATCGCCATCGGGTGCTACGACCTCGACGAGGCCGGGAACCTGGTCCGGACGGACCGGATCGAGCTGGACGTCGACGGGGAGCGCACCACCGTGCCGTTCCCGGCCGGCGCCGCCCGTCCCGCCGTGGTCCTGCTCAACGACGACGACCTGTCGTACGCGAAGGTCCGCCTCGACGAGGAGTCGCTGCGGGTCGTCACGGAGCACCTGGGCGACTTCACCGAGTCCCTGCCGCGCGCCCTGTGCTGGGCCTCCGCCTGGGACATGACCCGGGACGGCGAGCTGGCCACCCGGGACTACCTGTCGCTCGTGCTGTCCGGTGTCGGCAAGGAGTCGGACATCGGCGTCGTCCAGTCGCTGCACCGCCAGGTGAAGATGGCGCTGGACCTGTACTCGGCGCCGGAGTGGCGCGAGGCGGGGCTGACCCGGTGGACCGAGGCGACGCTCGCGCACCTGCGCGCGGCGGAGCCGGGCAGCGACCACCAGCTGGCCTGGGCCCGTGCCTTCGCGGCCACGGCCCGCAACCCCCAGCAGCTCGATCTGCTCCAGTCGCTGCTCGACGGCACCGAGGCGATCGAGGGCCTGGCCGTCGACACCGAGCTGCGCTGGGCCTTCGTCCAGCGGCTGGCCGCGACGGGGCTGCTGGACGAGGACGAGATCGCCGCCGAGTACGAGCGCGACCGGACGGCGGCGGGCGAACGCCACGCGGCGTCCGCGCGTGCGGCGCGCCCGTCCGAGGAGGCGAAGGCACAGGCCTGGGCTTCGGTCGTCGAGTCCGACAAGCTGCCGAACTCCCTCCAGGAGGCGGCCATCAGCGGCTTCGTCCAGACCGACCAGCACGAGCTGCTGGCTCCGTACACGGAGAGGTTCTTCACCGCGGTGAAGGACGTCTGGGGCTCGCGCAGCCACGAGATGGCCCAGCAGGTCGCCGTGGGTCTGTACCCGTCGCTCCAGGTCTCGCAGGAGACCCTGGACGCCACGGACGCCTGGCTGGCCTCGGCTGAGCCGAGCGCGGCCCTGCGCCGGCTGGTGTCGGAGTCCCGTTCGGGTGTGGAGCGGGCGCTGAAGGCCCGTGCGGCGGACGCGGCGGCGGCGACCGCGTAGGGCCTGCACCATGGGAAACCGCCCGGCGGGCAGGCGCGGAGCGCAGCTGTCCGCCGGGCGGGAGCAGGGGGGGTGCCGGGGCTGGAGTTACGCGCCCGACTCCTCGTAGCGGGCGGCGAGTTCGGCCGCACCGGACTCCGTCAGCGAGCCGTGCAGGCGCATCCGCGCCACGCCGCCGTCGGGGAAGGCGTCCAGTCGGACGTGGGTGACCACGGCCTGGGCGCGGAGCGGGAAGCGGTGCAGGGTGTCGGGCTGGAGCCGGGTGCGGGGGATGATCTCGAACCACTCACCCGCCTCACCGTTGCGGCCCTGGAGGGCGATCCAGCCGGCCGCGTTCCCCTTGAGGTAGGCCGTGTCGATCTCGATCGCGCGGACCGCGCCCTGGGCGGGCAGCCGGAAGCGCACCCAGTCGTTGGTGTCGCGGACCCGGCGGCGGCGGTTCTCCCAGCCGTCGTCCATCTTGCGGGAGGTGCCGGGCAGGATGATCTGGGTCGGCGAGGAGTAGAAGCGGTCGGAGGCGTCCTCGTAGCTGCCGCCGTTCAGGACCGAGATCAGGTCGAACGTGCCGAGTGCCGCGAGCCAGGACGGGTCCGGGACGACCTCGCCGTGCACGCGGAGGCGGGCGATGCCGCCGTCGGGGTGCTGGCAGAGGCGGAGGTGGGTGTAGCGGCGGCCGCCGGTGATCTCGAAGCCGTTGGCGGCGTGGCCGCGTACGGGGGTCGGCGGGACGATCTCGTCCCACTTGACGTCGTCGGCGAGGAGCTCTTCGGGGCCGGGCGAGCCCTGGACCGAGGTGGCCTGGACCGAGACGCGCTGCGGGTAGTTGCCGCGGAAGTGGGCGGTGTCGACGACGAGGCCGCGGATGATGCCGGGGGCACCGAGGCGGATCAGGGCCCAGTCGTGCTCGTCGGGGGCCGGGAAGGGACGGTCGGCGTCCGCGCCGCGGCGGCGGCGGGTCTCCCAGCCGTCCATGATCTTGCCCTTGTGGCCGAAGCGCTCGGGGTCGAAGACCGCGCGTTCCCTGATCAGGAGGTTCTCGCGCTGGGCGAAGAACTCGTCGTTGGCGGCGATCACGCCCGCGCCGAGGCGACGGTCGGCGAGGTCGACCAGCTCGGTGAAGGGGAGGTCGGTGGTGCGGTAGTCGGCGTACGGGTCACCGCCGCCGTACGGGGCCGCGTCGTTGGCATGGGGGTCGTGGGCATGGGGCTCGTTGGCATGGGGGTCGTTGTCCAGGGCGGGGGTCTCGCTCGCGTCGAAGGTCATGTGCCCCACTGTCGTACAGACTCATGCATCAGGTCCATCGAAAGTTTTCGCACATTTCGTTCAGCTCAGCTGAACGATTCCTCGCGTACGGCGCTGACCTCCTTGAGCGCGGCCAGCACCCGGGCCACCGCCGGGCCCGCCTCGGCCCCCTGCCGCACCGCCGCCACGACGTGGCGCCGGGGCAGGTCGGCATCGAGGACGCGCAGCACCACGCCCTTGCGGCGTTCCGCCGATGCCATCCGGGGGATCAGCGCGACGCCCATGCCGGCCTCCACCATGGCCAGGATCGCGGTCCATCCGGAGGCGCTGTGGGCCTGCTCGGGGACGAACCCGGCGGCCTCGCAGGCGGCGGTGGTGATCTGCGACCACGGTCCCGAGCCGCCGAAGATCCAGGGCTCGGCGGCGAGGTCGGCCAGCCGGAGCCCGGGTGCGCCGGCCAGCCGGTGCCCGACGGGGAGGGCGACGTCGAGCGGGTCGGCGAGCAGCGGCAGCAGGGCGAACCGGGTGTCGCGAGCCGTCGGGGCGTGCGCGGCGAGCGAGAGCGCGAGGTCGACGTCACCGGCCGCGAGGAGTTCGTACGCCTGCGCGGCCTCCGCCTCCCGTACCCGCACCTCGGGCCCCGGCCGGCCGGCCGCACGCAGCAGTTGGACCGCCGGTACGACGAGGGCGGGCACGGCGGTCGAGAACGCCCCGACCCGCACCTCGCCCGCCTCACCGCGCAGATAGCCGGTCAACTCGGCCTCGGCGCGTTCGAGCTGGGCGAAGACCACTTCCGCGTGGCGGAGTACGAGGTACGCGGCGTCGGTGAGCCGGACCCGCCTGCCCTGCGCCTCCAGCAGCGGCACACCGAGCTGCCGGCCCAGGTTCGACAGCTGCTGGGACACCGCGGAGGGGGTCATCAGCAGCGCCTCGGCCGTCGCCGTGACGGTTCCGCGCTCGCTCAGCACCCGCAGGATCCGGAGCTTCTTGATGTCCCACTCGGTCATGTCCGCACATTAGCCGCCGTCCGCCCCGGACCCGGCCCGCCCCGGCGCCGCTCCGACGCGGACAGGGCGTCCCGATGCGCTCGCGCACATCGGGACGCCCTGGGACGGACTGGGGAGCTACGCGGTCCGGTACGCCGCGCAGCCGGGTGTCAGACCTGCTTCTTGGACTTGTCGAGGACCATGACGAGGCCGGCGATGACCCCGAACAGGACCAGGGGGGCCACGACGTACAGGCCGACCGTGTCGATCACGCTCAGGCCAGGACCCGGGTCGTCGCCGTCGTCGCGGGTGAGCGCGAGCGCGGGGGACGTCATGAGCAGCATCATCAGCGTCGTTCCGGCGGCGACCGCGCCGGCGCGCATAGCGTTCTTCTTGTCCACGGTGCAAACGTAGCGAACGGCTACGAGGGCCGCGCGCCCGGGGGTGCCGAACGGGCCTCTGGGGCCTGTATTGGGTTGTCACGCGGAAGAAGGAGCGGGGCTGAGTACGTGCGATCGCAAGGCGCCGGAGCGCCCTGATAGCTCAGCTACCAGGGCGCTCCGCCAACGCTGGAGGGGGCCCCTCCCTGCTCGAGCGAAGCCGAGAGCTTGGGGAGTGCGTGCCCAGCCCCGTGACGCCGCGGGACAACCCAATACAGGCCCTAAGCCTCCTGGCGGGGGCTGAGAACCTCCATCAGCCGGTGCAGCCGGGGCGAGGCGGCGAGCTCCTCCAGGGTGACCGGGCGGCCCTCGGCATCGGCGACGGGCAGCCGCCAGTTTGGGTACTCGTCCCAAGTGCCGGGCAGGTTCTGCGGGCGGCGGTCACCGATCGTGTCGGGCAGCCAGACCCCGGCCATCCGGGCGGGGGTGCGCAGCAGGAAGCGGTGGACGGCACGGACGGCCGCCTCCTCGTCGCCGCCGCCCTCGGGGAGCAGGCCGAGCCGGGAGAGCAGGCCGAGCCACTCCGCGGTGTCGGCGCCGTCCTCGGTCCGCTCCTGGTCCAGCGGGCGGGTCAGCAGGCCGAGGCGGTGGCGCAGCGTCACGTGGTCACCGGTCAGCCGGGCCGCCGTGGAGGGCAGATCGTGGGTGGTGGCGGTCGCCAGGCAGCCCTCGCGCCACTCCTCGGGGGCCAGCGGGCGGCCGGTGCCCGACCAGTCCCGCTCGAACCAGAGCACGGAGGTGCCGAGGACCCCGCGGCGGGCGAGCGCCTCGCGGACGCCGGGTTCGACGGTGCCGAGGTCCTCCCCCATGACGACGGCGCCCGCGCGGTGGGCCTCCAGGACGAGGACGGCGAGCATCGCCTCGGCGTCCTGGCTGACATAGGTGCCCTCGGTGGGCGGGCGCCCCTCGGGCACCCACCAGAGCCGGAACAGGCCCATGACGTGGTCGATGCGCAGGGCGCCGGCCCGGCCGAGGATCCCGCGCAGCAGACCGCGGAACGGGGCGTAGCCGGACGCGGCGAGGGCGTCGGGGCGCCAGGGCGGCAGCCCCCAGTCCTGGCCGCGCGCGTTGAAGGCGTCCGGGGGCGCGCCGACGGACATGCCGTGCGCGAAGGCGTCCTGCTGGGCCCAGGTGTCGGCGCCGCCGGGGTGCACGCCGACGGCGAGGTCGTGGACGATCCCGACGGCCATCCCGGCGTCCCGGGCGGCCCGCTGGGCGTCGGCGAGCTGAGTATCGGTCAGCCAGGCGAGCCGGCAGTGGAAGTCGACCCGGTCGAGCAGTTCGCCGCGGGCGCGGGCGGTCTCCCTGGAGCGGGGGTCGCGCAGGCCCGGCGGCCAGGTGTGCCAGTCGGAGCCGTGCACCTCCGCGAGGGCGCACCACAGGGCGTGGTCCTCCAGGGCCTGTCCCTGTTCCGCGAGGAAGTCGCAGTAGGCGGCGCGGCGGCCGGGCGTGAGGGGGACGTCGACGAGGACGGCGAGGGCCTGTCGCTTGAGCTCCCAGACGGCGTCGCGGTCGATGAGTGCGCCCTTGTTCAGGACTCCGTCGCTGAGCTCTGCGGCCCGGCGGCGCAGATCGTCCAGCGCGGCCCGGTCGGGCGCGTGCCCGTACTCCGGGACGGACTCGACGCGCAGGTGCACGGGGTCGGGGAAGCGCCGCGAGGACGGGCGGTAGGGCGACGGGTCGGTGGGGCTGCCCAGGACCGCCGCGTGCAGCGGGTTGACCTGGACGAAGCCGGCGCCGAGGCACCGCCCGGACCAGGAGGCGAGATCGGCGAGGTCACCGAGGTCGCCCATGCCCCAGGAGCGGGCGGAGAGCAGCGAGTAGAGCTGCACGAGGAAGCCGTGGCTGCGGGCCGCCGGCTGCGGGACGCGGGCCGGGGCGACGACGAGCGTGCAGGACTCGGCCGGCCGCTCCGGCGCCCGGACGGTCAGCCGGTGCACGCCGAGCGGTGGTTCGTCCCACCAGCCGGGCGCGGGCGCGGGGCCGGGGCCCACTGTGCCGGACGCTGGGCCGCCCACCGGCTCCGGCACCGGCGTACCGGAAACGGCCGGATCCGTATCCCCGCCGGGGATCCTCACCCGGGCCGGCGTGGCCGAACCGGACTCCTCGGTCCGGACGGTCAGCTCCGTGCCGGGCGGCAGCGCGGCCAGGGCCGCGGGCAGTGGCTCCCCGGTCCACACGACCAGGGTGGGCGGGAGCAGCCGGGAGCCGGCCGCGCACTCGGCGGCGGCGAGCGCCTCCCGTACCGCCTCGGGCGTGGCGGCGTCGACACCGAGCGCGGCGAGCACCGCGACGACCGTGCCGTCGGGGACGGACACCGTGACGTCGGCGGACGGTGAGTAGGAGGTGGCGACGCCGTGCAGTGCGGCGAGCCGGGACAAGCCCATTCAGACTCCTGGGGACTCCATGCCCCAAGCGCTGCCGGAGGAAGCCGGCTCGCTGGTCAGCGGGGCGAGAACGGCGAGCGGGGGCTCGCTGGTCAGAGGTGTGGCGTCGGCGAGCGGGGGCTCGCTGGTCAGAGGTATGGCGTCGGCCAGTGGCGCTTCGCTGGTGAGCGGGCCGGGGGTAGTGGCGGGGCACGCGCTGATCAGCGGGGCGGGTTCCGGCACCTGTTTGGTCAGGGCGGAGAGCAGGAGCTGCGCGGCAGCGGGCATGGTGGCCTCCTGGCCGTGGAGAGCAGGACACAGCAGGCCTACCCAGCGGATGCGTCCGCAGACGTAGGCGTTATGACAACGAGTTCAACGTGCTCTGGGTCACAATCCGTTCCCCGGAGGGCGGTTCCCCGTAAGACGTCCGCTGTTTTCGGCCATTCGGCGTCATCTTTCGCGTGACACGACGTCAGTCACACTCGTCCCACTCCATCCGTCGCTTCGGGCATTTGCACCACAACGACCACGCACATTGACACCCTCGCACGCGGGTGGTGGGCTCGGAGCCCACCGGTGGGAGCGAGGGAGAACGGGCATGCAGCTCAGGCGCAGGAAGCAGGCGGCGGCGGTCGCCGCGGCCGTGCTCGGCGGACTGCTCTCCGCGGGAGCCCCGGCCGCCTTCGCCGCCCCTCAGGCACCCGGCACGCCCGCCGCCAGCGCCCCCGGCCGCACGGACGACGGCGCGCCGCCCCCCGTGTGGCCCCGGCCGCAGAGCATCAAGGCGTCCGGCACTTCCGTCCCCCTCTCCGACGAGGTCACGCTCCTCGTCGGAGAGCAGACCGACCCGTACGCCGTCACCGCGCTCCGTGAGGTCCTGCGCGACGCGGGCGTGCGGACCGTCCACGAAGCCCTGCCGGGCCGCGGACCCGTCATCCGGCTCGGCGACGACGGGGCCCTGGACGCGCTGCGCACGCTGCGCGCCCCCGACCGTGACGATCTGCCGGCCGGCGGCTACCGGATCGCGGCCGGCCCGGTCGCGGGCCGGGACACCGTCGCCGTGGACGGCCTCGGCGACGACGGGCTGTTCCACGCGGTGCAGACCCTGCGTCAGCTGATCCGGGGCGGCAGTGTCGCCGGGGTCACCGTCCGGGACTGGCCGTCCAGCGCCGTGCGCGGGATGACCGAGGGGTTCTACGGGCAGCCCTGGACGCAGGAGGAACGGCTCTCCCAGCTCGGCTTCATGGGGCGCACCAAGCAGAACCGGTATCTGTACGCGGCGGGCGACGACCCCTACCGGCAGGCCCGCTGGCGCGATCCGTACCCGGCCGAGCGGCGTGCCGACTTCCGCGCGCTGGCCGAGCGGGCCGCCGCCGAGCACGTGACGCTCGGCTGGGCCGTGGCACCAGGCCAGTCGATGTGCCTGTCCTCGGACCGCGACGTGAAGGCGCTGACGAAGAAGATCGACGCGATGTGGGCGCTGGGGGTGCGGGTCTTCCAGGTGCAGTTCCAGGACGTCAGCTACAGCGAATGGCACTGCTCGGCCGACGCCGCCACCTTCGGTGACGGCCCGGAGGCGGCGGCCAGGGCGCAGGCCCGCGTCGTGAGCGGCGTGGCCGAGCACCTGGCGGACCGCTATCCGGGCGCGCAGCCGCTGTCGATGATGCCGACGGAGTTCTACCAGGACGGGGCGACCGCCTACCGCACGGCGCTCGCCAAGGAGCTCGACGACCGGGTGCAGGTCGCCTGGACCGGCGTCGGGGTCGTGCCGAGGACCATCACCGGCGGCGAGCTGGCCGGTGCGCGCGACACGTTCCGCCATCCGCTGGTCACGATGGACAACTACCCGGTCAACGACTACGCGCAGGACCGGATCTTCCTCGGTCCGTACACCGGCCGCGATCCGGCGGTCGCCATCGGTTCGGCGGCGCTGCTGGCCAATGCGATGGAACAGCCGTCCGCCTCCAGGATCCCGCTGTTCACCGCCGCCGACTTCGCCTGGAACGCGAAGGGGTACCAGCCGCAGGAGTCCTGGCGGGCGGCCATCGACGACCTGGCGGGCCAGGAATCCGGCAGCCGGGACGCACTGCGCGCCTTGGCCGGCAACAGCATGGCCTCCGTGCTGGGCGGTGACGAATCGGCGTATCTGCGACCGTTGCTCGCCGCGTTCTGGAAGTCCCGGGCGGGGACGGACGCCGCGGCCCGCGACAAGGCGGCGGACCGGCTGCGCTCCGCGTTCACCATGATGCGCGAGAGCCCGCAGCGGCTGGCCGGACTGGCGGAGGGGCGGCTCGACGACGAAGTGCGCCCGTGGACCGAGCAGTTGTCCCGGTACGGCAGGGCGGGTGAGCTGGCCGTCGATCTGCTCCAGGCCCAGGCGCGCGGCGACGGGTCGGCCGCCTGGCAGGCGTCGCTGGCCCTGGAACCGGTGAGCAGGTCCGTGAAAGCGGGCGGCGCGACGGTCGGCAAGGGGGTGCTCGGCCCGTTCCTGGACCGGGCGCGCAAGGAGGCCGACGCCTGGACCGGGACGGACCGCGACAACGGCACGGTGACCGAGGCGCAGGGCAGCTACACGGTGCGGCTGGACCGGGCGCGTCCACTGGAGGCCGTCACCACGACGACCGTGCCGGGCGGCGGCGCCACGCCGGCGCAGGCGACGGTCCAGGCCCATGTGCCCGGTGAGGGCTGGCACAGCCTCGGCGCCCTGTCGGCGAGCGGCTGGACCCAGACGGGAGGGCAGGGCCTGCGGGCCGACGCGGTCCGGATCAGCTGGCCGACCGTCACCCCGTCGGTCACCGGTGCGCCGCCCCTGATCATCCCGCCGCTCGCGGGCGCGGCCCCGTCCACCGGAACGGCGCCCCGGGTGCGCTCGCTGGTGCCGTGGTTCGTCGACGAGCCCGCCGCCCGGCTCGATCTCGCGCACGGGGAGACGGACGCCGAGATCGGCGGCAAGCCGCAGCGGGTCGAGGCACGGCTCTCCGCCGGCCGTCCGGCCGAGGTGCGGGGCGCGCTCACCGCGAAGGCCCCCAAGGGCATCAAGGTGCGGGTGCCCAAGCAGACGACCGTCCAGCGCGGCTCCCGTACCGACGTGCCCGTGGAGATCACCGTCCCCGCGGACACCCCGGCGGGCGAGTACGAGGTGCCGTTCTCCTTCGGCGCCGAGGAGACCACCCTCACCGTCCGCGCCTTCCCGCGCACCGCGGGCCCCGACCTGCTGCGCACGGCCACCGCGTCCTCGTCGGGCGACGAGACGGCGGACTTCCCCGCGGCCGCCGCGTCGGACGGCGACCCGGAGACCCGCTGGTCCTCACCGGCCGAGGACGGCGCCTGGTGGCAGGCCGAACTGCCCGCCCCGGCCCGGATCGGCCAGGTGGTCCTGGACTGGCAGGACGCGTACGCCTCCCGCTACCGCGTGCAGGTCTCCGCGGACGGCCGCACCTGGCGCACGGCGTCCACCGTCCGGGAGGGCGGGGGCGGCCACGAGTCGGTCCGGATGGACGCGAAGGAAACCCGGTTCATCAGGGTCCAGGGCGACGGGCGGGCCACCCAGTACGGCTACTCGCTCTGGTCGGTCCAGGCGTACGCCGTGGCGGAGTAGCGGCGCATGGCGCACCCCGCGGAGCTGCGCTTCACATAGGGCCGCGGTGCGGTGGTGCGCGCAGCCGCTCTCCCGGACCACGAGGGCCCGGGGTCTCAGGCGGAGATGCCATCGATCCGGGCCATCGCGTCGTCCGCTCCGAACGGTTGCAGATAGGGCAGCCAGCGCGGGTCGCGGTGGCCCGTGCCGATGATCCGCCAGGCGAGTCCGGTCGGCGGGGCGGGCGGCTGGTGGAGCCGCCAGCCGAGCTCGGGCAGGTGCCGGTCGGCCTTGACGTGGTTGCAGCGGCGGCAGGCCGCCACCACGTTCTCCCAGGCGTGCTGTCCGCCGCGGCTGCGCGGAATGACGTGGTCGACGCTGGTCGCGGCGGCGCCGCAGTACATGCAGCGCCCGCCGTCCCTGGCGAAGAGCGCCCGGCGGGTCAGCGGGACGGGGCCCCGGTAGGGGACGCGCACGAACCGCTTCAGGCGGACGACGCTGGGTGCCGGGACGGCACGGGTGGCACTGTGCATGAAGGCGCCGGACTCCTCAAGGCAGATGGCCTTGTTCTCCAGGACGAGGACGAGCGCGCGGCGGAGCGGTACGACGCCGAGCGGCTCGTACGACGCGTTGAGAACCAGGACATGCGGCACGGTTGATGCCTCCTTGTACGCCGGCGACGCGTGGCTCGCGCCGGGACGATCCGATCTCAGTCTCCCCTCCGGCCTGGTCGAAGCGCCACCACGTCCGGGTAACGGGCCGGGAGGATTTTCCTCCGGTCCGTGCCGTCCGTACGACGGGAACGGGCCGGAACAGGCGCTTCAGGGGCCCTGCCGCCGGTGCCGCGCGCCCGATGTGCGATCGGCCACACGCGGGGCCGCCGGCCTGGTCCCTTACCTGCTCCATATCCCCGGGTGAGACGTGTCTCTCCCCTCGATCACGGCAACGGAGCACGCCCGATACCCCGTTAGTGTGGTTGGTCAGCGCTCGCCCAACTGGAGGTTTCACCGTGTCCCTGTCCGCCCTGTTGGCAGCGGCCCAGTCACCCGGGTCCGGTGGCTCGCTGGACGAGGCCGCGAAGCAGGCAGGCAACGCCGCGGGCTGGGTGGAGCAGAACTGGTCCACCTGGCTGAACACCGGTCTGCGGATCGTGCTCATCGCCGCCATCGCGATCGTGCTGCGCACAGCGGTCCGCCGTGCCCTGACCAAGCTCATCGAACGCATGAACCGCAGCGCCCAGGCGGTGGAGGGCACCGCGCTGGGCGGTCTGCTGGTCAACGCGGAGCGCCGCCGCCAGCGCTCGGAGGCGATCGGTTCGGTACTCCGTTCGGTGGCCTCGTTCCTGATCCTCGGCACCGCGGCCCTGATGATCCTGGGCGCGTTCCAGATCAATCTGGCCCCGCTGCTGGCCTCCGCCGGGGTCGCCGGGGTGGCGCTCGGCTTCGGTGCCCGCAACCTGGTCACCGACTTCCTCTCCGGCGTCTTCATGATCCTGGAGGACCAGTACGGCGTCGGCGACACCATCGACGCGGGCGTCGCCTCCGGCGAGGTCATCGAGGTCGGTCTGCGGGTCACCAAGCTGCGCGGCGACAACGGCGCGATCTGGTACGTCCGCAACGGCGAGGTGAAGCGGATCGGCAACCTCAGCCAGGGCTGGTCCACCGCGGGCGTCGATGTGCAGGTGCGCCCCACGGAGGACCTCGAACAGGTCGGTACGGTCATCACCGAGGCCGCCCAGCAGATGGCCAAGGAGGACCCGTGGACCGAGCGCCTGTGGGGTCCGGTGGAGATCCTGGGCCTGGACACGGTGCTGCTGGACTCGATGACCGTCCGGGTGACCGCCAAGACGATGCCGGGCAAGGCCCTGGGCGTGGAGCGCGAGCTGCGCTGGCGGATCAAGCACGCCTTCGACGAGGCGGGCATCCGCATGATCGGCGGCGTCCCGGCCCAGGCCGGTGAGCCCTCGGCCGCCGACCCTACGGCCTCCATGGCCGCCCCCTCGGCGTACGCCTCGGCCACCTCACCCCAGTCCCTGGCGACGACCCCGATCGTCCAGCCCCCGAACATCTCCAAGTAGCGAGCGGCCGTACGCCGTACGGGTGAGGGGCGCCCCGCGAGGTCTGCGGGGCGCCCCTCACCCGTTCCCGGCCGACCGGCCCGCCTGCGATGGATCCGGGCCAACTCGGTTCACCGTCCGCCCTGTTGGGAATGGACTCCGACGGGGCACCTGCGGGGCGCGGGGCCGCCACCCGCACCACCGGCCCCCGCCCAGGTAACGCTTTGGTTGCCACAGCGGTGCAGACCATTGACGCCCAGGTGACGCGCGCCCTACGGTCCTCTCACCGAATAGGAAACTTTCCTAACAGAGGGCAGGTGCAGTGATCATGGCCGGAACCACGCCGGGTACCCCCCGCGTTCTGCGGGCCATGAACGACCGGGCCGCCCTCGACCTGCTGCTGGAGCACGGGCCCCTTTCGCGGACCAGGATCGGGAAGCTGACGGGCCTCTCGAAGCCCACCGCCTCCCAGCTGCTGGCCCGGCTGGAGGCGGCCGGTCTGGTCGTCGCCACCGGGACCGCGGCCGGGCGTCCGGGACCCAACGCACAGCTCTACGCCGTCAACGCCTCGGCCGCCCATGTGGCGGGGCTCGACGTGAACGCCCAGCGGATCGTCGCCGCCGTCGCCGATGTGACCGGTGAGACGGTCGGGGAGTTCGAGCTGCGGACCCCGGGGCGGCGCGCCGACAGCGTGGTGCGGCAGGTGGCGGACGCGCTGGACGGGGCGGTCAAGGACGCCGGGCTGACCCGCTCGGACGTGCACCGGCTCGTCATCGGCACGCCGGGCGCCTTCGACCCGGGCACGGGCAGGCTGCGGTACGCCTCGCACCTGCCCGGCTGGCACTCCCCGACCCTGCTGGACGAGCTGGCCGCCTTCCTGCCGATGCCGGTCGAGTACGAGAACGACGTGAACCTCGTCGCGGTGGCCGAACAACGGCTCGGCGCGGCCCGGGGGCACGACGACTTCGTCCTGCTGTGGAACGAGGAGGGTCTCGGCGCCGCCCTCGTCATCAACGGCCGGCTGCACCGGGGCTTCACCGGCGGCGCCGGTGAGGTCGGGTTCCTGCCGGTGCCGGGCGCGCCACTGGTCCGGCAGGTCACCAAGGCCAACTCGGGCGGCTTCCAGGAGCTGGCCGGTGCCCAGGTGCTCGCCAGGCTGGCCCGTGAGCTGGGCATCGACGACGAGGCGGTCCGCGGTCCCGGCACCCACCACGAGATCGCCGCCGCCCTGGTGGGCAGCGCGGCCGAGGCCGTGGAGCGGGGCGAGGACGGGCCGTACGGCCGGCTGCTCGATCAGTACGCCACCGGTCTGGCGACCGGCCTCGCCTCCATGCTCGCCGTCCTGGACCCCGAGGTCGTCGTGCTGTCGGGAGAGCTGATCTCCCGCGGCGGGGAACCGCTGCGCGGCCGGGTGGCGGCCGAGCTCGCCGAGCTCGCGGCGTCCCGGCCCCGGCTGATCGCCGGTGAGGTCATCCACCGGCCCGTACTGCGCGGCGCGCTGGAGAGCGCGCTCGCCACCACCCGCGACGAAGTGTTCGACACCTCGCGCTGAACCCCTTCGCCACCCCCCTGACGTACACCTGCCTTCCCTTCCCCGTCCCAACCCTTCATCGGGAGACACCACCATGTCCGGAAACCGCCGGAAGCCGGCCGTCGCACTCGCCGCGACCGCCGCGATAGCCCTGTTCGCCTCCGCCTGTACCGGGCAGAGCAGCTCCGGTGCCAAGGATGATGCGTCCAAGGAGACGACCATCAACTTCTGGCACGGCTGGAGTGCCCCGAGCGAGGTCAAGGGAATTCAGGACACGATCGACGCCTTCGAGAAGGCGCACCCCAACATCCATGTGAAGGTCGTCGGCAACATGACCGACGACAAGATCAACCAGGCGCTCCGCGCGGGCGGTTCCAAGGCCCCGGACGTCGTCTCGTCCTTCACCACGAACAACGTCGGCAAGTTCTGCAAGTCGAAGGCCTTCGTCGACCTCAACCCCTTCCTGAAGAAGGACGGGATCGACGCGGACGCGACCTTCCCGAAGGCGATGAACGAGTACACCCAGTTCGAGGGCGTGCGCTGCACGGTCCCGCTGCTCGGTGACGCGTACGGCCTCTACTACAACAAGGACGCGTTCAAGGCGGCCGGCATCACCAGCCCGCCCAAGACCTGGTCCGAGCTGGCCGCCGACGCGAAGACGCTGACGAAGCCGAAGGGCGACTCGTACGAGCAGCTCGGCTTCATGCCGAACTACCACGGCTACGAGTCGACCACCGAGCACTACCTCGGTGGCTGGGACCCGTCGTACTTCGACGCGGACGGCAAGTCGAACATCGCCAAGGACCCCTCGTTCGCCGCCATGCTCACCAACCAGAAGAAGCTGGTCGACTCGCTGGGCGGCTATCAGAAGCTGGAGAAGTTCCGTACCGGCTTCGGTGACGAGTGGGGCGCCAAGCACCCGTTCCACACCGGCCAGGTGGCCATGCAGCTGGACGGCGAATGGCGTCTGGGCATGGCCGAGGAGACCAAGCCGAAGTTCGAGATCGGCGTCGCCCCGATGCCCGTCGCGGACGACCAGGCCGACACGTACGGCAAGGGCTATCTGACCGGGACCATCGCCGGGATCGCCGCCACCTCGTCCAAGCAGAACGCCGCCTGGGAGCTGGTGAAGTTCATGACGACCGACACCGACGCGGTGGTGAACTTCGCCAACGCCATTCACAACGTGCCGTCCACGCTGGCCGCGCTGAAGTCGCCGAAGCTGAAGTACGACCCGCGCTTCAAGACGTTCCTGGACATCGCCGCCAACCCGAAGAGCACCACCACCCCGCCCTCGGTGAACGGCGGCGCGTACCTGGTGTCCCTGCAGAACCTCGGTTTCGACATCGAGAAGGGCAACCAGAAGGACATCAAGGCGGGTCTGGAAAAGACCGCCAAGGAGATCGACGCCGCGATCGCACAGGCGAAGTAGCACCACGATGAGCACGTACACACTCCGTTCGAAGCGCCGCCGTTCGGCGCTTCGGACGGCGGCCTTCATGTCGCCGTGGCTGATCGGGTTCTGTGTCTTCTTCGCCTACCCGCTGATCTCCACGCTCTATTTCTCCTTCACCAGCTACGACGGTTTCTCGGCCCCGGAGTTCAGCGGGCTGAAGAACTGGTCGTTCGTCTTCAACGAGTACCCGCTGTTCTGGCCCGCCCTGCGCAACACGCTGTGGCTGGTCCTGGTCATGGTGACCTGCCGGGTGGTGTTCGGACTCGGTGTCGGCATGCTGATCACCAAGATCAAGACGGGCACCGGAGTCTTCCGGACGCTCTTCTACCTGCCGTACCTCGCGCCGCCGGTCGCCGCCACGCTGGGTTTCGTCTTCCTGCTCAACCCGGGTACCGGACCGGTCAACTCGATCCTCGGCGAGCTCGGGCTGCCGACCCCGGGCTGGTTCACCGACGCCGCCTGGTCCAAGCCCGCGCTGACCGCGCTCGCGGTCTGGGGGGTGGGCGACCTGATGGTGATCTTCATGGCCTCGCTCCTGGACGTCCCCAAGGAGCAGTACGAGGCGGCGGAGCTGGACGGGGCGTCCTCGTACCAGCGGTTCCGCTTCGTCACACTGCCGAACATCTCGCCGATCATCATGTTCGCCGTGGTCACCGGCATCATCCAGACGATGCAGTACTACACCCAGCCACTCGTGGCGGGGAAAGTCGCCTCGGGTGTCATGGGCGGCTCCGGGCAGCAGTTCGAACCGGGCTATCCCGACAAGTCGACACTGACGCTTCCACAGCTCGTCTACAACCTCGGTTTCCAGCGCTTCGACTACGGCTCCGCCTGTGTGGTCGCGCTCGTTCTCTTCGTCCTCGCCATGGCGTTCACCGCACTGCTGATGCGGCGCCGCAGCGGACTGATCCAGGCAGGTGAGTGACGTGGCGCAGGTTCTCGACACCCCGAAGGCCGGCGGGCCGGTGAGCGACCCCGTCACCCCGGCCGCGCGCGTCGCGCGCCGCAAGGCGCTGTTGCACTGGATCGCCGTGCACTCGCTCGGCGTCGCGGCCGCACTCTTCTTCGTGCTGCCGTTCGTCTTCCTCCTCCTCACCTCGCTGATGAGCGACCAGCAGGCACTGACCCGTGACCTGTGGCCGCACCCCTTCGAGTGGAGCAACTACAAGGAGGTGTTCAACACCCCGGGCTTCCTGACCTGGTGGAAGAACACCCTGCTGTACGCGGGTCTGGGCACCGTCCTCACGGTGGTGTCCTCGCTGCCCGTGGCCTACGCGCTCGCCAAGTTCCGCTTCCGCGGCCGGCACCTGTCGCTGATGCTCGTCATCTCGATGATGATGCTGCCGCCGCAGGTCGTCGTCATCCCGATGTACCTGTTCTGGGCCAAGCAGCTGGACATGTCCGGCACGCTGTGGCCGCTGATCATCCCGATGGCGTTCGGCGACGCGTTCTCCATCTTCCTGCTGCGGCAGTTCCTGCTGACCATTCCGAACGAGTACCTCGACGCGGCGAAGGTCGACGGCTGCGGTGAGTTCCGCACCCTGCTCCGCGTCGTGATACCGATGGCCAAGCCGGGCATCGCCGCCGTCGCACTCTTCCAGTTCTTCTACGCCTGGAACGACTACTTCGGACCGCAGATCTACGCCTCGGAGAACCCGGGGGCGTGGACGCTGAGTTATGGACTGGAGTCCTTCAAGGGCGCACACCACACCGACTGGAACCTGACCATGGCCGCGACCGTTCTGGTCATGGCCCCTGTGATCGTCGTCTTCTTCTTCGCACAGAAGGCCTTTGTCGAAGGCGTCACACTGACCGGAGTAAAGGGCTGATTCATGAAGCTCGCAGTAGTGGGTGGCGGGTCCACCTACACACCTGAACTGATCGACGGTTTCGCACGGCTGCGGGACACCCTGCCGGTCGAGGAGCTGGTGCTCGTCGACCCGGCGGCCGACCGGCTCGAACTCGTCGGGGGCCTCGCACGGCGGATCTTCGCCAAGCAGGGCCACCCGGGGCGGATCGTCACCACCACGGACATCGACGCGGGCGTGGCCGACGCCGACGCGGTGCTCCTCCAGCTCCGCGTGGGCGGCCAGGCCGCCCGCGGCAAGGACGAGACATGGCCGCTGGAATGCGGCTGCATCGGCCAGGAGACCACCGGCGCCGGCGGCCTCGCCAAGGCCCTGCGCACCGTCCCGGTCGTCCTGGACATCGCCGAGCGCGTCCGGCGCACCAACCCGAACGCGTGGATCATCGACTTCACCAACCCCGTCGGCATCGTGACCCGGGCGCTGCTCCAGGCCGGTCACAAGGCCGTCGGCCTGTGCAACGTGGCGATCGGCTTCCAGCGCAAGTTCGCCCGGCTGCTCGACGTGACCCCCGGTGAGGTGCATCTCGACCACGTCGGGCTGAACCACCTGACCTGGGAGCTCGGGGTGCGCCTCGGCGGCCCCGAGGGCGAGAACGTGCTGCCGCGGCTGATCGCCGAGCACGGCGACGCGATCGCGGACGACCTGCACATGCCGCGGGCGATCGTGGACCGCCTCGGCGTCGTCCCCTCGTACTACCTGCGCTACTTCTACGCGCACGACGAGGTCGTGCGGGAGCTCGGCACCAAGCCCTCGCGGGCGGCCGAGGTCGCCGCGATGGAGAAGGAGCTGCTCGCCATGTACGGCGACCCGGCGCTGGACGAGAAGCCCGCGCTGCTCGCCAAGCGCGGCGGGGCCTTCTACTCGGAGGCCGCCGTGGACCTGGCCGCCTCGCTGCTGGGCGGCGGCGGTTCCACGCACCAGGTGGTCAACACGTACAACAACGGGACGCTGCCGTTCCTGCCGGACGACGCGGTGATCGAGGTGCAGGCGAAGGTCGACGGGACGGGTGCGACACCGCTCGCCGTGCCGGAGCTCGACCCGCTCTACGCCGGGCTGATCGGCAATGTGACGGCGTACGAGGACCTCGCGCTGGAGGCCGCGCTGCGCGGTGGCCGCGACCGGGTGTTCAAGGCCCTGCTCGCGCACCCGCTGATCGGCCAGTTCGAGTACGCGGAGGCGCTCACCGACAAGCTGATCGCGCACAACCGGGAGCACCTGGCGTGGGCGTGAACGGTTCGGTCCTCGCGATCGATGCGGGGAACAGCAAGACCGATGTGGCACTGATCGGCGCGGACGGCACCGTGCTGTCCACGGCCCGCGGCGGCGGCTTCCAGCCGCCCGTGGTCGGCATCGGCACGGCCGTGGACGCGCTCGGCTCCGCGGTCGAACGGGCGCTGGCGGCGGCCGGCGTGGGCGTGGAGGGCGTCGCCCATGTGTCGGCCTGTCTCGCCAACGCCGATCTGCCCGTCGAGGAGGAACAGCTGACCGAGGCCCTGGGCGCCCGCGCCTGGGGCCGCACGGTGGAGGTGCGCAACGACACCTTCGCGATCCTGCGGGCCGGGGTCGACGAACCGCGCGGCGTGGCCGTCGTGTGCGGCGCGGGGATCAACTGCGTCGGCATGGTGCCGGACGGGCGCACCGCGCGCTTCCCGGCCATAGGCCGGATATCCGGCGACTGGGGCGGTGGTGCGGGCCTGGCCGAGGAGGCGATGTGGTTCGCCTCGCGGGCGGAGGACGGCCGCGGTGAGCCGACCGCACTGGCCCGTACCCTGCCCGGTCACTTCGGGCTCGACTCGATGTACGCGCTGATAGAGGCGCTGCATCTGGGCCGGATCGAGCCCGAGCGGCGGCACGAGCTGACACCGGTGCTCTTCGCGACCGGCGCGGCCGGCGACGCGGTGGCCCACGGCCTCGTGGACCGGCTGGCGGAGGAGGTCGTGGCCATGGCCTCGGTCGCGCTGTCCCGGCTCGGTCTGCTCGGCGAGCAGGCTCCGGTGGTGCTGGGCGGCAGCGTGCTGGCGGCGCGGCACCCGCAGCTGGACGACCGGATCGCCGAGCTCCTCGCGGTACGGGCCCCGAAGGCGGTGGTGCGGGTGGTGAAGGAGTCCCCGGTGCTGGGCGCCGGGCTGCTGGGCCTGGACCACACGGGCGCCGCGCCCGAGGTGCACGACAGACTGCGGGCGCAGTACGCCTGACATTCCGTGACATCAGTGGGTATCAGGGGCGTCCCGTGGCCATCGTGCTGCGGGACGCCCCTTCCGCAAGGGAACCGATCAGCCGCCCCGGACGTGTTTCTGGTTGGGGAGATCGGTTCAACTCGGGGGGATTGCGACATCGATCGTCTTGATCGATGGTGTCGGCCTTGATCGAATGCTGTTGACTGCAGTTGATTGCGTTCACGGACCGGTGCAGGATCCAGGCGTTCGCTGTATGGACGCCGGTCCCTGCGGCCATACTTCTGGCCGGGTACCAGTCCCCCGATCGGCCGGGGGGCGGGCCGCCGTCAGTGACCGAGGGGGAGGTCAAGTGACATACCCGCCGAATGTGCGCCCGGCGCCGCCGCAACGCGCGCCGGAGCGACCGCCCGCGCCCGTACCCGTACCGCCGCAGCGCAGTGGCCGCGCGGTGGCGACCGACCGGCTGCGTGCCGCGGCAACCACCGAACCGGGCCGGCTCCAGATCATCGGGGCCGTACTGGCCCTGCTCGTCGTCGCGTTCGGGGCCGTGACAGCGTTCGAGATCTCCGACCGGGCGGCCTCCGCCGACGACGTGGTGCGGCGCAGTCAGCCGCTCAGCGCGGACGCGGCGAACATCTACCGCTCGCTGGCCGATGCCGACGCCGCGGCGGCGAGCGGCTTCCTGGCCGGGCCGCAGGAGCCGCGCGCCGTCCACGACCAGTACGTGTCGGACATCGAGGAGGCCTCCCGGCTGCTGGTGAAAGCCGCGGCCAACACGGACTCGTCGACGAAGTCCGGCCACGAGATCACCAAGCTCAACGAGGAACTCCCGCGCTACACAGGGCTGATCGAGCGCGCCCGCGCGAACAACCGGCAGGGGCTGCCGCTGGGCGGCGCCTATCTCCGGTACGCGAACCAGAAGATGGCGGGCGACATGCTCCCGGCCGCCGAGCGGCTGTACACGGCGGAGACCGGCCGGCTCGGCCAGGACTACGACTCCGCACGGACCTGGCCGTTCTTCTCGCTCGGCATCGGTGTGATCGCGCTGGCCGTGCTGTTCTGGGCCCAGCGGCGCAACTTCCACCGGACGAACCGGGTGCTCAACCACGGACTGCTGGCGGCGACCGCGGCCTCGGTCGTGGTCCTGCTGTGGCTGGCGGTGGGGCATTCGGTGGCCCGCTCCGATCTGGCCGACGCCAATACCCGCGGGCAGCAGTCCCTGGATGTGCTCAACCGGGCGCGCATCAACTCGCTGAAGGCACGCGCCAACGAGAACCTCACGGTCGTAGCCCGGGGTGCGGTGCTCACTGCTGACGGCAAGAGCGACAAGTACGAGACCGACTACGGCACGGGCATGAAGGCGCTCGTCGAAGAGCTGGGCAAGGCCTCGAAGCTCGCCGAGGACACCCACGACACCGCGGGAAGCGAACCGGTGGCGAAGGCCGTCCGGAGTGTCACCGAGTGGCAGAGCCGCCACCGGACCGCCCGCAAGACCGACGACAGCGGCGACTACGACGCCGCGCTGAAGCAGATCATCGGGTCGGGGGACTCGACCAAGGGCTCGACCGGTGAGTCGTTCAACCGGGTGGACAAGGCGCTGCGGCAGGCGCTCGCCCATGAGCAGGACGAATTCACCCGGGCCGCCAAGGACGGGCGCGGTGCGCTGGGCGGGCTGCCGATCGGCGCGGCGGCACTCGCCGTGCTGGGCGCGGTCGCCGCGATCGTCGGGGTCAACCGCAGGCTCTCGGAGTTCCGGTGACAGGGGGAGCGATGACAGGGAAGGACGAGCCCAGGACGGGGCCCACGGGCCCGCTGCGCAGGCTGCGCGGCTGGGGCGGTGTGACCGCCATGGCCGCGGCCTGCGCGGTGACGGCGGCGCTGACCCTGCTGCCGCTCTCCCACAGCGGGGACGACGCCTTCAGCCAGGACGTCACGGGGCCGGGCGCCGCACGCGGTGTGCAGACGCGGGCCGCCGACTGCACCGATCCGGACGCCAGCCTGGAGCCCTCCCTCGCGGGCGGCGAAACCATCGACCGCATCAAGGCGCGCGGAAAGCTGATCGCGGGCGTCGACCAGAACAGCTTCCAGTGGGGGTACCGCAATCCGGAGTCCCGGGATCTCGAAGGCTTCGACATCGATCTGGTGCGGGCCATCGCCAAGGACATCCTGGGCGACCCGGACGATGTGATCTTCCGGGCGATCCCCACCAACCAGCGGATCGCCGCCCTGGAGAACGACAAGGTCGACGTCGTCGTCCGGACGATGACGATCAACTGCGCCCGGCTCGACCAGGTCTCGTTCTCCACGGCCTACTTCCAGGCCGGGCAGCAGGTCCTCGCGCCGAAGGAATCCACGATCACCGGATACAACCCCTCGCTGGCCGGCAAGCGGGTCTGCACGGCGGAGGGGTCCACGGCGTACGAGGCGCTGGAGAAGCAGTCGTTCGGCTCGGTGTTCAGGGACAAGCACGACGGCACCGACGCGGACGAGGACCTGCTCACCGTCCCCAACCAGTTGGACTGCCTGGTGCGGCTCCAGATGGGCGAGGTCGACGCGATCGTCACGGACAACGCCCTCGCGGCCGGCCAGGCCGCCCAGGACCCGGCCGTGGAGCTGAAGGGCGACAAGCCGTTCACCAAGGAGTACTACGGCGTGGCCACGAAGAAGGGTGCCGACGACCTGGTGGCGCGGGTCAACCAGGTGCTGGTCGACTACCGCGCCGGGGGCAAGGACAGCCCCTGGATGCGGTCGTACCGCAGCTGGCTGCAGGACGGTCTGCCCGGAATCAAGGGGCCGCCGATGCCCAAGTACCGCAGCAACTAGGCCTGTCCTTCGGATCAGGCAGATCCTGCCGGGCCCCGTCCGGCAGGGAGATCGGAGAGGTGATCGATGGGCGTCGCGGGCCCCTTCCCCAGCTACGCGGCCCGGCCCCCCGGCCCGGTCATGGACCGGGACGAGGCGGACCGTGCGCTGGCCCGGCTCGGTGCGGAGCACGAGGCGATCGAGACCTCGCTCCTCGCCCTCCAGGACCACGCCGGGCGCCGTCTCCTGGAGGGCGCCGAGCTCACCGGTGTCACCAAGGAGCGCTGGAGCGCCACCGAGCAGTCGATCACGCTGCTGTGGGGCTACTTCGACGCGTACGCGGGGGTGCTGGCCGAGGCCCGTGAGGTGCGGGCCCGGCGGCGCCACCCCAACCGGGAGGACCTGGCGGCCCTGACCGAACTGCTGCGCGGCGAGGGCGTCACGGTGGCGCACGCCGCCGCCCGGCCCGATCCGTCGGTCACCGGCCCGGCCAGGCTCTCCGAGCGGTTCACGCTCGCGGAGCTGGTCAACCGGATGAACGAGCTGTACGCGCGCTCGCTGGACATGGTCGTCGCCTCCGACTCCGTGTGGTCGGCGATGCCCGCCCGGATAGATCTGCTCGCCGCCGAGCTGCGCCGCACCAGCTCGCTCGCACACTCGGTCGGGGTACGGCCGGGCGAGCACCCGTCGGGGGACGACCTGGAGTCGATCACCCGGGAACTGGCCACGCTGCGGGTGCAGGTGATCTCCGATCCGCTGGCGTTCTGGCTGCCGGGGCCCGGCAGCTCGGCGCCCGGCGGCGGCCGTCCGGACACCGCGCGCTACGACCGGGCGGCCCGCGCGCTGGACGAGGTGCGGCGGGAGATCGAGGCGGTGCTCGCGGTCCGGCAGGACGCCGAGCAGCGGCTGGTCCAGTTGCGCGACGTGCTCTCCCGGGCTGACCGCACCCTGGCCGAGGCCCGGTCGGCGCGCGGCGAGGTGCTGGCGAAGATCGCCGCCTCCGAGGTGCCGGCGGTCAACGGTCCGCCGACCGCGCTCCAGGAGCGTCTCGCCGCGGCCTCGGAGTACCGCAGGCACGCGCAGTGGCACCGGCTCTCACCGCTCCTGGAGACCCTGGAGCGGCAGGCCGAGGAGGAGTTGCTGCGGGCCAGGGAGCAGCTGACGGCGGTCACCGCCCCGCTCGCCGTGCGGGCGGAGCTGCGCGGCCGGCTGGACGCGTACAAGGCGAAGGTGGCCCGGCACGGCCTGGCGGAGGACCCGGTCCTCATCGAGCGCTACGACGCGGCGCGCCGGATGCTGTGGAGCGCGCCCTGCGATCTGAGGGTCGCCGCACAGACGGTGCAGCGCTATCAGGACGCGGCACTGGAACTGCTGGGGCAGCGGCGCGCGTCCGGACCTGAAGACCGGCGGGGGCGGCCGTGAGGCGCCCGGTGCCATCGGGGCACCCGCCGGGCGGGACAGACAGTGACGGAGAGACGGGGCCGCTGCGGCGGCGGGGCGAACAGGGGGAATGACCATGAGTACGCAGTGCCAGCGCCCCGCGTGCGAGGGCAGTTACGAGGACATGGGCGGCGGTGAGCTGTACTGCGACACCTGCGGTCTGGCTCCGGTCGTCTCGCCGAGGGGGTCTTCCCCGTCCGAGCCGGGCGGCGAACAGGGGGACGGCATGGTGAGCTCGCCGCCCACCGGCATCGCGGGCGGCGGCAGGGGCAGCAACAGCTCATCGGCGCGGAGCAGTTCGCGAGGGTCGTCGAGCGCGTCATCGAGGGCGTCCTCGCGGTCCTCCTCGCGCTCGTCGACCTCGCGGCGGTCGGTGTCGGGGCGGCTCTCGCGGGCGCTGTCCGGCAAGGGGACGTCGCGTTCGGTCTCGGTGCGCTCCTCGGGGGCGTCCACCGGTGTCTCGGGCCGGAACCGGCTGGGTGCCGGGCTGGTGCTCGTGCCGGACGTGCCGCGTCCCGATCCGCGCACCGCGGTGATGGAGAACCCGGAGGTGCCCGAGCGGAAGCGGTTCTGTTCGCGTTCGGACTGCGGGGCGCCGGTGGGCCGGGCCAGGGGCGAGCGGCCGGGGCGCACGGAGGGGTTCTGCACCAAGTGCGGCCACCCGTACTCCTTCATGCCCAAGCTCCAGGGCGGTGACGTCGTGCACGGCCAGTACGAGGTCGCGGGCTGTCTGGCGCACGGCGGGCTCGGCTGGGTGTATCTCGCGGTGGACCGCGCGGTCTCCGACCGCTGGGTGGTCCTCAAGGGCCTGCTCGACACCGGTGACCAGGACGCCATGGCGGCCGCCATCTCCGAGCGCCGCTTCCTCGCCGAGATCGAGCACTCCAACATCGTCCGCATCTACAACTTCGTCGAGCACCTCGACCAGCGGACCGGTTCGCTCGACGGCTACATAGTCATGGAGTACGTCGGCGGCAAGGCGCTCAAGGAGATCGCCAACGAGCGTCGCACCCCGGCCGGGAAGCGGGACCCGCTGCCGGTCGAGCAGGCGTGCGCGTTCGGCATCGAGGCGCTGGAGGCGCTGGGTCATCTGCACAGCCGCAACCTGCTCTACTGCGACTTCAAGGTGGACAACGCGATCCAGACCGAGGACCAGCTGAAGCTGATCGACATGGGCGCGGTCCGCAGGATGGACGACGACGAGTCGGCCATCTACGGCACGGTGGGGTACCAGGCGCCGGAGGTCGCGGAGGTCGGCCCGTCGGTCGCCTCCGACCTGTACACGGTCGCGCGGACGCTCGCGGTGCTCACCTTCGATTTCCAGGGCTACACGAACGTCTTCGTGGACTCGCTGCCCGACCCGGACAACATCGAGGTGTTCCGGACGTACGAGTCGTTCTACCGGCTGCTGGTGCGGGCCACCGACCCCGATCCGGCCCGGCGGTTCGCCTCCGCCTCGGAGATGGCGGAGCAGGTGATGGGCGTGTTGCGGGAGGTGGTGTCGCTCCAGACGGGGCGCCCGCGTCCGGCACTGTCGACGCTGTTCGGTGCGGAGATGCGGGTCACCGACACGGAGCTGTTCACCCTCCTGACCGGCGAGGTGTCCCGGCTCGGGGCGCGGAACCCGGCGCCCCGCGGGTCCGGGCTCTTCGGCCGGCGCAAGGGTGTCGGAGCGGTCGCGGTGGCACCGCTCGCACCGCCGCCCGCCGCGGTGGCCCCGCCGGGCGGTGTCCCGGGCGCGCTGCCCGCCGGACCGCCTCCCGGATTCGCCGCGGGCGCCGGTCCGCTGCCCTCGTCCGCCACGCATGTCAGCGGCGGCGCGAACGGTGGCTCCGGGAACGGCGCCGCACCCGCGTACCCGCGGCAACAGCCGCAGGCGGCCGTTCCGGCCCCCCGGTCCCCGCTCCCGGACACCGGTGCCCCATCGGGGGCGCATGACCCGTACGGCACCGGCGGGCCCCGGCTGGCCGGGCTCGACGTACGGGGGACGTCGCTCGCGCTGCCGGTTCCCCGGGTCGACGCGAACGACCCCAACGCGGGTTTCCTGGCCGGGGTGATGGCGTCGGCACCCGCCGAACTGATCGCCGCGCTGCAGGCCGTACCGGCCGCCTCGCTGGAGACCAGGCTGCGCGAGCTGCGCGCCTTCCTGGAGATGAGCGACCTCGGTGCCGCGCAGGAGACCCTGACCACCCTTGAGCTGAAGCATCCGGACGACTGGCGGGTGGTCTGGTACCGCGGCATCACCTCCCTGGTGACGGGTGACAACGAGAACGCGGCGCTGTCCTTCGACGCGGTCTACGACGCCTTTCCCGGGGAGCCCGCGCCCAAGCTGGCGCTGGGCGTCTGCGCGGAGGTGCTGGGCCAGCTGGACAACGCCGCCGAGTACTACCGGCTGGTGTGGGCGACCGACCCGAGTTTCGTGAGTGCCGCGTTCGGCCTGGCCCGGGTGCAGATCGCCGCCGGGGACCGGAGCGGGGCCGTCCGGTCGCTGGAGTCCGTGCCGGAGGCGTCGATCCACTACACGGCGGCCCGGGTCGCCGCGGTACGGGCACGGCTGCGCGGCCGGGCCCCGGACGACCCCCTGATCGTCGATCTGATGGCGGCCTCGGCCCAGGTCTCGGGGCTGGCCGGTCTCGGTCTGGACGCGGTGCGCCGGGAGCGGTTGTCGACCGAGGTGCTGGGGACGGCGCTCGACTGGGTACTCTCCGGGAGTCCCACGGCTCACCCATCGGCCCCGCAGTCGCCCGCGCACGGCGGGGCACAGGGGCCGAGGACGCTGCTCGGCAGTGAGTTGGACGAGCGCGGCCTGCGTTTCGGGCTGGAGCGCTCGTACCGGATGCTCGCCCGGCTTGCGGAGCCCGGCGACGAGAGGATCGAACTGGTGGAGCGGGCCAACCGTTTCCGCCCCCGAACGTGGGTGTGAAGATGTCGCAGAACGACCAGGAGACGGCCTTGCCGAGGTGTCCCGGCTGCGAGGAGCCGCTGGAGCCGGGGGATCTGTTCTGCGGTGCGTGCGGGTACGACCTGTCGGCCGTGCCCGAGCCGCCGCGGGACCGCCCGACGATCGCCATCACCACCGCGGCGGGTGCCCCGGCGGTGGCCGGCCCCGAAGAGCCGGGCGCGTCCGGCGACTTCGAGCTGGCGGCGCCGGTGACGGCCGCCGACGGCACGGCGCCCGATCCCCGGGCCGCCGCGGCCCCCGTCGCGGCCCCGCCCGCCGGGACCAAGGTGTGCGTGGCCTGCCGGGCCGGCCGGGTCGACAACGACGGCTACTGCGAGAACTGCGGCCATGCCCAGCCCCGCGAGCGGGACCACATGGAGCAGGAGCTCGGCTCGGTCGCCGCGGTCACCGACCGCGGACTGCGCCACCACCGCAACGAGGACTCGTTCGCGATCTCGACGACCGCGCTGCCCGACGGCACCCCGGCCGTCCTGGCGATCGTCTGCGACGGGGTGTCGTCGGCGAGCCGTCCCGACGAGGCGTCGGCCGCCGCCACGACCGCCGCCAACGAGTCGCTGCTGGAGTCGCTGCCGCGCGGCACGCATCCGCAGCAGGCGATGCACGAGGCGATCGTGGCGGCCTCCGAGTCGGTCAACCGGCTTGCCCAGGAGCCCGGTCGGGCCGCGGAGCAGGATCCGCACCGCCATCAGAACGCCCCGGCGTGCACGCTGGTCGGCGCGATCATGGCCAATGGGCTGCTGTTCGTCGGCTGGGTCGGTGACAGCCGTGTGTACTGGGTGCCCGAGGACCGGAGCAGTCCACCGGCCCGGCTCACCGAGGACGACTCCTGGGCCGCGCAGATGGTCGCGGCGGGCCTGATGAACGAGGCGGAGGCGTACGCGGACGAGCGGGCCCACGCCATCACGGGCTGGCTGGGCGCCGACTCCTACGAACTGGAGCCGCACACCGCCTCGTTCAAACCGGACCGGCCGGGCGTCGTCGTGGTCTGCACGGACGGCTTGTGGAACTACGCGGAGTCCGCGGCCGAGATGTCCGCCGCGGTGCCCGCCGACGCGTACGAACGGCCGCTGCACGGCGCCCAGGTGCTGGTGGGCCACGCGCTCGACGGTGGGGGCCACGACAACGTAACAGTGGCTCTGCTGCCGTTCGCCGTACCGGTGCAAGGGGCAGGATCCGCCTACAGCGGCGGTTGAGTCCCGTTCCGCCCGCCCCACGCACCTCCGATGCCTTTGTCCGCAAATCTGTCTTCATCTGACACGTGGAGCCTCAAGGAGCCGATCAGATGGCCAACTTCTCCAAGTCGAACGTGCCGCAGTTCTCCGTCGAGGTGTACCAGAACGAGTTTCTTCCCGAGGGCGGCCGCGAGGTCAACGGCATCATCACCGTCACCTCGACCGGCGGCGGCACCACGGGTGGCGTTCCGCTGAGGAGCGGCGCCCATCCGCCCTCGCACGCAACGGGACAGGCGGCGAGCGCCGCCGTGGTGATCATGGTGGACTGCTCGGGTTCGATGGACTATCCGCCCACGAAGATGCGCAACGCCCGCGATGCGACGGCGGCGGCCATCGACACCCTGCGCGACGGCACCGCCTTCGCCGTGATCGGCGGTACGCACGTCGCCAAGGAGGTCTACCCGGGCAACGGGCGGCTCGCCACGGCGGATCCGCAGACCAGGGCCCAGGCGAAGGAGGCCCTGCGCCGGCTCGCCGCGGGCGGCGGTACGGCGATCGGGACCTGGCTGCGGCTGGCCGACCGGCTGCTGGGCGCCGCCGAGGTGAGCATCCGGCACGGCATCCTGCTGACCGACGGGCGCAACGAGCACGAGGCACCGGAGGACCTGCGGGCCGCGCTCGACGCCTGCTCCGGCCGGTTCACCTGCGACGCCCGCGGTGTCGGCACCGACTGGGAAGTGAAAGAGGTCACAGCGATCGCCTCCGCACTGCTCGGCACCGCCGACATCGTCGCCGATCCGGCGGGGCTGGCCGCGGACTTCACGCAGATGATGGAGAACGCGATGGGCAAGGAGGTCGCGGACGTCGCGCTGCGGCTCTGGACCCCGGTCGGCGTGGAGATCAAGTACGTGAAGCAGGTCGCGCCGACGGTCGCCGAGCTGACCGACCGCCGCACCGAGGCGGGCCCGCGCGCCGGGGACTACCCCACCGGCTCCTGGGGCGACGAGTCCCGCGACTACCACGTGTGCGTGCAGGTTCCGGAGGCCGGCATCGGTCAGGAGATGCTGGCGGCCCGGGTCTCGCTGATCCTCCCCGACCCGTCGGGCGGGGCGCCCCAGACCCTTTCGCAGGGCCTGGTACGGGCGGTGTGGACGGACGACATGGTGGCGTCGACCTCGATCAATCCGCAGGTCGCGCACTACACAGGTCAGGCGGAACTGGCACAAGTCATCCAGCAGGGACTCGATGCCCGCAAGTCGGGAGACTTCGACGGCGCGACGGCCAAACTCGGCCGTGCGGTGCAGTTGGCATCGGCGTCCGGCAACGAGGACACTGCGAAACTGCTTTCGAAGGTGGTAGACGTCGTCGACGCGGCGACCGGTACTGTGCGACTGAAGGCGAAGGTCGCGGATGCGGACGAGATGACACTCGAAACGCGTTCCACGAAGACCGTCCGCGTGAAGAAGTAACCACATATCCGCACTGATGAGCCGCCCGGCCGGACAGGTCCGCCGGGCGGCGAAGCAAGAAAAAATGACGGCCCCCGCGGCCGGACGAGGAGAGGGGGAAGCGCCGACATGCCGACCTGCCCGAACGGACACCAGTCGGGTTCCGAGGACTGGTGCGAGGTCTGCGGCCACCGCATGGCCGGGGCGGGCGGGCCTGCGGGCGCCGTTCCCCCGCCACCTCCCCCGCCGCCCGCGCCCGGCTACGGATACCCGCAGGGCCCCGGCCCGGACGCGACCGCCCACGCCGAGATCTGCCCGCAGTGCCGCACCCCGCGGGAGGCGATGGCGCCGTTCTGCGAGGAGTGCCGCTGGAACTTCCTCACGAACACGGCGACCTCGTACACACCGCTGGCCCCGCAGCACGGCGGACCGGGCGGCGGTCCCGGAGGCCCTGGCGGTCCCGGAGGCCCTGGCGGTCCCGGAGGCCCTGGCGGTCCCGGAGGCCCCGGCCCCGTTCCCGGGCTCAATCTGCCGCCGGGCTTCCAGGCGCAGCAGCCGCCCGGTGCTCCGCAGCCCCGCGATCCGTTCGAGTACCAGGGGTCGCGTCCCTCGCAGGTGAACCGGCCGGCCGAGCCGCTCCCCCCGGGGCCCGGACAGCCCGGCCCTCCCGGTCCGGGTCAGCCGCCGTTCCAGCAGGGGCAGCAGGGCCCGCCGCCTCCGCCGTCGTTCCAGCAGGGCCAGGGTCCGCAGGGCTTCCCGCAGGGGCAGCAGCACGCCCAGCAGCAGGGTTCCTCGCAGGGCTCGCCCCCGCCGCCGTCGTTCCAGCAGCACAGTGCCGCGCCCGCGTTCCAGCAGACGGCTCCCCCGGGCTTCGAGCAGCCCGGTCCGCCGGCCCCGCCGCAGCCGCAGGCCGCGCAGCCCGGCAACGACGACTGGCTGCTGTCGCCGCCGTCGCAGGCCCAGGGCCCGCAGTCCCCGATGCAGCAGCAGCCGTACCCCGGCCAGAACCAGGGGCCCGGCATGGGTCAGGACCAGGGGTCCACGAGTTGGACGGCGGTCGTCGCTCCGGACCGTGACTACTTCCTGGCGATGATGCAGCGCAGCGGCCCGGAGGCCACCGGGCTCAACCTGCCCGCGTACTCCCCGGAGCAGCACCTTCCGCTGACCGGCAACCAGATCACCATCGGCCGCCGCCGGCACAGCACGGGCGAGTCCCCCGACATCGACCTGTCGGTGCCCCCGGAGGACCCGGGTGTCTCGCACCAGCACGCGGTGCTGGTGCAACAGCCGGACAGCAGCTGGGCCGTGGTCGATCAGAACTCCACCAACGGCACCACGCTCAACGGCGCCGAGGACCCGATCCAGCCCTATGTCCCCGTTCCGCTCCAGGACGGCGACCAGGTGCACGTCGGGGCGTGGACGACGATCACGATCCGCCGGGGCTGACGGGCTTCGCACCGTGCGCGGCCGGTGAGGGACCCCCCTCACCGGCCGCGCACTGCTGTTCCGGGCTGCCACCCCTCGGTCGCCGGCTGCTGGAATCAGATAGTTCGCAGTACGAATAAGAACCCTCGCACGGGTCCGGGCGGTGGCCGTCTGCCTTATTCTGGCCGAATGCGAGAGGCCGAGGATGAGCAGATGGGATTCGTCACCGCACTGGTGCGATCCTCATTTCTGGTGAACGCCGTATATGCCGACTCCGGACGCGAGCACGGAATCACCGCACAGCAGGGCCAGCTGCTCTGCGTGCTGATGGTGCAGCCGTACGGCATGAGTGAGCTCGGATCGGTGCTGGGGCTGGCGAAGTCCAGCCTCACCGGCCTGGTGGACCGGAGCGTCCGGCGCGGTCTGGTGCGGCGCGAGGCCGACCCCGAGGACGGGCGCGCGGTCCGCGTCGCGCTGACCGCGACGGGCGACGAGCTGGCCGAGGCGTTCTGCGCGGAGGCCTGCCGACGCGTGGCGAGGCTGTCGGTCGGCCTCGACGAGACCGACCGCGAGCTGCTCGCGCGGCTGCTCGGCCGCCTGGTGCTGGAGAACAAGGTGCCGGTGGTCTTCAAGGAGCCGGACGAAGCGCCCCCTGCCCCGCTATGAGGCCTGCCCGGCGGATCATGACCGGGTAGTCCCCCGCCAATGACCACGAACGTACGATTCACGATTCCCCGCTCCCAGCGGCATGGAACAGACAAAACATTCGCGACACGAACCACATCAGTTCGCATCACGAACTGTGATATCCACGCCCGGTGAACACCCGCCGCCCGCGGGTTCCGGCGCGAAGTGGCACGATCGGCACACCCGGGCCCCGGTCGCCCGCTGGAGCGTCTGCGACGATGGACGGGTGACTGAGAACCCGCGCGACACGGTGCAGGAGCTGACCTTCTACGAACTGGTCGGCGGCGAGGAGACCTTCCGGCGCCTGGTCCACCGCTTCTACGAGGGCGTGGCCGGGGACCCACTGCTGCGGCCGATGTACCCGGAAGAGGATCTGGGCCCGGCCGAGGAGCGGTTCACGCTGTTCCTGATCCAGTACTGGGGTGGCCCGCGCACCTACAGCGACCAGCGCGGACACCCCCGGCTGCGGATGCGGCACGCGCCGTTCCGCGTGGACCGGGCCGCGCACGACGCCTGGCTGAGCCACATGCGGGTGGCGCTCGACGAACTGGCGCTGGCCCCCGAGCACGAGCGGCAGCTGTGGGACTACCTCACCTACGCGGCCGCCTCGATGGTGAACACCGAGGGCTGAGTTTCCGGCCCGCACGCGTGCGGAATCCGGTACTCCGCCACCGGATAACGGTCACGATCCCATCAAGGTGTGGCCATGGGCGGTATCCCGCGACCGGTGCACTCTGAAAGCATCCATACATCGCCGGGGGGCGTGTTCATGAGATGAGGGTGGGGGCAGGGTGACGGGGTTCGTCTTTCTGCGAGTGAGGGCGCACCGGCTCCTCCTCGCCGCGGCCGTACTGGCCGTGCTGCTCACCACGTCCGTCCTGGCCGCGCTCACCGCCTTCTCCGGCTCCATCGGCGACGCCGCGCTGCGCCACACCCTCACCCACCGGTCCGCCGCCGACGCGTCCCTCCTCATATCGGCGCAGGTCGCGCCCGAGCAGCGGGACGCGGCCGACGCCTCGGCGCGCAAGGCCGCCCACGCCACGTTCGACGGACTCCCGGTGACCGTACGGAAGCTGGAGGCGTCGGGCCCGTACGCGCTGCCACGCAGTCTGCAGACCCCGGCCGCCCGCCGCGGCGACCCCGACCTCACCCACTTCGCCTCGCTCGACCTCAGCCGCGTCCGGCTCACTGCGGGCCGGATGCCCGCCGCCGGTGCGGGGAAGACCGGCGACCCGGTCCAGGTCGCGCTGCCGGGCACCGCCGCCGAGGCCCTCGGGCTGAAGCCCGGCGCCCGGCTGACGCTCACCGACCGGCTCGGCGGCAAGCGCCTGAAGATCCAGGTCACCGGCCTCTACGAGGCAGCGGACCAAGCCGATCCGTACTGGCAGCTGGACGCGGCCGGCGGGCGCGGCGTCCGCCGGGTCGTCTTCACGACGTACGGGCCGCTGCTCACCGACCCCGCGGTGCTCGGCTCCGGCCGGACCAGTTCCGGCGAGCTCTCCTATCTGGCGTCGGCCGACTTCCGCGGCCTCACCACGGACCGGATGGCCGCGCTCCGCCAGTCGGCGACCGACGGCCCGAAACAGCTGCTCGCCGCCCCCGAGTTCAAGAACGGGGCGAACGCGCAGACCCAGCTGCCCACCGTTCTCGACCAGATCGACCGGGGGCTGCTCGTCTCCCGCTCGACGATGATGATCGTGGCCGTACAGCTGGTGCTGCTGGCCGGGTACACCCTGCTCCTGGTGGCCCGGCTGCTGAGCAGTGAGCGCGGTGGGGAGACCGAACTGCTGCGTGCGCGCGGCGGATCGCGTGGCCGGATCACCTCGTTCGCCGCGATCGAGGCGCTGCTGCTCGCGCTGCCCGCCGCCGTCCTCGCCCCGCTGCTCGCCGGACCGCTGACCCGGCTCCTGGCGGACCGCAGCGAGCTGTCCCGGATCGGGCTGCGGCTCGGCGGGACCGCCACCGGCACGGTGTGGCTGGTGGCCGCCGTCACCGCGCTGGCCTGCGCGCTCGCCGTGGTGGCGCCCGCGCTCGCCGCGAGCGCCGGCGGGCGCCGCTCCACCCGCGCCGCCGCACTGCCCGCGCCGGTGCGCGCGGGGGCGGACATCGGGCTGCTGGCGATCGCCGGGGTGGCGTACTGGCAGCTCGACCGGCAGACCGGGGGCGCGGGCAGCGGTGCGCTCAGCGACGACCGTGCGGGCGGCCTCGGCATCGATCCGCTGCTGGTCGTCGCGCCCGCCCTGGCCCTGCTCGCGGGCACCGTACTGACGCTTCGGCTGCTGCCGCCCGCGGCCAGGCTCGCGGAGCGCCGGGCGGCCGGCGGCCGGGGGCTGGCCACGGCGCTGGCCGGCTGGCAGTTCAGCCGCCGGCCGCTGCGCGGCGCGGGTCCGGTGCTGCTGCTGGTGCTGTCGGTCGCGATGGGCATGCTGGCCATCGGCCAGAGCGCGTCGTGGGACCGTTCGCAGAAGGACCAGGCGGACTTCAGGTCCGGCGCCCCGGTCCGGATGCTGGGCGGCGTCAACGCGGATCCGGCCAAGTCGGGCACGTACGCGCGACTGCCGGGGGTACGGGAGGCGGCGCCCGCGTACCGTACGACGCTGGAGCTCTCCGGTGGCCGCACGGCCGAGGTGCTGGCCCTGGACACCGCGCACGCCGACGAGCGGATGCTGATGCGCGGCGACCTCGCCGACGGGGAGCAGGGCCGGCTGTTCGACTCCCTCGCACCGCCGCACTCCGCACGGCCGGGACTGCTGCTGCCGCGCGACAGCACGGAACTCCGCCTCGATCTGCGCATATCGTCCGGGCCGAAGGACGGGCCGAAGACCGGGACGAAGGACGGCACACGCTCGCGGTCCGGCATGAGCCCGCTGGTCACCGTGTTGCTGGAGGACCGCTACGGCATTCCGTACCGGGTGGTCGCCGGTTCCGTGCCGGTGGACGGGAAGGCGCATCCGCTCTCGCTGAAGGTCGCCGCGGCCGGTGAGCTGTCGGTGACCGGGTTCGAGCTGGACAGCAGCCAGCCGGTCGGGCGGGACGAGTCGCACCGGCTCACCGTGAGCGGGCTGCGGACCGTGACCGCCGGCGGCACCGAACGGCCGGTGCCGGTGCCCGGCGGATTCCGCTGGCAAGCGGCCCTGACCACCGACGAGTTCGGGCAGGTCCAGCCGGGCGCCCCGCTGCACCCGGCCGGCTCGGCCGGGCAGCCGCTGACCCTCGACTACCAAACCGGATTCGTCACGGCCGAGGACGCGGCGTACGCGGTGCCGGCCCTCAATGTGCGGGTCACCGCGGCACGGGCCCCGGCGGCCGGCCTGAACGGCGTGGCCACGGACGCCTATCTGAAGGCGTCCGGTGCGCGGACCGGCCAGAGCGTGGACGTGACGCTGGCCGGTGAGACGGTCCGGGTGAAGATCGTGCGGTCCGTCCACGGGCTCCCGACGACCGGGCCCGGCTCCACCGCCTCCCTGTCCTCCGGGCAGACGCGCGCGGCCCGGGACGGCGGCGCCCTGCTCCTCGACCTCAGGGCCGTCGGCGGGATCTTCGCGGAACGTCCGAACGCCGTGCTCACCGCGACCGAGTGGTGGCTGAGCACAGCTCCCGGCCGGACCGCCGAGGTCGCGGCCGCGCTCCGGGCCCGGCCCGACACCGATCCGGCGCAGGTGCAGGTCCGGGACGAGGTCGCCGACGAGCTGGTGGGCGATCCGCTGGGTGCGGGGCCGCAGTCCGCGCTGCTCGCGGTGGCGGTCGTGGCGGCGGCGCTGGCCGGGGTCGGCTTCGCCGTGACGGCGGTCGGCTCACGGCGTGAACGGTCCGCTGAATTCGCCGTGCTGCGGGCGCTGGGGGCGCCGCGCCGACGGCTGGCCCGCATGATCGCCGCCGAGCAGGGGGTGCTGATCGCCATCGGGCTGCTGGTGGGGGCGGTCCTCGGGGCCGTACTGACCCGGGCGGTGGTGCCGCTCGTCGTGCTGACCGGGCAGGCCGCCCGGCCCGTACCGGCCGTGCTGGTGGAACTGCCCGCCGGGCAGGTCGCGGTGCTCCTCGCCTGCTTCGCCGCGCTGCCGCTGCTGATCGTCGCGGTCCTCGCCCTGCGCCGTACCGACCCCGCGCTCTCGCTGCGCCACCAGGGGGACAACTGACATGAGCCCGCGTCCGATGTTCTCCCGCAGGACAGCCGCCTGCGCACCCTGGGTACGGACCCGGCTGCGCACCGCCCCTGGCGCGGCCTGTGCGCTCGCGCTGCTGGTGCTGCTGACGGCGTTCCTGGCCGCCGCCTTCCCGCGCGCCGTCGACCGTTACGAGGACGAGGGGCTGCGCCACGATCTCGGTGCCGCAGCCCCCCGGCGCAGCATGCTGGAGGTCAGCAGCCCGCCGCCGGGTCTGCAGGTGCCCGAGGCGGAGCGCGAGGAAGCGGTGCGGGAGCCGTCGGTGGCCTCCGTGCACCGGACGTTGCTGGCCGGGCTGCCCGGTCCGCTTCGGCCGGACACCGGCCAGTCCGCGTACGGACTCCGGACGACGAGCCCGATCCCGGCCGGGGAGCGCTGGTTCCCCCGCCCCTACGGCATCGACCCGGAGCTGACGTACACGACGCAGTCGGCGCTGCCGGACCACTCCACCCTGCGTGCGGGCAGGTGGCCGGCCGTCCGCGGCGAGGTCACCGCCACCACCGAGGAGGTGGAGGCCGCGGTCACCGAGGAGACCGCGAAGGCGCTGCGGATCACCGTCGGTGCGACGGTCTCCGTCCCGGCCGTCAGGGGCGGGCACTTCACGGTACGGATCACCGGCATCGTCGCCCCGCTGCGTCCCGGGGCCGCCTACTGGTCGGCCGAGCCGCTGTTGCGTAAGCCCTCCCTGGTCGCCAAACCGACGAAGACCGAGCCGCTCTACTACTGGACCGCGGCCCTGCTGCTGCCTCCGGACGCGGCACCGGCGCTGCTCGCCACCACCGGTCAGCCCGAGGCGTACTGGCGGATCATGCCGGACGTCTCGCGGCTGACCACGCGGGACGTGCCGCGGCTCCGCTCGTCCGTGGCCTCCCTGGAGGGCGGCCCGGGGCTGCTGAAGGTGCGCGGGGCCGTCGGGGAGACCGCGACGGTGACGACCGACCTGGACGAGATCGTGAGCGCGTACGACGGGATGCGGCAGGCGATCCGCCCGGTCGTCACGGTCGCCGCCGTCGGCATCGGGGCCGTCGCCGTCATCGTCCTGCTGATGACGGGCGGGCTGATCGCCGGCCGGCGCCACACCGAACTCGCGCTGCTCCGGGCCCGCGGCGGGTCCCTGCGCTCCATCGGGGGCCGGCTGCTCGCCGAGACCGCGGTGACGGCCGTGCCCGCCGCGGCGCTGGGCCTGCTGCTCGCGGTGACGGCGATCGGCGGGACCAGGCTGTGGCCCTCGGCCGTCGGCGCCGCGGCGGTCGGCGCGCTGGTCTGCGCCGCGCTTCCGGTCCGTACCGTGCTCCTGCACCGCAGGCCGCGGCTGCACGGCGGCCGCGAGGACCTGGTGAGCGTCCGGCCGTCCCGGCGGCGCACCGTCGCCGAACTCACCGTGCTGGTGCTGGCCGTCGGCGCGGTCGTCGCCCTGCGCAGGCGCGGTACGGGCGGCGCCGGGGGCACCGACCTCCTGGTCAGCGCGGCCCCCGTGCTGGTCGGGCTGATCGCGGCCCTGGTCCTCGTCCGGCTCTACCCGCTGCCGCTGCGGCTCGCGCTGCGCTCCGTGGCGCGGCTGCGCGGCGCGGTCGGATTCCTGGCGCTGGCCCGCGCCGGACGCTCGTCGGCCGCCGGCACCCTGCCCCTGCTCGCGCTGCTGGTCGCGCTGACGACGGCGGCGTTCGGCGGCTCGGTGCTCGCGGGGGTCGCGGACGCCCGGGACACCGCGGCGGTGCTCGCGACCGGCGCGGACGCCCGGATCAGCGGCCGGGCCGACTCCGCGCCGCTCTCGGACGGCCTGGTCCGGACGGTGTCCGGGGCGGACGGCGTACGGGAGGTGGCGCGCGTCCAGATCGAGTACGGCGTCTCGCTGCCGCCGCCCGAGCACGGTTTCGAGGACGCGCGGGGCGCCACCCTGATCGGCGTCGACCCGGTCACCTACGCCCGGCTGGCGCGTTCCACCGGCATCGGCACCTTCCCCGCCGACCGCCTGAAGTACACCGGCCCGGCGACGCCGAAGGGCACGCCGCCGTCGCAGGACCGGGTGCTGCCCGTCCTCGCCTCGCCGTCCGTCGCCCAGCGGCTCGGGGACCGGACGCGCGATCTCCAGTCGATGGCCGGGGACTTCAAGATCCGGGTGGCGGGCACGGTGGCGCACACGCCCGCCGTCACCGACACCTCCTTCATGGTCGTCGACGCCGCCGCCCTCACCCACCGGCAGACCACCGCCCTGCTGCTCACCGGCGACCGGCTGGACGCGAAGGCACTGCGCGCGGCGGCCCACCACGCGGGCAAGGACCTCACCGTCCAACTCCGCTCCGAAGTGCGCGCGGCGTACGTGGACACCCCGATGCAGGTGGGTGCCGAGCGGATCTACACGGCGGCGATAGGGGCCGGTGCGGGCTACGCCCTGCTGGCCGTTCTTCTCTCCCTGCTCCGGAGCGCTCCGGAGCGCACCACTCTGCTGGCGCGGCTGCGCACCATGGGCATCGGCACCCGGCAGGGCGGACGCCTCCTCGGCTTCGAGGCGATGCCCCAGGCGCTGCTCGCCGCCGCGGGCGGGCTGCTCGTCGGCCGGGCGACCATCGCGCTGCTGGCACCGGGCGTCGATCTGGTGCACCTCGCGCTCTCGACCGGCCCCGGCTCCGGTCTGCTGTACAGCGCACCGCTGCGGGCGGACCCGTGGTCGATGGTCCTCCCGGCGCTGGGCGTGATCGTCCTGACCGCCGCGGTGGCCGGCGTACAGGCCTGGTGGACCGGCCGCCGCGGATCGATCACCGAACTCAGGGCAGGAGACTCCCGATGACGACGCAGTCGACCGATTCCACGCTGGCGGAGCTCGAACAGCGGGCCGCCGCACGCCGCGACCGGCCCTCCTACGGGCACGACGCGCTGATCTCCTGCGACCGGCTGGTGCGCATCTTCACCACGGACGGAGTGGAGGTGCAGGCCCTCCAGGGCCTCGATCTGCTGGTCAACGAGGGTGAGTTGCTGGCGTTGGTCGGCGCGTCCGGCAGCGGCAAGTCGACGCTGATGAACATCCTGGCGGGCCTCGACGTGCCCACGGCGGGGGCGGCGAAGGTGGCGGGCTGCGATCTGCTGTCCATGGGGCAGAAGGAGCGGCTCCGTTACCGCCGGGACGTGGTCGGGTTCGTCTGGCAGCAGACCGCGCGCAATCTCCTGCCCTACCTCACCGCGATCCAGAACATCACGCTGCCGATGCAACTGCGCGGCGGCGGGCGCAACCGCGAACGCGCCGCACGCGCCGAGTCGTTGCTCGCGATGCTGGACGTGGCGGAGTGCCGCGACCGGCGCCCGCAGCAGATGTCGGGCGGCCAGCAGCAGCGGGTGGCGATCGCGGTCTCGCTGGCCAACTCCCCCTCGGTCCTGCTCGCGGACGAGCCGACCGGGGAGCTGGACTCGGCCACCGGCGAGCAGGTCTTCGCCGCCTTCCGCCGCGCCAACGAGGAGCTCGGCACGACGATCGTGATCGTCACGCACGACCAGGCGGTCGCGAACGAGGTCCGCCGCACGGTCGCCATCCGCGACGGCCGTACGTCGTTCGAGGTGCTGCGCCGCACCGAGGTCGACGCGGCGACGGGCCAGGAGTCCCAGGTGGCACGCGAGTACGCGATGCTCGACCGCGCGGGCAGGCTGCAACTGCCGGCGGACTACACGGAGGCGCTGGGCATGGAGCACCGCGTGATGCTGGAACTGGAACAGGACCACATCGGTGTGTGGCCCGACGCCCCGGAGCCGGAGTGAGCGGGCCTGCCCGGGGGCGTCCCACGTCCCGCTATAGGATCCGCGCATGGCGACACACGAGCACGAGATCACCGAGCCTGTCGATCTCTGCCTGCCCGACGGCAGCCTCGACCCGGCGGCGGTCGGCTGGTCCCGGGTGCCGCTGCACCGCGCCAATCTGCGCGGCTGGGGCCGGACGAAGCGCTGGGAGTACTGGTGCGTGACGACGCCCACCCATCTGGTGGCGCTGACCGTCAGTGATCTCGACTTCCTCGCCCTGAACACGGTCTATCTGCTCGAATACGCCCCGGGCGGCCTGGAGTCGGAGCGCACCGCGATCATCCCCGGCGGCTTCGGCGTCGGGCTCCCCGACACCGTGGCCGGCGCCCCCGGATCCGGGGACGTGGTGGTCGGACCCGCGCGGCCGTCCGGCGGCAAGGTGCGCATCGAGATCCGCGACGAGAACGCCGGCACCCGGCTGAGGGCCCGTTGTCTGACCGCGGACCGGTTGCCGCTGGAGGTGGACCTGCTGGTCGCCCGGCCGCCGGGGCACGAATCGCTGTCCGTCGTGGTGCCGTGGAGCGATCAGCGCTTCCAGTACACCTCCAAGCACACCGCGCTCCCGGCGTCCGGCCAGGTCAGGATCGGCACGGAGTTCCTGGAGTTCGACGGGGACGACACCTGGGCCGTTCTGGACCACGGCCGCGGCCGCTGGCCGCGCACGGTCGACTGGAACTGGGGCGCCGCCTCCGGACGCACCGGCGGGCACACGGTGGGCCTCCAGTTCGGCGGACGCTGGACGGCGGGCACCGGCTCCACCGAGAACGGGCTCTGTGTGGACGGCCGGCTCACCAAGATCGGCGAGGAGCTGGACTGGCGGTGGTCGACGGCCGACCTCCTCGCCCCCTGGACCATCCGTACGCCCTCGTCCGGCCAGGTCGACCTGACGTTCACCCCGTTCCACAACCGGTCGGCACACACGGAGGCCGGTTTGATCGCCAACCGCACCGACCAGTGCTTCGGCCACTACGACGGCAGTATCCGCACCGACGACGGCAAGGAGATCGTGGTGGAGCGGCTGCTGGGCTGGGCCGAGGACGTCCACATGCGCTGGTGACTCAACGGGTTCACGCGTGTGCGGGCCCGGCCAGGCACGTCGGCACGTCAGGCGGTTCAGGCGGGTCGGCACGTCAGGACGTCAGGAACGGAATTCCTACCCGCCCACCGAGACATCGAGCATCCCCAGCCCGCCCCCGGCACCGGCCCGCCGCAAGGCGATCGCGCCGAACGGGGTGCGCAGCCGCAGCCACGCTCCCGACGCGAGCAGCGCGACGGGAAAGTCCGGTGCGGACCGGAGGAAGCCCAGGGCCTGCGCCGCGTGCACGGCCCGCAACGGCAGTTCCGTGCCCCCGACGGTCCGTGACCAGATGTCGCGCCCGATGAGGTCCCGCTCCGCCCGCGTACGCCGGTCCTCGGGCAGGCTCTCGTCGCGCGCCCGGAACTCCGCCACGGCGGCGGTCAGCGCCGTGCGCAGGGAGACGGGATCCGGCAGGCCCTGGCACTCCTGCCAGCCGCCGCGCGGGGGCAGCACGCCCGTCCACGGCGGTCCGGTCACCGGCGAGGGCAACGTCCCCGCACCGGTTTCCGGTCCCTCGACGTCCAGCGATTCCAGGAGTTCACCGGCCGACACCGTGGCATCGAAGTCATGTGCGTCCGCGAGCCGCACCGCCCGGACCGCCAGGACCTCGAAGGACGGCGGCCGGCCGAACACGGCGAGCGCCCCGCCGCCCGCCTGGAGGCGTACGGCGGCGGCCCGGTCGTAGTGGAGCAGCCGGCCGAGGAAGCCCGCGAGATCCGCGGCCTCCCTCGCGTCGGCGAACAGCAGCGGCTGCACGGGCACGGTCATGCCGCCGCGGGCTCCTCGGCCAGGTACTTCTGGAGGAAGAGCTTCTCCTCGGCGGAGATCCGCCGCGGGCGTTCCTCCGCCAGGTCGTACGGCACGACGATGGTCGACGCGCGTACGTACACCTGCTCGGGATCCTTGATCTCGTAGGCGATCGTCAGCGACGCGGCGCCGATCTTCGTGACCCAGGACTCGACGGTCACCGGCGAGTGCCGGTGGACCAGCGGCCGGACGTAGTCGATCTCGTGCCGGGCCACGACGGAACCGCCCGCGAACGACGGCGAACCGTCCCCCGGCGCCAGCCGGAACATGAAGTCGATGCGCGCCTCCTCCAGATAGCGGAGGAAGACCACGTTGTTGACGTGGCCGAAGGCATCCATGTCCGACCAGCGCAGCGGGCAGCTGTAGATGTGACGTGCCAAGACGATCAGCCTCGCGTGAGCTTCTTGTACGTGGCACGGTGCGGACGGGCCGCGTCCGCACCGAGGCGCTCGACCTTGTTCTTCTCGTACGACTCGAAGTTGCCCTCGAACCAGTACCACTTGGAGTCGCCCTCGTACGCCAGGATGTGCGTGGCGACGCGGTCCAGGAACCAACGGTCGTGGGAGATGACCACGGCCGCACCCGGGAACTCCAGGAGTGCGTTCTCCAGCGAGGAGAGGGTCTCGACGTCGAGGTCGTTGGTGGGCTCGTCGAGGAGCAGCAGGTTGCCGCCCTCCTTGAGCGTCAGCGCCAGGTTGAGGCGGTTGCGCTCACCACCGGAGAGCACACCGGCCGCCTTCTGCTGGTCCGGGCCCTTGAAGCCGAACGCGGAGACGTACGCCCGCGACGGCATCTCGACCTGGCCGACGTTGATGTAGTCCAGCTCGTCCGACACGACCGCCCAGAGGGACTTCTTGGGGTCGATGTTGGCGCGGGACTGGTCGACGTAGGAGATCTTGACCGTGTCGCCGACCTTGATGGAGCCGGAGTCCGGTGTCTCCAGACCCTGGATCATCTTGAACAGCGTGGTCTTGCCCGCGCCGTTCGGGCCGATGACGCCGACGATGCCGTTGCGCGGCAGTGTGAAGGACAGGTCGTCGATGAGGACCTTGTCGCCGAAGGCCTTCGAGAGGTTCTCGACGTTGACGACGATGGAACCGAGCCGCGGGCCCGGCGGGATCTGGATCTCCTCGAAGTCCAGCTTCCGCATCTTGTCCGCCTCGGCCGCCATCTCCTCGTACCGGGCGAGACGCGACTTGGACTTGGTCTGCCGGCCCTTGGCGTTGGAGCGGACCCACTCAAGCTCTTCCTTGAGCCGCTTCTGCCGCTTCTCGTCCTTGCGGCCCTCGACCTTGAGCCGGGTGGACTTCTTCTCCAGGTACGTGGAGTAGTTGCCCTCGTAGGCGATGGCACGGCCGCGGTCGAGTTCGAGGATCCACTCGGCGACGTTGTTCAGGAAGTACCGGTCGTGAGTGACGGCGATGACACAGCCCGCGTACTTCGAGAGGTGCTGCTCCAGCCAGTTCACCGACTCGGCGTCGAGGTGGTTGGTGGGCTCGTCGAGCAGCAGCAGGTCCGGTGCCTCGATGAGCAGCTTGCAGAGCGCGACACGGCGCTTCTCGCCACCGGAGAGGTTGACGACGGGCCAGTCGCCGGGCGGACAGCCCAGGGCGTCCATGGCCTGCTCCAGCTGCGCGTCCAGGTCCCACGCGTTGGCGTGGTCCAGGTCCTCCTGGAGCTTGCCCATCTCGTCCATGAGCGCGTCGGTGTAGTCGGTCGCCATTTCCTCGGCGACCTCGTTGAAGCGCTTCAGCTTGCCCATGATCTCGGCGGCGCCGTCCTGGACGTTCTCCAGCACGGACTTCGACTCGTCGAGCTTGGGCTCCTGCATGAGGATGCCGACGCTGAACCCGGGCGACAGGAAGGCGTCACCGTTGGACGGCTGCTCCAGTCCCGCCATGATCTTCAGCACCGTGGACTTACCGGCACCGTTGGGACCCACCACACCGATCTTCGCGCCGGGCAGGAAGCTCAGCGTCACGTCGTCAAGGATGACCTTGTCGCCGTGCGCCTTGCGTGTCTTGCGCATCGTGTAGATGTACTCAGCCAAGAGAAACCGTCCGGCAATCGATGAGTGGGCAGATACACCCCATCTTGCCTGACGTCCCTCCCCGGATGGAAACCAGTCCGGTCCCCGGTACGCACGTTCCCGGCCCTCGGAATGCGCGTACCCGGCCCCTCGGTACGCGACGGCCCCGGTACGCGGGTGCGTACCGGGGCCGTCATCAGCACATCGTGACCGTGTGCCTACGGTTCATCACTCGCCGGTGGACTGGCCCTTGCGCCGGCGGAGGAAGAAGACCGCGCCGCCGCCGATGACGACCAGGGCGATCGCGATTCCCGCGATGACCGGGGTGGCGTTGGAGCTGCCGGTCTCGGCGAGGTCTCCCTCGGCGCCCGAGGAGCTGCCGCCGGCCGTGGCGGTGGTCGTGCTGGGCTGGTCGGCGGTCTGGGTGTCGAGGCCGCCGGTGGTGGTGCTGCCGCTGGTCTTGCAGTCCAGCACGCCCTTGAACGTCTTCGTGAACCCGCCCGGCCCGGTGATCGTGAAGTCGTACGCCTGGTCCTCGGCGACCGGCACGGTCACGGTCTCGGACTTGCCGGCCTCGACGGTGTGCTCCGCCCCGGCCAGCTCGAAGGTGAACGCCTCGTCGCCCTTGTTGCTCGCGGTGACGTCCACACCGCCCTTGGCGCAGTTCTTCTTCGCGGAGAGCGCCGGCATCGCGCCCTTCTTGGCCCAGGTCGCGGTGGCGCCGGCCGAGACCGTGGACTCGCTGGAGCCGGCCAGGATCTGGGTCTGGCTCTTGGTCACCCCGGCGAAGGCCCGGCCGACCGGCACCGAGGTGGTGGCCTGGACGGTCAGCGCGGCCGAGCCGTCGGCTGAACCGGCCGGAACGTCGAAGTAGAGCTGGGAGCCGTTGGCCGCCGTGGTGACGGCCTTGCCCTTCTTGTCGGTGACCTTGATGCCGCTGGCGGAGTCGGCGGGCGGGGCCACCGAGACCTGACCGGCGTTGGTGCGCACGGTGACCGGCCCCAGCAGCTCACCGGACCGTCCGGACACGGCGGCGGGGTCCAGGGCGAGGGACGCCTTGGGCTCCGCCGTATCGGTGGCGGACTTCTCCAGCCAGTCGGCGAGCTTCTCCGCCTGGCCGTCCGACGCGTCGACGTCGGCGCTGTCCGAGAAGCGCCAGATGGCGACCTGGGTACCCGCCGCCGCGGTCTTCTCGGTGAGCGGCCCGGTGCCCGCCGCTTCCGCGAGGGCCGAGAGGTCGTCGATCTGCGGGTAGGAGTGCTCAAGGATCCAGCGGATCCGGCCGGCGTTCTTGTTGCCGCCCAGCGAGGTCTCGGCCCAGGGGGTCTCCAGGTACTTCGCCTGGTCCTGGGTGGGGTTGTGAATGTCGATGCAGTACGTCTTGAGCTTGCCGCCGCCGTCGACGGTCATCTCGAAGAGCCCGGCGGGCAGTCTCTGCTCCTTGCCGTCCGCGTGGAGCACCGCGACGTCGTACGTCTTCAACCCGTCCAGTACCGCGCTCGCGCCGCCCTGGTGCTGGGGCGCCTCGTCGGCAGCCGCGCCGCCCGCCCCCGCGAGGGTGCCGGCCATGACCAGACCGGATGCCACCACCGACGCGGCCAAGCGGGATATGCCCCGCATCCGTCGGGAACTGACCGTCGTCCTTGATGACGAGGCGGTCGCTGAAGAAGCAAAAAACACAGAATTCCCCTCCGGGCGAGACCCTCGCGCCTGGTGCGCGTGTGGGGAGTGTCCCGCCTGCCGACTCAAGTGCCCTGTGAGTACTGGGGAATCCTAAGGACGAAGCGAAGCACAGTCCCCCGTCATACCGTCGGACAACCATTCCGACTCGGAATCGTTATCCCCGGAAACGCTTGGGCCAGAGGCGGTTGGTGCGGCCGGTCAGGACGCGGGCACGAGTTCGGAGCCGCTTTTCCTGCGAACCGTCCGACGCCTGGCCGCCGGGCGTTCCGCCCGGTCCGGTTGATCCGACTCGCCTGGCAGGGGCGGCTGATTCGGCCCGCCCGGATGATCTGACCGAGCTGACTGATGATCCGGCTGTTCCGGTGTTTCTCGTGTCTCCGGACGGAACTCGCCCTGCACAGGCGTCTGTGCCTGTGGCGTCGGCCGGTCCCGGCCGGACACCTCGCGCACAGCCCATCGGTCCGGCTCCGCCGCCCCCGGGCCGCCGGTACGCGACACCAGCCCCGGTTCGGCCCTGACCACCCGTCGGAACGCCGATGTGCCCCGGGTCAGGTCGTGGCCCACCGCCGTCGCCTCGATGTCCACGAACGTCCTTCGCTGCCCCTCCCGTTCCTCCTCGCGCACCTTCAGCCTGCCGTGCACCACCAGGGGTTCCCCGACGGAAACGGAACCCGTCAGATTCGACGCCAGGGTCCGCCACGCCCACACGGTGTAGAAGCTGGTGTGCCCGTCCGCCCAGAGCTGTTTCTCCCGGTCCCACCGCCGGGGCGTCACCGCGAACCGGAATCGCGCCATTCCCCCGCTCGCGGTCTCCCGGAACTCCACACCGGTGGCCGCATTGCCCACCAGCGTCACCAAGGTCTCGTTCATGGCTCCGCCTCCCCTTCGGTCTGGATTCAGTGACCCGCGCCCTCGCGTCCGGTCACTGATCCCATGCTGAAGGGGAGGCGGAATTCCTGCTGGGGCCTGTGGACTAACGGCCTGTTGTGGAAAACTCCGTCACCGCCACATAGCGCTCCCGCACCTCGCGATAGCGCACCAGTTCCGCCGACACCGGATCGAGCACCCTGGCCCGCCCGCAGGCGGCCGCGGCCTCGCGCAGCCGGCGCTCGGCCTCCTGGCCGTACCGTCGTGCGGGCCCCCGGGCCGCCGCCGCGCACGACCACTCCACCAGCGGGCCGCCGATGATCCCCGCCAGCATCACCAGCGCGGGCGTCAGCAGTCCCGGTTCGAGTACGCCGATGATCTGGCCGATCAGCCACAGGCCGCCGAAGATCTGCAGCAACGTCATCGCCACCTGCGCCAGTACGGCCGCGGGCCACCAGGCCGGACGCGGTGGCCTGCCGCCGCGTCCCCGGTGCGTGCCGGTCCGCCCGCCGGGTTCCGCCGGCTCGCCGCTGTCGGCGTCCGCGCCCCGCCCCGGCGCCGCGCCGGCCCGCTCGGCCAGTTCGTCGAGCGCTTCGGGCAGCCCCTGCGCCCCGTGCACCGCGGCCTCGCGCACCGCTTGCGCCCACGGCCCCGGCAGCCCGTCCACGGCGTCGTCCGCGACCGTGCGTACCGCCTGTTCGACCCGCTGGCGGGCGGTGAGCTGCTCCTCGGGCGGCGTGGCGAGTGCCGCCCGGTCCAGGCCTCTCGGCTGCCTGGTGGACTCGTACCAGCGCCAGAGCCGCAGCCACGGCGTCCCGCAGGCCCGGCCCGCGTTGCGGCGCCATTCGCGCTCCGCCGCCTGGCCGGCCGCGGCGGCGCCGACGGCCTCCGCGAGCCGGTCGGCGAACTCCTCCCGGGCCCGCTCCCCCAGTCCTGGCCGCCCCTCGGCGACGTACACCGGACGGAGCCTGGCCGCAGCGGCGTCCACATCGGCGGAGAGCCGGCGCGTCGCGGCCGTGCGCTTCTGGACGAACCGGCCGAGGAGTTCGCGCAGTTCGCCCACCCCGTCGCCGGTGAGCGCGGACAGGGGCAGGACGGTGGCGCCCGGTTCGCCGTGTTCGCCCAGGGCCATGCCGTCCTCGTCGAGCAGCCGGCGCAGGTCGTCCAGGACCTGGTCGGCGGCCTCGCCCGGCAGCCGGTCGATCTGGTTGAGGACGACGAAGGTGACCTCCGCGTGTCCGGCGAGCGGCCGCAGGTAGCGCTCGTGCAGGGCGGCGTCCGCGTACTTCTCCGGGTCCACGACCCAGACCACCGCATCGACCAGCGCCAGTACCCGGTCCACCTGTTCGCGGTGTCCGGCCGCCGCCGAGTCGTGGTCGGGCAGATCGACCAGGACGAGCCCCTGGAGCGCCTCGTCGACCCCCGTACCGCTCGGCTGCGGCCTGCGCCTGAGCCGTCCCGGGATCGCCAGCCGGTCCAGCAGACCCGCGGCGCCGTCCGTCCACGAACAGGCGATGGGTGCGGCGGTGGTCGGCCTGCGCAGTCCGGCTTCGGAGATCTGCGCGCCCGCGAGGGAGTTGAAGAGCGTCGACTTGCCGCTGCCGCTCGCTCCGGCGATGGCGACAACGGTGTGCCGGGACGAGAGCCGCTGCCGGGCGGCGGCCTCGTCGAGCACCCGGCCCGCCTCGGCGAGGTCGGTCCGGTCGAGCCGGGCCCTGGAGAGTCCGACGAGTTCGCGCAGTACGTCCAGGCGGGGGCTGAGCGGGCTGCCGGAGGGGACGTACGCCTCGACCTGGGGGCGTACGTCGTCCTCCGGGGCGGGCGCCGGCGTCTCCTGGGGTACGGCTCCGGCGGCGCGGCGGGCGATGAGCCCGTCGTCCCAGCCCCTGGCCTGCCTGCCCCGGTCCTTCTCCAGGCCCTCGCGGGGGGCGGAACCCTCGTCCGGGCTCCGCCCCTGCTCCGGCTCCGGTCCGTGCCCCTGTCCCTGTCCCTGTCCCCGGCCCGGACCCTCGTCAGTGACGGCAGTCATCGCTGCCACCTCTCCTTCTGCAGTACGGACAGCGCGGCGATCAGTTCGGCCTGCGGCTCGGGGGCCACGTCGAGTGCGTCCAGTGGGGCGAGGCGCCGGTCGCGTTCGCCGCCCAGCACCTGGTCGAGATAGCTGGTGAGGAGTGCCCCGCCCTTGTCACGCAGCCTCAGCGCTCCCTGGGCGCCGATGCGTTCGGCTAGCTGTTCGCCCGCGGTGCGGGCCCGGCGGCCGCCCAGCAGAGCGGCGGCCAGCAGGGCGGCGACGGTCTCCGGGTCGGGCGCGGCGTTGCGTTCCATGAGGCGCACCTCTTCCTCGGCCAGCTCCTCCAGGACCCTGCGCCAGCGCCGTACGGTCATGGCGATCCGGCCCCGGATGTCTTCGGCGGGTCCCCATCCGCCCTCTTCCCGGCCCACCGTCTCGAAGCCGAACACCGCGGCCGCCGGCTCCCGCTGCCAGGTCGTCCGGATCTGTTCGTCGGCGGCCGCCACCGCGCACTCAAGGAGTGCGGCGAGGCTCTCCACCAGGGCTTCGAGGATTTCTTCCGAGGTGCTGTACAGCGGGTATCCGCGCCACCGGGTCCGGGCGTCCCCGGCGAGCGCGCCGCCGTTCTGCAGCCGCCGCCGGACCCGTGCGCCCTCCTTCCGGTACGCCTCCTCGACCACGCCGGTCAGCCGCACGGCGGCCGCGTACTGGGCCGCGACGGCCCCGGCCAGCGCCGGCATCCGGACGTCGAGCGAGTCGATGACCCCGGCGGCCGTACGTCCGACCGCCTGCTGACGGGCCGCCGGATCCTGCGCGCGGTGGGTGAGCCAGGCGCGCAGCGGGGCGACCGCCGTGGTGGGCAGCAGTCCGCTGCCGCCGCCCGCCGACTCGGGCAGTTCGGGGATGGTGAAGCGGGGCACCTCGCCGAGGCCGGCCTTGGTGAGGAGCGCCCCGTACTGCCGCGACACCTCGGCGATCACCTGGTGCGGTACCCGGTCCAGGACGGTGACGAGCGAGGCGTCGTACTCCTTGGCGGTACGCAGTAGATGCCAGGGCACGGCGTCGGCGTACCGGGCGGCGGTGGTCACCATCACCCAGACGTCCGCCGCGCAGACGAGTTCGGCGGCCAGTACCCGGTTGCGCACGACGAGCGAGTCGATGTCGGGGGCGTCCAGCAGGGCGAGCCCGCGCGGCAGACCGGCGGCGGTCTCGATGCGCAGCGCGGTCCCGTCCTCGGCCGCGTGCCCGTCGAGTCCGTCGAGGTCGTCGCACTGGCCGGGGTTCGCGGACTCCTCGGGCGGCAGCCAGACCCGGGTCAGCTGCGGGAGCACCCGGATGTCCGCGAACCAGTGGTGATCATCCGGATGGCAGACCAGCACCGGGGTGCGGGTGGTCGGCCGCAGCACCCCGGCCTCACTGACCCGGCGCCCCACAAGGGAGTTGACGAGCGTCGACTTGCCCGCGCCAGTGGACCCGCCGATGACGGCGAGCAGGGGTGCCTCGGGGTCCTTGAGGCGGGGCAGCAGATAGTCGTCGAGCTGGGCGAGCAGCTCGATCCTGGTCTGCCTGGCGCGTGGAGCGCCCGGCAGCGGGAGTGGAAGACGCACGGCAGCGACACGGTCGCGCAGGGCGGAAAGTGCGTCGATGAGCTGAGGCCGTACGTCCAAGGTCACCACATGCGAAGAATGCCCAATTTTGGCGCCTTTTTGAAGCGTATAGACCCCTCTGCGCGGCGGTTCCTCCTCAGGACAGAGGGGACGAGTGGGGCGCAGGCATAACGAGTGCACAACACCCGGGGCGTGAGGCGCCAAAAGCGATGCGTGAATCGCACCTACCTGCGATTATCGTTTCGCTTCACCGAACCTCCACATCGTGCCACGCAGGTGAAGCAACCGGGTCCAGGCGATCGGAGCCCTATCCTTGTCCCGGCAGGTCACGGACCGCCCGGGTCCCAGGGCTCCAGGTCACCGAGGCCACCACCCGGCCCCCGTAGCTCAGTGGATAGAGCAGGCGCCTTCTAAGCGCTTGGCCGCAGGTTCGAGTCCTGCCGGGGGCACTCTCGCCGCACAGCGGCCGGCCCTCCCTCGCGGGAGGGCTTTTTCAGGTCTGGGGAACGTAGCGAGAACGACGTAGTGACGGCGTAAGGGCACGGAGAAGCCCTGGCCGGGCGACAGGGGCCGCAGCACCTGCGCCGGCACCTTCCGCAACTGAGATCCAGAGCGGCACAGCCGTATCGACGCTCACCTACGACGTACGGGTACCGCGCGCGCAGATCAAAGCGAAGGGTGGGACGCCCACCGCACCGGATCCGACGGGCGCCGTCGACAATCTGCCGGATCGTGCCGAGGTACCGGTGCCCGTTCCGGGTCCGACGGGACCGGCAGGGTCCGACGGGACCGGCAGGGTCCGACGGCAAGGACGGGGCGGACGGCAAGGACGGGGCGGACGGCAAGGACGGGCAGACCTGCCCCGACGGGCACAGCACTGGCGATGACCCGGGCGTGAATCAAGCGGTGCCGCTCGGCCGGCTGCGGCATCCCGGGATACCCGCGATCTGGGATGCCGTGATGAACCGGCGCCTGTCTCTCGCGGCACCGGTCGGCCGGGTAAACGTGGCCGGTCTACAGGGGCGCGTCGATCAGACGTGGAAGCTCTGGCATTCGAGCGGAACAACCGCACCGAGGTCGGCCGGCTGCCGCCTGCCCTGATCAAGGAGACCGAGGCTGCGGTGCGTTGAGGGTGGCGATGGCCCGCTCGACGGGTGCGCGGGTTTTGCGTGTGAGCGGTTGACGGCCTGCTGGCCTGTGGCCAGGGTCTCCCAGTGGCCCCAGTGGGGACGCCGGATGGGGCCGCCGGCGCCTCGGTAGCCTTTGTCCGCCCAGCACGGCATGTCAGCGTCGGTCAGGGCATCGATGATGCCGTGGGTGCGGGCTGCCCTGATGTCGTGGACGGCTCCGGGCAGCGCGGGCGAGGCCCACAGCAGCCGCCCTGCGGGGTCGGCGATGCCCTGCGTGTTCATGCCGTGTCTCTTGTGTTTCCCGAGTAGAAGGGGCGGCAGGCGGCGGTGCGGTCGATGGGGCGGCAGCGTGCCGTCCAGCATCAGATACGCCTTCATGGAGGCGGCCTTCATCACGTCGGCGAGGGTCGGTGCGAGGGTGGCCGGGAGCTCGACGGCCTCGGCGATGTACCGGTACGCGGTGGTGGTGCCGATCCCGAAACCGGCGGCAAGGTGAGGGTAAGTGTGTCCCGAACGCAAGTGGGCGAGGACCAGGAGCGCTTGCCGGCCGACGGGCAGCCGGCGCCACCGGGGCCCGCGTTCACGCCGGCTGGTCCGCAGCCGAGTGGCCAGGCAGCGCAGGGCTGAGGTGGACATCGACGCCAGACGGGTGGACAAGAACGCGGAAGCTCCTGGCGGGACAGGCGATCTTGGTTATGAACCCGCCTACCAGGAGCTTCTTCACGTCCAGCCACCGCCCCCAACTACCTGCCCGCACGGTCAGGGTGGAGGGCTCTCATGGCGTTCGTCCGTGTTTGCCTGTATTGGGTTCATCGCGTCTGAACCGCTCGATCGCCTCCAGCCACAACAGGGCCCGGAACGCCTGACGTTCGGCGGTCAGGCCGCTACTCGCGGCTACCGCGCACGGCGTGTCGCGCATATCAGCCCAGGTCATTTACCAAAACGCTGCAGCCAAAGCTGGTCGGAGGAGTTGGTGCAGTTCCAGATCTGCACTTGGACCCCAGTAGCGCCGCCCGGGACGTCGAGGCACTTGCCGGACTGGGGGTTGTACAAGGAATCGTTGGCATTGCGTATCCAGACCTGGGCGCCAGTGCCGTTGCAGGTGTACATGTCCACCTTGGTGCCGGCGGCTTTCCCGCCGCCAACGACGTCCAGGCACTTGCCGGAGACAGCGGACCGGATGGTGCTGCCGGCCGTGACTTCGGTCCACGTCTGGGAAGCGGTCACCGACCCATCAAAGTGACACTTGTCGTAGGCCTGGACCGGGGTGCCGTTCGCGGTGGAGCCGCCCAGGATGTCCAGGCACGCTATGGGAGCCCCACCCGTGGGATACACGAAGATGGAATGGAGCACCGCGTTCTGGTCCGCGCTCGCGGATCCGGCGCCGCCCATGGTGAGCGCGAGCGCGCCGACCGATACCGCCGCCAGCGCCAGCTTGGATCGCTTGCCTCGCAACCACGAGAACGTGTTGCCTGATCGTGCACGTGAGATGGTCATCTGAGCCATGCCTTTCGGAACGGGTGCGCGCCGCCTTCGATGCGGCGAGGACGCCAGTCGGGCGTCGCCTTGCAAGACGAGGGGTCCAGCGGTCTGGTTCACTCCGTCCGCCCGCCTCGGGCAAGCACAGTGTGCGGAGCTACCCCTGGGTACTCAGTGGGACGAAGCGATCTGACACCCTGTCAGCAAAAAGGTACCACTGACCTGCAGAGACGCACGTTTCGGCGTTGTATCCATGCACGCCACTGCTGGGAGCGAACCACCCGCAAGCAGTGCCCGCGTGCTCGGGCCGGCTGAGAACACATCAGCTTGGGCTTGCGGCTCACGGAGCGCTTTTCAACTTGGTGCGCCAGCTTGCCCGTTGGGCTGACAACGTGATGAAGCCCCTGGTAGATGGGTTTTCGACCAAGAGAGCGGCTCCTCCGCAAAATCCGGTGCTCCACCACCCGGATCACAGCCCTCGTGCAAGCCGTCCTGGCTCTGCATCCGGCCGGCTCAGACCGAGGATGAAAAGCCCCAGTGTCGAGTTAGCGCCAAAGTTCAAGAAAAGATAGGCCAAGCGCCTTTACCTAGATTGGTCCGGCGCCACCTGCGAATACGCAGGTCAGCACATCGCTCAACCTCGCACGCCTTCTAAGCGCTTGGCCGCAGGTTCGAGTCCTGCCGGGGGCGCTTCAGCCCAGCCGATGCCGGGCCCACCGTCCGGAGGGGCTTTTTGCTGGCCGGAGGGACGTCAGCGGGCACGGCGCAGTGACGGCGCAAGGCTGGACGGACCCCTGGTGAGGAGGGTGGCAGCCCGTCCGGGAGTGGTTGCCCGCGAGTACTGACGGGCATTTCCCCCGAGAGCCGTCCCGGGCCGGACTCAGCCCCGCACGACCCGCCGGACGGCCCGGCACAGCCCGTGCAACCCCGCACAGCCCCACGCCGCGGCAACACGGCGGTGGGGCGTGAAACCGGCAACCGGTACACGGGCGGTCAGTTGAACGACATTAGCTCGCATACAGAGCTAAAATGGACGGGTGATGGCGAGTGATCTCTCTGATGAGCTCGCCGGACTTCTGCCCCGCATCCAGCGACTCGCCCGGCGCAGAGTGTGGAACGGCTTGTCCGCTCCCCGGCTGCGCGGGGCGCACGCCGAACTGCTGCGACTGGTGGCCACCGAACCCGGCGTGCGGGTCTCGACGGCCGCACGGAGCCTCTGCCTCGCGGCCAACTCGGCGAGCACACTGGTGAGCCACCTGGTCGCGGAGGGACTCCTGCGGCGGGAGAGGGACCCCGGAGACGGGCGGGCCGCCCTGCTGTATCCCACCCCCGAGGGGGTGGAGAAGCTGCATGAGTGGCACGCCCGCCGTGAGGCGCTCTTCCGCCGGCACCTGGCCGGACTCGACGCCGACGACCGCATGGCACTCGCCGCCGCGCTCCCGGCCCTGCACAGACTCGCCGCGTCACTGCGCGAGGGGGATGAGACCGAGTGACCACAGAAACCGCGCCCGCCGTCCGCTGCACCGCTCTGACCTACAGCTTCGGCAGCTCGAAGGCCGTCGACAGCCTCGACCTGCTGGTCCGGCCCGGAGAGGTGTTCGGGCTCCTCGGTCCCAACGGCGCGGGCAAGACCACCACTATGCGTGCCATCACCACCCTGCTGCCCGTGCCGACCGGCGTCGTCGAGGTGTTCGGCCATGACGCGGCCCGGCAGCAGATGGCGGTGAGGCGGCTGCTCGGTTACGTACCGCAGCAGTTGTCGGCCGACGCGGGGCTCACCGGTCTGGAGAACGTCCAGCTCTTCGCCCGCGTGTACGACGTGCCCCGCCGTGAGCGTGCGGCACGGGTCGCTCAGGCCTTGGACGCCGTCGGCCTCGGCGATGTCGCGGGCCGGCTCGCCGCCACGTACTCCGGCGGCATGGTGCGCCGCCTCGAACTGGCCCAGGCCCTGGTCAGCGCCCCCCGCCTGCTGATCCTGGACGAGCCGACGATCGGCCTGGACCCGATCGCCCGGGACAGCGTCTGGGACCGGATCAACGAGATCCGGACCGGCACCGGGATGACCGTGCTGGTGACCACGCACTCCATGGACGAGGCCGACCGCCGCTGCGACCGGCTCGCCCTGATGCACCTCGGCAGGCTCCGGGCGCTCGGCACCCCCACCGAGCTGAAGAACGAACTGGTCGCCCACCGCCGGGAAACCGGCGAACCCGCCTCGCCGCCGCCGTCCCTGGAGGACGTCTTCCGGTACCACTCCGGAAGCGGACTGGACGACCCCGGGTCCGAGGAGGAGAAGGGAGCGTTCAACGATGTCCGCCGTACCCGCCGCACCGCAACCCGCCGCGGCTGAGCCCGACCCGCGCTACGCCCTGCTGCTCACCCCGCCACCGCCCCGCACCGGCTGGCAGGTCGTGCCGGCCCGGGTGGGCGCGATGTGCGCCGTCGAACTGCAGAAGCTGCTGCACGACCGTACCGAGATCTACACCCGCGCCGTCCAGCCCGCGCTCTGGCTGCTGATCTTCGGCACGACGTTCTCCCGCATCCACGCCATCCCCACCGGCGGCGTCCCCTATCTCGACTTCCTCGCGCCCGGGATCATCGCCCAGTCGGCCATGTTCATCGCGATCTTCTACGGCATCATGATCATCTGGGAGCGCGACTCCGGCGTCCTCACCAAACTCATGGTCACACCGACCCCCCGGTCCGCCCTCGTGACGGGCAAGGCGTTCGCCGCCGGGGTGAAGGCCGTGATCCAGGCCGTCGTCGTCATCGTGATCGCCGCCCTGCTCGGCGTCGGCATGAGCTGGAATCCGCTGCATCTGCTCGGCGTGGTCGTGGTGGTCGTGCTCGCCTCGGCGTTCTTCTCGTGCCTGTCGATGTCGATCGCCGGGATCGTCCTCACCCGCGACCGGCTGATGGGCATCGGCCAGGCGATCACCATGCCGCTGTTCTTCGCCTCCAACGCGCTCTACCCGGTCGCCCTGATGCCCGGCTGGCTCCAGGCGATCAGCAAGGTGAACCCGCTGAGTTACCAGGTCGACGCCCTGCGCGGCCTGCTCATCGGCACGCCGTCCCATCTCGGCCTGGACTTCGGGGTGCTGGCCTTCGCCGCCGCGGTCGGCATCGCGGCCGCCGGATCACTGCTCGGCCGGCTCGCCCGCTGAGGACGAAGCGCCGTCCCGCCCGGCGCAGAACCCCCGCACCGCGCCCCCGGGAGCGCTGCGGGGGTTCTGTGCCGGTGTGGCAGCCACGTATGTGAATCGATTCACCGCGACGGAAGAGAACCGGCCCGTCAAGGCGCCGTCGAGGACCCCTACCCACCCGACCCGCGTGCATCCATTTTCCCTTCACACCTCCCCCCAACCTCAGCAAATTCCCGCTGCCCACCCATTGACTAGGCCTGCAATCCCCGTCTAGCTTCCGAGGAGCCCGATTGAAACCTTTCACGACGTGTGGGTCCCTACGGCCTTCCGCCGGCTCGGTCCACCGCTCAGGAGCCCCTCATGAACAAGTCCGCCAAGGGCCCGGACTCGGCCCCGGAGCCGGCCCCGGTTCTGGCGCTGAAGGGTGTGAGCAAATCCTTCGGTGCCGTACGGGCCCTGCAGGACGTGTCACTCGAACTCTTCCCCGGTGAGGCGCACGCACTCGCCGGGGAGAACGGCGCGGGAAAGTCCACCCTCATCAAGGCGCTCGCCGGGGTGCACCGCCCTGACAACGGTGTCGTGCTGCTCGACGGGCAGCCCGTCGTCTTCAACGGGCCCGCCGCCGCCCGTGACGCCGGTATCGCCGTCATCTACCAGGAGCCGACGCTCTTCCCCGATCTGTCGATCGCCGAGAACATCTTCATGGGCCGCCAGCCCCGGCGTTCCTTCGGCCGGATCGACCGCAGGGCCGTGCACGACACGACCGCGGGGCTGATGCGCCGGCTCGGGGTGGACCTGGCCCCCGACCGGCCGGCCCGCGGGCTCTCCATCGCCGACCAGCAGATCGTCGAGATCGCCAAGGCGCTGTCCTTCGAGGCCCGCGTCCTGATCATGGACGAGCCGACCGCCGCACTCACCGGCAGCGAGACGGCCCGGCTGTTCTCCGTCGTACGGGCGCTGCGCGCCGAGGGTGCGGCCGTGCTGTTCATCTCGCACCGGCTGGACGAGATCTTCGAGCTGTGCCAGCGCGTCACCACCCTCCGCGACGGCAGGTGGATCTCCTCCGAGCCGCTGGACGGGCTCACCGAGGACGGCCTCGTGCGGCTCATGGTCGGCCGCGACCTCGACGACCTCTACCCGAAGCAGGACGCCGCCGTCGGCGAGGTCGCCCTCGCCGTGAGCCGGCTGACCCGGGAGGGCGTCTTCCACGACGTGTCGTTCGAGGTGCGCCGGGGCGAGATCGTCGCGCTGGCCGGGCTCGTCGGGGCCGGCCGTACCGAGGTGGCCCAGGCCGTCTTCGGCGTCGACCGCGCCGACGCGGGCGAGGTGCGGGTGAACGGCACCGCGCTGCGCCCCGGTTCGCCCACCGCCGCGATGGCCGCCGGGCTCGCCCTCGTACCGGAGGACCGCAGGCAGCGCGGGCTCGTCATGGAGATGTCGATCGAGCGCAACATCGGCCTCACCGGGCTCGACGAGGTACGCCGCGGCGGACTCGTCAGCCGGGCCCTGGAGCACGACCGGGCCGCCGACTGGGCACTGCGCCTCCAGCTCAAGTACAACCGGCTGGCCGACACCGTCGGGGTCCTCTCCGGCGGCAACCAGCAGAAGGTCGTGCTGGCCAAGTGGCTGGCCACCGAACCCTGCGTACTCATCGTCGACGAGCCCACCCGCGGCATCGACGTCGGCACCAAGGCCGAGGTCCACCGGCTGCTCTCCGCACTGGCCGCCGAAGGGCTCGCCGTGCTGATGATCTCCTCCGACCTGCCCGAGGTGATCGGCATGGCCGACCGGGTGCTCGTCATGCACGAGGGCCGGCTCGTCGCCGAACTCCCGCGCACGCGAGCCACCGAGGAGACGGTCATGGCGGCGGCGACCGGACTCGGCGAAAGGAACGCGGCATGACCACCACCGTCGTAAGCCCGCCGGACGGCGGCCCGCAGGCGCCGGCCCGCAGCGCCGCCTCGCTCGTGGACACGGTCTTCCAGGCCCGTGAGATCTCCATCGCCGGGGCGTTGATCCTGCTGATCCTCGGCACCTATCTGGCCAACCCGCGCTTCCTGTCCGACCAGGGCATCAAGGACCTGCTGCTCAACTCCTCGATCCTGGTGCTGCTCGCGGTCGGCCAGTCCGCCGTCGTCATCACCCGCAACATCGATCTGTCGGTCGGCTCCGTCGTCGGGCTCTCCGCCTTCGCCTGCGGCAAGTTCGTGGCCGGCACCGATCACGGCGTCCTCACCGTCATGCTGCTGGGCATCGCCATCGGGGTGGTCTGCGGGCTGGTCTCCGGCGCGCTCGTCAGCTTCGGCAAGGTGCCGGCGCTCGTCGTGACGCTCGGCATGCTCTACATCATCCAGGGCGTCGACTACTGGTGGGCGCAGGGCGACCAGATCGGCGCCGCCGAGGTCCCCGACCAGATCCTCGGCCTCGGCAGCGGGAGCCTCCTGGGCGTGCCGTATCTGCCGCTGATCACCGTGGTGCTGCTCGCCGCGACCGCGTACTTCCTGCGCAGCTACCGCTCGGGGCGCGAGCTGTACGCGATCGGGTCGAGCCCGGAGGCCGCCGTGCTCGCCGGGGTGCCGATCCGGCGCCGGATCCTGGCCGCGTACGCCTTCTCGGGGGCCGTCGCCGGTTTCGCCGGCACCCTGTGGCTCGCCCGCTTCGGCACGGTCGTCGCGGACAACGCGCACGGCTGGGAGCTGACCGTCGTGAGCGCCGTGGTCGTCGGCGGTGTCGCCATCACGGGCGGCACGGGAACGGTGTGGGGCGCCGCACTGGGCGCCCTGCTGCTCACCACCATCGGCAGCGTGCTGGTGGTCCTGAAGGTCGACTCCTTCTGGCAGGGCGCCATCACCGGCGCGCTGCTGCTCCTGGCCATCAGCATCGACCGAATCGTGAACCTGCGGATGACCGCCGCACTGAGGAAGAGGAGCGCCCGGCATGGCAATGGCGCCTGAGACCGAGAAGGCGGTGCCCGCGGCCCCGCAGGGGTCCGCCGGGACGAAGAGCTCGCTGCGCGGCCTGGCCCTGCGCTGGGACACCGCGGTCGGGGCGCTCCTGGTGGCCGTCGTCGTGGCCGGACTCGGCACCACCGACGGCTTCGGCTCGGGCGAGAACCTCGCGTTCGCCTTCAACGACATCGCCGAAGTCGCCCTCATCGCCCTGCCGATGACGCTTCTGGTGGTCGCCGGGCAGGTCGACCTGTCGGTCGCCTCGATGCTGGGCCTGGGCAGTGCGCTGACCGGTGCGCTGTGGAACGCGGGGTGGGCGTTCGAGACGATCGTGCCGGTGGTGCTGCTGGTGGGCGTCGCCGGAGGGCTGCTCAACGGCTGGCTGGTCACCAAGGTCGGGCTGCCGTCGCTGGCCGTCACCATCGGCACCCTGGCGCTCTACCGGGGCCTGGCCTCGGTGGCGCTCGGCAGCGACGCGGTGACCGACTTCCCGCAGACCTACTCCGACTGGGCCGTCGACACGACCACGGTGCCGGGCACCTTCCTCACGTACCCGGTCCTGCTGTTCATCGTGCTCGCCGTGATCACCGCGATCGTGCTGCACGCGACCGGCCTGGGGCGTTCCCTGTTCGCGATCGGGGCGCAGGAGGAGGCGGCGTACTTCGCGGGCATCCGGGTCAAGCGGATCAAGCTGCTGCTGTTCGTCGTCGCCGGGCTGTTCTCGGCCTTCGCGGGGATCGTCTTCACCCTCCGTTACGGAAGTGCCCGCGCCGACAACGGGCTCGGCTTCGAAATGCTCGTCATCGCCTCCGTACTGCTCGGGGGCATCGACTTCGACGGCGGAAAGGGCACGCTCTTCGGCGCGGTCGCCGGGGTGCTGCTCATCGGCGTCCTGAAGAACCTGCTGACCCTCAACGACATCGCCAACGAGGTGCAGGTCATCGTGACCGGTCTGCTGCTCGTGGCGTCCGTCCTCACCCCACGCGTCATCGCGGCCGTGGTCGAACGACGGCACCGGCGCGCCGCCGGTGCCCGCCCCTGATCCCTCCCTCTTCTCCTCCCTCTTCTCCTTCTCCTCCTGCTTCGTCCTCGTACGTACTCCTCGAAAGGCACACCGCCGCCATGATGCTCCGCAATGCCGCTGGGCGCCGCGCCGTCACCACCGCCGCCACCGCGCTCTCGCTCGCCCTCGCCCTCAGCGCCTGTTCCGGCACCACGAAGGGCAGTTCCGACAAGGAGTCCACGAAGGCCGAGGCCACGGCGAAGGCCGATCCGGGCGCGGCGCTGAAGAAGGGACTGAAGCTCGCCTTCCTGCCCAAGCAGATCAACAACCCGTACGAGAAGATCGTCGACGACGCGGGGATCGAGGCGGCCAAGGAGTACGGCGGTACGGGCAAGGAGGTCGGTCCGTCCGACGCCAGCGCCTCCTCCCAGGTCAGCTACATCAACACGCTGATCCAGCAGCGCCAGGACGCGATCCTGGTCGCCGCCAACGACCCGAACGCGGTGTGCGGCCCGCTGAAGCAAGCCATGAAGAAGAACATCAAGGTCGTGGCCTACGACTCCGACACCGCGAAGGAGTGCCGCCAGCTCTTCATCAACCAGGCGAGCTCCGAGGAGATCGGCCGCAGCCTGGTGCAGCACCTCGGTGAGCAGATCGGCTACAAGGGCAAGATCGCGATCCTCTCGGCCACCCAGAACGCGACGAACCAGAACACCTGGATCGAGTTCATGAAGGACGAGCTGAAGCTGCCCAAGTACAAGGACATGAAGCTGGTGAAGGTGGCGTACGGGGACGACGCGGACCAGAAGTCGTTCCAGCAGACCCAGGGCCTGATGCAGGCCTACCCCGACCTGAAGGGCATCATCTCGCCCACCACGGTCGGCATCGCGGCGGCCGCCCGCTACCTGAGCGACTCCTCGTACAAGGGCAAGGTCGTGCTGAACGGCCTGGGCACGCCGAACCAGATGCGCAAGTACGTCAAGGACGACACCGTCGAGCAGTTCTCGCTGTGGAACCCGGAGGAGCTCGGATACCTCGGTTCGTACGCCGCGGCGGCGCTGGCGTCCGGTCAGATCACCGGTGCGGAGGGCGAGAAGTTCAAGGCGGGCAAGCTCGGCGAGTACACGATCGGCAAGGACGGCGAGGTCATCCTCGGCAAGCCGACCGTGTTCGACAAAAAGAACATCGACAAGTTCGACTTCTGAGTCCTCGCCGCCACTTCACCCACCGGAGCACCTGACCCCATGCAGCGTGTCTGCTTCCTGCTGAACGTACGCCGGGACCGGATCGACGAGTACCGCGAGCGTCACGCCGCGGTCTGGCCCGACATGCTCGCCGCGCTCTCCGCGGCGGGCTGGCACAACTACTCGCTCTTCCTGCGCGAGGACGGGCTGCTCGTCGGCTATCTGGAGACGGCGGACTTCGACGCGGCACGCGAGGCGATGGCCGCCACCGGGGTGAACGAGCGGTGGCAGCGGGACATGGCGGACTTCTTCGAGCAGCCGGAGGCGGCGGACGACGCGATGGTGCCGCTCGCCGAGGTGTTCCACCTGGCGTGAGGCACCGCGGGCGGGCCCGGGTTCCCAGGGGATCCGGGCCTGGCTATTGCCGGGAGGGGCACTTGTAGGGCTTGGTCATGTGCGGTCCGTGATGGCGTGTCTTCTTGATCGGTCATGTCGTTGATCGAGTGTGCTGGGTGAGCAGTTGGCGCCGCCGGCCAATTCGCCGGATGGCCTGGCGGCAGGGCAGTAAAGGCACGATGACCTCACGGTTCCCGGTCCCACCAGGAGAAATGGCGCCCTGGCTCTTCGGACAGCGGGCAAGCAGTCCCTGGCCGCCGCCTGCAGCCTGCGCGGCGGCCATGGACCGATGCGCGACCGCCGACACGCACGCGACTACGAACGCCTCGTCAGCATTCCGAACGCTCATTACCTGGACGCCATCACCCTCATGCCCCGCCGAATCACACGTATCCCGGCCCGCGCCAAGCACACCCCCAGCACGCCGACGCCCATCGCCGCCCAGGGCGAACCATGCGCCGCCTGAGGACATCGGGTGCCGGAACCCGCCGCCTTGGTGCGGCGTCCCCGCTGCCCTGCCAGAACCCCATCCCGACAGCCGCGAGGCCTGGACCGGTAGGGCGCGAGCGACTCCTGATGCGGTCCCACCCGGCTCCGAGGTTCAGAGGCATTCAGTCAGCAGCTCTCGCGGCTCGCGGGCGCCGTGACCAAACCCGATGGTGCACGGGCCTACTTGTCGTCGATTTTTCCAGTGAACTCCAGGATTGTGGCCGCGAGTGCTTCAGGAGCTTCCTGCGCGATGAGGTGGCCGACCCCCTCGAGATGCACTGCTGTGACCTCGCTTACGGACACCTGACGGAAGGTCATTTCGGTAATTCGGTGGCCGGCACCCTCAACGGTGAGTACCGGGACGGCGATCGGGTGCGACTCGGCCAGCGCCTTGGTTGCGCCTTCGTCGGAGAAAAGCCCTCGGTAAAGGCCCTCCGTACCTCGCCAGGCGTTCGGGCGCGCGTAGCTTCGAACGAACTCGTCGACGTCGCTTTCGCCAATGGAACCCTCCGTCCCGTTCATCAGCGGGAAGGCCCAGTCGGCCAGGAGTTCGCGCTCATGGCCGGGAAGGAGCATTCCAGGGATACCCGGAGCGCCGAGGAATCCGACGTGCCAAGAACCGTGGTTATTCACGTCGGCAAGAGCCTCAAGTCCGAAACCGGCCAGGGCCGTCTCGATTCCGATGAAGCTGATGACGTCCTCGGGGTGCGTCGCCGCGAAGCGGAAGCCTGTGCCGCCGCTGATGTCCTGGCAAAGGATATGAACGGGACCCGCGCCGATGTGCTCGACGAGATGGTGCAGGTCCTCGGCTGCGACCGCCTCGCCGTACTCGGTGTCGGCGTTGCTGGAGTCGCCGAACCCGCGGAGGTCGAGGGCGAAGACCCGGTGAGTCTGCGCGAGCAGCGGAATCAGCTTGCGGAACGCCCACCAAGTCTCCGGCCAGCCGTGCACCAGCAGGATCGGAGAGCCGTCGGTGCCGGCGGAGACGTAGTGCAGTCGCGTTCCGTTGACGTCGGCGAGATGGTGCGTGACGCCGGGAAGGGTCGCGCCGGAGGGTGTGGTTGCAGTCACGAGAAGCTCCCAAATAGGCAACCTGGTTGCCAACCAAGATAGGCAACCAGGTTGCCCATGTCAAAGGTGGCCGTATGCTGGCTGCATGTCCAGATCAGGCGCCGATCTCGCCTTGCTCCTGCTCGCCAGCTTCCGCACTTTGGCGGATCGAGCCACCGCCGAGCTCGCCGCGCGCGGGTACGAGGACGTACGGCCGGTGCACGACTTTGCTCTGCACTCGATTTTGTCCGGCGCCGACAGCGCTTCCGAACTCGCCCGCAGAATGTCGGTGACGAGACAAGCAGCCGCGAAGACAATCGCCGCACTGGAGGAACGCAATTACGTAGCGCGCCAACCTGATTCGGCCGACCGTCGACGGACGCGACTTCGCGTCACCGAGCACGGACTCGCCATGTTGCAACAGGGCGAAGCGATCTTCGACGAGCTGCGTGAGCAGTGGGAGAAACAGGTGGGTGCAGCGTCGCTCTCAGTACTCGAGGAGGCACTTCGATCGCTCGTTGGGGACGGTGCGATCCGGCTCGATTCACCGGGGTGGATCGCGCGCGACCCGGACGTGCAGTAGGCCCTCCCGCGTCACGCCGCTCCAAGCGAACAGAGAAGCGAAGAATCCGCAAGGAATACCCGTTCGCTCCCGCGCGAGATCGGCGGCTGACGTTTCGGAGGACTAGAAAAAGTGCTGCCGCCATTTCGCAGCAGGACTAGACTGGTTCGCGGCGACGGTCAGCAGGACGAAGGCGGCGAGCGAGAGGGCGGTCCGGACTTGGTGGAGGATGTTCCAGCGGGCCTCGAACGCGGTACGGGCCGCGCTGTCGCCGCCCTCGCCCGGTGCCCCAGGCGTCCGGGCTGCCCCCGTCGTCCGCGCCTGTGACGGTGATTCCGATGCGGCGAGCGCCTTGTTGAGCGGGATGTTGCCCGCGATCGTGACCAGGTGCGAGCCGATGGCGCAGACCAGCGCCGCGGCCACCGGCGGCCGGCCCCATACGTCCCGCTCGGCGACGAGCACGGCGGCCGGGAAGGCGATCACGCCGAGGAAGACGATCAGGAACACGGGTCCGGGGACCTTCTCGTTGAAGCGGCGCATCGCGGCCGTGAAGTCACCGTCCGGCAGGGCCGCGAGGCCGGGCATGATCGCGATCAGGAACGTCAGCAGGAAGCCCGCGTAGAGGCCGGTCGTGATCACGGCGAGTGCGAGGAACAGGGAGGCCATGGGCTCATCATGGCGCAGCGGACTCGGCCGCACAGCCTGATTTCGCACGGTTGCGCGATCAAAGATCGCGGCCGGTTCCGGCCTCGGCGCGGGCGGCCCGGGTCAGTCCATCTCTCCCTCTCCCGTATCCGTTCCGGTGTCCTCGTGGCCGCCCCTGAGGCGGTCCGCGCGGCCGATCGCGGTGGCCAGTCTCGCCACCGGGTCGTCCTCCGTCGCGGCGGCCAGCGCCTTTGCCCTGGAGGCGAGTTCACCGAGTCCGGGCGTGCCCGGGAGCCCCCCGCCGCGCAGGGTGTCGGCGAAGTAGGCGGCCACCGCCGTCACCTGGAGCCAGGTGCTGCGGCCGCCCCAGAGCCTCCCCCCGATCGCCCCGGTCTCCACCGAACCCGTCTCCTCGTGCGCGGCCCGGGACCCGGGGTCCAGCCAGCGCACTGTCGCGGTGGCCACATGGCCCGAGGCGCCGTCCCGCAGACGCACGGCGTAGAGCGCCGTCACCGTGTGGCCGGGGCCGATCTCGCCGCCGTCCACGCTGTCGTCGCGGAAGTCCTCGTCGGCGACCTTGCGGTCCTCGTAGCCGATCAGCCTGAACTTCTCGACGGTCTCCGGGTCGAAGGCCACCTGCGCCTTGGCGTCACGCGCCGTCAGTTCGAGGTGCGCGGGCAGCTGGTCGACGAAGACCTTGCGGGCCTGCTCCTCGTCCGCGATGTACGTGGTGTGGCCGTCGCCCTTGTCGGTGAGCCGCTCCATCAGCGCGTCGCCGTAGTCGCTGCCGACCCCGACCCCGAAGAGGGTGATGCCGTACTCGCGGCGGGCGGAGCCGATCCGTTCGAGGATCGCGTCGGCGTCGGTCTCCCCGGTGTTGGCGAGCGCGTCGGAGAGCAGGACGACCCGGTTGTTGGCACCCTTGCGGTGGCCGTCCACCGCCTCCTCGTACCCGCGCCGGACGCCTGCCTCCACGTTGGTGGAATCGGTGGCCTCCATGGAGTCGACGGCGTCGTGGATCTTTCCGCGGTGGTCCCGCAGCCGGGTCATCGGCAGCACGGTCTCCGCCTCGTCGCTGAAGGTGACCAGGGAGACCGAGTCGTCGTCGCGCAGTTCGTCGGTGAGGATGCCGAGCGAGGTCTTCACCAGGCCGAGCCGGTCCGACGAGGCCATCGAGCCGGAGATGTCGACGACGAAGGTGAGGGCGGCGGGCGGCCGTTCGGTGCTCCTGGGCGCGGCCCTGGTCGCCAGGCCGACCCGTACCAGCGACCAGTCACCGCCCTCGGCGCCGGCCCGTGCCCCGTCGACGGAGACCGTGAAGCCATTGCCCTTCGGGCGCCGGTAGCCCTGGCGGAAGCTGTTGACGAACTCCTCCGGCCGTACGGTCTCCGGCTCCGGCAGCCTGCCGTCGGAGAGGGTTCGGCGCGCGTATCCGTAGGACGCGGTGTCGACGTCCAGGGCGAAGGTGGACAGGTAGTCGGGTGGTGCGGACTCCTTCAGTCCGTCCGCCTTCTTCGCACCCTCCCGGGCCGTGCCGCCCGCCCCGCCCGTTGCGGCCGGTGCGGGGGCGGGCGCTCCCCGGCGGTCCGAGGCGGCACTCTTGCCGCCGGATCCCTCCCCCGACCCCGTGCAGCCCGTGAGCAGCACCCCGCCCGCCAGGAGCAGCCCCAGCGCCCCCCGGTACATCCGTGTCCGCCGTTCCATTCCCGTACCCCCCGCGTCGTCGTGTCCCACGTGTGAATGTGACGTGCGAGCGGGGCCGCAGGAGCCGGCGGAGACGTTGCGGAAGCATCTCGATGCGGCAACGAAGGACGGGAGTTCAGCGGCATACCAGGGGTAGGACACGGGTCAGGAGACGATGTCCTTACGGCTGAACCCGCGGAAGGCGAAAGCGAACAGGATCAGGGCGTACGTCACCGAGATCGCCGCGCCCTTCACCATGCCGCCCCACTCCAGGTCGGGCTGGAGCGCGTCCGCCCAGGCGAACTGCCAGTGGGCGGGCAGGAAGTCGCGCCAGGAGCCGAGCGCGGTGACGGCGTCCAGTACGTTGCCGACGATGGTCAGCCCGACCGCGCCGCCGACCGCGCCCAGCGGGGCGTCCGTCCTGGTCGAGAGCCAGAACGCCAGTCCGGCGGTGACGAGTTGGGAGACGAAGATGAACGCGACGACGAGCGCGAGCCGCGGCACGGTGTCCCCGGTCGCGAGCGCGCCGCCGGTGGGCAGTTCGAGCGGCCCCCAGCCGTACGCGGCGGCTCCCGCGGCCAGGGCGACGAGCGGCAGCAGCACCATCGCGGCGAGGCTGAAGCCGAGCGCGACGACGAGCTTGCTCCACAGCAGCCGAGCCCGGGGCACGGGCGCCGCCAGCAGATAGCGCAGCGAGGACCAACTGGCCTCGGAGGCGACGGTGTCACCGCAGAACAGCGCCACCGGGACCACGAGCAGGAACCCGGCCGAGACGAACAGGCAGGTAGCGGCGAAGTTCGCGGCGGACTGCGTCGCGGTGTCCATCAGGGTGAGCCGGCCGCCGCCCCCGGGCCCGCCGTCCGGGGTGCCGCCGATCGCGAACGCGATGATCAGGATGAACGGCAGCGCGGCCAGCACCCCGCCCATGAGCAGGGTGCGCCGCCTGCGCAGTTGGCGTGCGGCCTCCACCCGCAGCGGGAGGGTGTGCCGGGCGCGGTATCCGGGCGCCTGAGGGGCCTCGGTGACTTCGGCTGCGGTACTCATGCGGAGGCTCCGGAGATCAGGGTGAGGAACGCGTCCTCCAGGCGGCGGTGCGGCCCGACGCCGGTCAACGGCACGTCCAGCCTGACCAGTTCGGCGATCAGCTGCGGGGAGGTCGCCCCGTCGAGCCGGACCAGGAGCCCGTGCCCGTCGTCCGTGCGGATGGCGGAGCCGATGCCCGGCAGTGCGGCGATCTTCTCCACGAGGGGTTCGGTGAGCTCGTCCGCCGAGGTGACGAGCAGCATGTCGCCCGAGCCGGTGATCTCGGCGACCGGGCCCGCCTGGACGAGCCGGCCCCGGTCCATGACCACCAGGTGGGTGCAGGACTGCTCGACCTCGGACAGGAGGTGGCTGGAGACGATGACGGTCCGGCCGCCGGCCGCGTACCGGATCATCACGTCGCGCATCTCGCGGATCTGTGGCGGGTCGAGGCCGTTGGTCGGTTCGTCGAGGATGAGGAGGTCCGGCATGCCCAGCATGGCCTGGGCGATGGCGAGCCGCTGCCGCATGCCCTGCGAGTACGTGCGGACGGCCCGTGCCAGTGCGTCGCCGAGGCCGGCGATCTCCAGGGCCTCCTCGATGTACGAGTCCGCGGCGGGCCGCCCGGTGGCCTGCCAGTACAGCTCCAGGTTGGCGCGGCCGGACAGGTGCGGCAGGAATCCGGCGCCCTCGACGAAGGACCCGACCCGTGACAGCACGGGCGCCCCGGGCCGGATGGCCCGCCCGAAGACCCTGATCTCTCCGTCGTCGGGGGTGATGAGCCCCATCAGCATGCGCAGCGTCGTGGTCTTCCCCGCGCCGTTGGGTCCCAGCAGCCCGAGCACCTGGCCCTTCTCGACCCGGAAGGACAGCTCCCGGACCGCGTACCGGTCGGCGGACTTGGCGTACTTCTTCGACAGGCCGGTGATCTGGAGCGGTACGTCGGTGAGTGCGGGGTCCGGGGCGGGGCCTGCGGTCCGGCGCCGCATGGTGAGCAGCAGGGCGGCGGCGATCACGACGGCGGCGGCCGGGAGTCCCCAGGTCCACCAGGGCAGGGTGGCCGATGCGGTGGTGAGGCCGGGTGCGGTGGGGATGGTGAGAGGGCCGTCGAGGGAGACGGTGTACGTGGCCGGCGCGGCCGGGGAGGCGTAGCCGAGGTCGGTGGCGGCCAGCACGAGCCGGAGCCGGTGTCCGGAGTCGAGTGCGTGGTCGACGGCGGGCAGCGTCAGCGTCAGGGGCTTGCCCTGCTGGTCGGGGGTGATCCGGTAGGGGGCGACGAGCTGGGAGGGCAGCACCTGCTGCTTGCCGTCCGGCGACACGTCGTACACCTTGCCGAACAGGACCGCGTCGCCCTGCCCCGCCTTCACGTTCACGCGCACGGTCGGCGAGCCGGTGATGCGCAGCCCGGTCGTCAGCGGGGCGGATTCGAAGCGGGCGTTCTGCCCGGGGAAGTCGACGGAGAGCCCGACGCCGAGCGTGGACAGCTGGGCCAGGCCGCCGCCGATGCCGGGCACGGCGGAGATGGCGGGCGGGCTCGCCCCGGCGGGGTTGGCGAACGTCTGGGTCCGCCGTCCCCGCAGCTCGATCCGCTCGTCCCCGCTGGTCAGCCCCGGGTAGGTGTCGGCGCTCGCGCCGCGGGTGAGGGCGGCGCCGTCGGTGGAGTCGATGCCTCCGGTCCGGGTGACGCGGAAGGCGGGTCCGGTGTCGGCGCCCTTGTCGTCCTTCAGGTAGCGGTCGAACCAGTTGTCGACCCGCTGCCGCACCCGGTGGGACTCCTTGTCGCCGCCGTCGTGTCCGCCGGCGACCCAGTCCACGGCGACGGGCGCGCCGTTCGCCTTGACGGCCTTCGCCATGGCGTCGGCCTGCCCGAGCGGGAAGAGGGAGTCGGTCTGCCCCTGCATGATCAGCGTCGGCACCTTGATGCGGTCGGCCACGGCGCTAGGTGACCGCTCGGTGAGCAGCGCACGGGCGGCGGCGTCCGGCTTCCCGCTGACTGCGACCCGCTCGTACATCTCGCAGAGCTGCTTCTCCAGGTTCCGGCAGCCACCGCCGGTGGTGACGAAGAGTCCGGCCCAGAGTTTCTTGAACACCCCGTCGGGGAACAGCGCGTCGGCAAGGTTCCAGTACGTCATCTCCGGGGCGATGGCGTCGACGCGCCGGTCGTACCCGGCGGCGAGGAGCGAGATCGCTCCGCCGTAGGAGGCGCCCGTGACCCCGACCCTCGGGTCGCCCGCGGCGTCGAGCTGGACCTCGGGCCGGTCCGCCAGCCAGTCGATCAGCCGGGAGACGTCCTTCACCTCCGCGTCGGGTGCGTTGAGCGCGACCTTCCCGCCGGACTCGCCGAAGCCGCGGGCGGACCAGGTCAGCACCGCGTATCCGTCCGCCGCCAACTGCTGGGCCTGCGCCCGGTTGTCGGCCTTGCTGCCGCCGAAGCCGTGCCCGATCAGCACCGCGGGCCGGCGCCGTGAACCGCCGGTGGTGAAGTACGAGGTGTCGATGGACACCCCGTCGATGCGCATCATCCGGTCCTGGCGGTGCACGGCCGGCGCGCTGTCGTCGGCGGTGGCGGTCCAGGTGCCCGCCCCGGCCAGCACGACGAGTGCGGCGATGCCGGCGGCCCACCGGCTGCGGCTGCGGGGCAGCAGGCGCCGCCACCGGGACGTACGCGCGTGAGGGGTCTCCATGTGTCGAGCCTAAGCGGGACAACACCCCGCCCACGCTGCCCCCAGGGGGAGGTCCCCGGCCTCCTCAGGGCGTACGGCGATCCCCGGGCGTACTCCGCCTGCGGTATGCCTGGCGGTCCCCCGCCCCGGCCAGACCTCCTGAAGGTCCGTCGCGGACCACTCGGTGGAATTTCGCCGCGTCACGACCGTCACGGAACTCGAAGCCGACCGGCACCTCAGAGAACTGACACGGGCGCTCGCCGCAGCGCCTCGGGAGCGGGGCTGCTACGGCATGCGGCGCGGCGTCCATCTCGACAACAATGGCCATATAAGGATCGGAAGAGAATTCTTGATCTTCATTCGGAAAACCATCGGGCAGAAGTCGACCAGCAATTCCCGTGCCAAGACATCCAGCATTGTCCCCGCTTACGCCCTCTCTGACGCTGCAAAAGAGAGCTGCCCGACCTCAATCTCCTACGTGGACGGTGTCAACGCGAGCGGAGGCGACTACTCGGGGACCCTCCATGATCAGGATCTCGCCGCCAGGGGCCAGGTAGGGAAGTGCGAGGTCGCGTACGAGGAAATCGACCTTGCATGTCCTGGAGCCGTCCTCGCGGACGGCGGTCTCCTCCAACAAGATGCTCAGCTGGTCGGCGGAAGCAGGCCATCCGGGCTGGAGTTCGCGGTCGTCGCCCTGGACGAATGCAGCTGTCGCCATATAGACAGGGGCCGTTGGAGGCCCCGACCGCCGCCCCCCTTCCTCAGCCGAGCGCCAGAACACGACCGCCTCGGCCACCGGGTCTTCGATCTTCTCCATCATGGCCACAGCCTAATCCCATCCATCATTTTGTTGATCTGGGCGAGCTGGTCCCCGTCGGCGTAGTAGCCGGGGCCGACACCGTCGAGCTTCCCCGCGTGAAAGTGCAGTTTGTCTGCCAACGATCTGGGCAATCCGGTGGTGACGGTCAGGCCGTCTCCTCCATTGAGCAGCTCACCCCAGCGATCAGCATGCGCGCCCTGGGTCGCAAACCATTTGCCTTCCATCTGACCGAAACCGGTCCCGAACTGGTTGGTCGAAGCGATCGCATCGAATTCCCGGGCATCGACATTACGGAAGATCTGCACCCTGTCGGCGGCTGCGCGTTGACCCGGTTGAACGGCTGCGGATGGCACGCATGGTGAAAGTCCTGGAGGATCTGTCCAAGCCTGTGGGTTCGCGACATAAGCCAGAGGGTTCGGGCATGGTGCAAGCCCCAGTGGATCTGGGCTCAGATAGCGCGCTGTCTCTGGGTCGTAGTAGCGGTGAACGTTGTAGTGATGACCCGTTTCGAAGTGGGTGTATTCGTGGCTGGTCACACCGCCGTTGGCATCGGTGTGTGTGAGGCAGTTGCCCTCGCCGTCGTAGGTCCAGGACTCCGCCGTGCCGTCCGGATCCGTCCGGCGCAGCAGGTGGCCTTCCCCCGAACGTTGGTAGTGAGTGGTGGCTCCCAAGGGATCCGTCTCGGCTGCGATGCGACCGAAGGCGTCTCGGTGAAGATGCGTGGTGGCACCGAGCCCGTCGGTGATCTCCGTGGGGAGCCCTGTGGCATCGCAGCGGACCCTCGTGGTGGCGCCCAGTGGATTGGTGACGGCGAGCAGGCCGCCACGGGCGTCGTACAGGTAGTGGGTGGTGGCTCCGAGCGGGTCGGTGACTGCGGTCAGGTTCCCCCGGGCATCGAAGGTCTGCTGCCGGACAGTGCCGTCCGGGGAGGTGATCTCCACCGGGTTGCCTCGGGTATCACGGGTGAGTGAGCAGCTGCTGCCGTCCGGGCGGACGAGGTGGCTCAGGCGGCCGTCGGCGTCGTAGCCCAGGTGAGTGGTGCGTCCCAGCGCATCGGTCTCGGAAAGGGGTCGCCCGGCCTCGTCATAGCTGGTGCGGGTGATGGCGCCGTTGGGGTCGATCTCGGCCACGACCAGGTGCCGGTGGTCGATCAGGGAGTGGGACACGGTCCCGCTCGCCGAGGTCAGGGTGGTGGTCTTCAGCCCGGGGAAGTCCGGGCGGGCGCCGTCGTAGGCGAGGCGGAGGGTGAAGTGACCTCCTTCGCCGCCTTCCGCGACGACCCGGTCCTGATCGTCGTAGTCATAGGTGTAGGAGCGGTTGTTGGTGTCGGTCCAGGCGGTGATGCGGCCTGCGGGGTCGTTGGTGAAGCGGAGCGGGAGGCCGGAGGAGTTCGGGGTCGACGCGGGGGTGCACCGCGGCGTACAGCAAGGCGCGCCGCTGCCGGGCGTATCCCAGCGCCACCGCAGCGGTCCAGGGCAGTCGCAGCAGAGCGAAGTTCGCCAGCGCCGCACCCGCCGGGGTCCCCTCGCGTTCCGCAGCGAGCCGGACGGCCGGCTCCAGGCGCTTGCCCCGGCGCCCGGCACGGATGTCCCAGAGCGCGGCCAGCGCCAGACAGACCAGTACCGTCCACCAGCCGGCCGCCGCCAGGCGGTCGTACCACTCCAGCTGCCAACCGTCCGAACCCTGCTTTTCGGCGGCGTAGTTGACCACCGTGTGCTGGGCAATCGCCAGTGCGAGCGGTACCAGTCCGACCAGCCGGGCCCACCATGCGCGCCCGAGCAGAAACAGCCCCACCCCCAGGCCCCCGAGCACCGACCACACCACATGATGCTCAGCCGTGATGCTCACGTCGAAGCTCCCCAGCGCCACCGTGCCCACCGGCGCGGGAAACCAATGCCCCAGCAGCTCGGGGAATCCCGCGACGAACGGCGCCGAGAAGCCGCTGCCCACCATCCAGCCGCCCTCCACCGGGCGCACCACCGCATCCGGTGCCAACGCGTACTGAGCAACGGCCTCCACCAGCCCGAAGCCCGCCCCGACGGCACCACCCAGCACGGCGAAGTCCGACATCCCCCACTGCATTCGCCCACGCAACGCCCAGCCGGCCAGCAGAAGGGGAGCGATCTTCAGCAGCTCCTCGGCCACCGGCGCCGTCGTCCACATCACCGTGCCCAGCACGTCATGAAGCGAACTCCCCTCGGAGGCCGCCAGCCGCCGCCACGAACAGTTCAACCAACACTGAAGCGACACCACTGCCATAGGCGCCAACACCGAGGGCCAGCAGCACCGTCGACCATCGCACCGTACGAACCGGCCAGGAGAGCAGCAGCAACTGCAGCACACCCCACACCGATGCCGCCGCCATCCAGAACGCCACGCCCACCCCTCACTACATATTTGCATACGCACACGCAAATGCCTGGGCAGAGTAGATTATGCGAGCCGCAGAGTTCAAGACCCGCAGCGAATACGGCGGAAACCACCTGCCCGCGTAATCCCGTCGTGCCGCTCCGGCCGGGCTGGCACCCTGCCCGCATGGCTCATTCAGAGGTGCTGCTCATCGGCGGACGCGCGGGCGTGGGGAAAACGACCGTGGCCTGGGAGGTGTCGGCGCGGCTGCGGGAGGCCGGGACCCCGCACACGGTCATCGACGGCGACTTCATGGGCCAGGTCCACCCGGCGCCGGAGAACGACCCGCACCGCGCGCAGATCACCGAACGGAACCTGACGGCGGTCTGGTCCAACTTCGCGGACCTGGGACACCGCCGCCTCATCTACACGAACACGGTCAGCGTGCTGGCCGAGTCGGCGCCCATGTTCGAGCGCGCGATGGGCGCCGACGTACGGATCGTACGGATCCTGCTCACCGCGTCCGACGAGACGACGGCCCAGCGCCTGACCGGCCGCGAAATCGGTTCGGAGCTGGAGCACGAACTGCGCGGCAGCGCCCGCAAGGCCCGTCTGCTCGACGAACAGGCTCCGGCGGACACGGTCAGGGTGAACACGGACGGGCGGACGGTGGTGGACATCGCGCACGAGATCGTGGCGGCGACGGGGTGGGGGCCGGAGCCGCCTGACGGAGCTGACCGCACCCTCCGCAGGCGACCTCGTTGTACGGGACAGCCCTAGCCTCGCGCTTTCACGAGCGGGCTCGTCCATGCCTTGATCAAATAAGCGGAGAGTGCTCCTGACCTGCAACGATGGGACTTGTCTAGGGTC